>NZ_JBFODE010000008.1:0-34013 GCF_040908155.1 Aeromonas sp. R6-2 | reverse complement strand
GAGTGGGCATCTTCCCCACACAGAAAGGCCCGCCGCACGCAGCGGCTCACCACGTGGTAGTAGGGCGTATCCTGCAGGCTGATTTGACGTGAACGAGCGATGGTCATGGCGAGCTCCTCGGCAGTGAGGCTTCAAGTCCAGCAGAGCACTACGCCCCTGTCAAAATGGTGGGTGTCCCAGAATCCCATGGTAGTAGGGCGTATCCTGCAGGCTGATTTGACGTGAACGGGCGATGGTCATGGCTAGTTCCTCGGCAGTGATGCTTCAAGTCCAGCAGAGCACTACGCCCCTGTCAAAATGGTGGGTGTCCCAGAATATCCTGGTTTAACCCCGAACGAATCTGAGCGGCAGTATTGGGCTGCTTATAAAACCGTGGCCAGTTTTACTTGACCACTACAACGCCCCTGTCAAAATGGTGGGTGTCCCAGAATCTCTGGCAATTTTTGGTTAAAAATATATGTGAAACCGCTTTTCCCATCAGTACGACAAAAATGCAAACTATCCAAAGCCACACATATTTCAAAGCTGAGTAATGCAACTAGCTTTTGCTTTGAAGATGCCAATGTCATTTTAAATAATGAATCATCAACCGCTGATAGCCCTATTAATACAGGGTATATAGCCTCCCATATATCAAGTGCCTGTGGCATTACCTTATGAATATCAATGGCAATATTCTTCATATCCATTGAACATAGATTTTCATGGCTACAAAACATAAACTTTTCGTGCAGTACAGCCCTCAATGGCACATTACCGACCAGTGATTCATCAAGAATATTAGATAACTGCGATGCATAAAACTCGATATCTTCTCGTGCTTGCTGTAAATAATACTGGTCATTCATCTGTTTCTGTAAAGAAAGCTGACGAATCAAAACTACTAACGTAAAAAATCCGAGTATTGGTGCATAGATACCTCCAATTGCCGAGCCAAATTCAGCCCATCGAGAGTGGTCTTGTGACAAATCTCCGCCAAATGTATTTACATATAAAGCAATAGGGGAAAATAAAAGTACAAAAACAACAACTATAATAACCCAACCTCTTATAACCATAGCTTAGCCTTTATTAAGACAATGAAGATTAATCATCAAGAGAAAGTACTATCAACTCTCAGGCATTGAAATATATTTTTAATTTATTATTTTCCTTTGCCAATAAAAACGCCCCCCATCTTGCGATGGAGGGCGTTTTATTTTCAGGCTATTGGACCAGAGTGGCCCAATGGTCAGCTATTACAGGGACTCTGCGGTCGCAACCACGTTTTCCACGGTAAAGCCAAATTCCTTGAACAGCAGCTCGGCCGGCGCGGATTCGCCGAAGGTGCGCATGCCGATGATCTTGCCGCCAAAGCCCACGTACTTGTACCAGTAGTCGGCGATGCCGGCTTCGATGGCCACACGCTTGGTAACGGAGGAGGGCAGAACAGACTCCTTGTACTCGGCGCTCTGGGCGTCGAACACGTCGGTGGCCGGCAGGGAGACCACGCGCACGGCACGACCCTTGGCGGTCAGCTGCTCATAGGCGGCCACGGCCAGCTCGACTTCGGAGCCGGTGGCGATCAGGAGAAGCTCCGGGGTACCGGCGCAATCCTTCAGCACATAACCCCCCTTGGCCACGTTGGCCAGCTGCTCGGCAGTGCGGTCCATCTGGGCCAGGTTCTGACGAGAGAAGATCAGGGAGGTCGGACCGTCGGTGCGCTCGATGGCGTGCTTCCAGGCCACGGCGGATTCTACCTGGTCACAGGGACGCCAGGTGCTCATGTTCGGGGTCAGACGCAGGGAAGCGATCTGCTCAACCGGCTGGTGAGTCGGGCCATCTTCACCCAGACCGATGGAGTCGTGGGTGTAGACGAAGATGGCGCGCTGCTTCATCAGGGCAGCCATACGCAGGGCGTTGCGGGCATACTCCATGAACATCAGGAAGGTGGCGCCGTAGGGGATGAAACCACCGTGCAGAGCGATACCGTTCATGATGGCGGACATGCCGAACTCGCGCACACCGTAGTGGATGTAGTTACCGGCGGCGTCTTCGTTGGTCAGAGACTTGGAGCCGGACCACATGGTCAGGTTGGACGGAGCCAGATCCGCAGAGCCACCCATGAATTCCGGCAGCAGCTTGCCGAAGGCTTCCAGGGCGTTCTGGGAGGCCTTACGGGTCGCGATCTTGGCCGGGTTGGCCTGCAGGGCTTCGATGATCTTGGTGGACTCAGCCGCCCAGTTGGCGGGCAGCTCACCGGCCATGCGGCGCTTGAACTCGGCAGCCAGCTCGGGGTGAGCGGCGGCATAGGCGGCCAGTTTGGCATCCCACTCGGCTTCCAGGGCGGCACCCTTCTCACGGCCATTCCACTCGGCAGCGATGTCGGCCGGGATCACGAACGGCTCGTGGTTCCAACCCAGGAACTCGCGGGCAGCCTTGATCTCGTCGTTGCCCAGCGGTGCACCGTGGCAATCGTGGGAGCCGGACTTGTTCGGGGAGCCGTAACCGATGATGGTGCGGCAGCAGATCAGGGTCGGCTTGCCACTCTCGGCCTTGGCGGCCTCGATGGCGGCGTTGATCGCCTCCGGACTGTGACCGTCAACACCCGGGATGACGTGCCAGCCGTAGGCTTCGAAACGCTTGGCGGTATCGTCGGTGAACCAGCCTTCCACGTGACCGTCGATAGAGATGCCGTTGTCATCCCAGAAGGCAATCAGCTTGCCCAGACCCAGGGTGCCGGCCAGGGAGCAGGCTTCGTGGGAGATGCCTTCCATCAGGCAGCCATCACCCATGAAGGCGTAGGTGTAGTGATCCACGACATCGTGGCCAGGGCGGTTGAACTGGTCAGCCATGGCCTTCTCTGCGATCGCCATGCCCACAGCGTTGGTGATGCCCTGACCCAGCGGGCCAGTGGTGGTCTCGACGCCCGGCGCATAACCGTACTCCGGGTGACCCGGGGTGCGAGAGTGCAGCTGGCGGAAGTTTTTCAGATCGTCGATGGAGAGGTCGTAACCGGAGAGGTGCAGCAGGGAGTACAGCAGCATGGAGCCGTGGCCGTTGGAGAGGATGAAGCGGTCACGGTCAGCCCAGGTGGGGTTGCTCGGGTTGTGCTTCAGGTGGCTGCGCCACAACACCTCGGCGATGTCCGCCATCCCCATGGGGGCACCCGGGTGACCGGAGTTGGCTTTCTGAACGGCGTCCATACTCAATGCACGGATGGCATTGGCAAGCTCTTTACGAGAAGGCATCGGTATCTCCTGCGATTGCTTCGTGTGATTGCCCAAATAGCAAGGCCGATATTCTCCCAGCAGGGCGAACGAGGTGCAAACACTATCTGGAGGGGGATCCCGGCTTTGGGAGGCCAATCGCTTTTCCGTCGTTCGAAAACGATTGATTTGTGAACGCTTTGTTGGGGCATTCGGTCGCGGGATGGAAAAGGGAAATCTTCGGCGCCAATTGGCCTCATCTGGCAAAAATAGTACTGGCAATCGAGAGGGTCGCTATCTAGAATAGACGTCCAGATGTAGATACCTCTACAAATTATCCGTTTTTTCGTGGTCGCGGCGGCGACCCACAACCACAGGCAAGGTCATCATGGCAAAGCTGTTTACCTCCGAGTCGGTCTCCGAAGGCCATCCCGATAAAATCGCAGACCAGATCTCCGATGCGGTGCTCGACGCCATCCTGAAGCAGGACACCAAGGCGCGCGTCGCGTGTGAAACCCTGGTCAAGACCGGCATGGTGATGGTGGCCGGTGAAGTGACCACCTCCGCCTGGGTCGACATCGAACAGATCGTGCGCGACACCGTGCGCGAGATTGGTTACACCCACTCCGACATGGGCTTCGATGCCGACTCCTGCGCCGTGCTCAACGCCATCGGCAAACAGTCCCCGGATATCAACCAGGGCGTCGACCGCAGCGATCCGCTGGAGCAGGGCGCCGGTGACCAGGGCCTGATGTTTGGCTACGCCACCAATGAAACCGACGTGCTGATGCCGGCCCCCATCACCTACTCCCACCTGCTGGTGAAGCGCCAGGCCGAAGTGCGCAAGAACGGCACCCTGCCGTGGCTGCGCCCGGATGCCAAGAGCCAGCTCACCTTCGCCTACGGTGACGATGGCAAGATCCTCGGCATCGATGCTGTGGTGCTCTCGACCCAGCACGCCGAGCACATCAGCCACAGCGACCTGGTGGAAGCGGTGCGCGAAGAGATCATCAAGCCGGTGCTGCCGGCCGAGTGGGTCACCAAGGATACCAAGTACTTCATCAACCCGACCGGCCGTTTCGTTATCGGCGGCCCCATGGGTGACTGTGGTCTGACCGGTCGCAAGATCATCGTCGACACCTACGGCGGCATGGCCCGTCACGGTGGTGGCGCCTTCTCCGGCAAGGATCCGTCCAAGGTTGACCGCTCTGCCGCCTACGCCGCCCGTTACGTGGCCAAGAACATCGTCGCCGCCGGCCTGGCCGATCGCTGCGAAGTGCAGGTCTCCTACGCCATCGGCGTGGCCGAGCCCACCTCCATCAGCGTCGAGACCTTCGGCACCGCCAAGGTGGCCGAGGATCTGCTGGTCAAGCTGGTACGCGAGCACTTCGAGCTGCGCCCCTACGGCCTGATCCAGATGCTGGATCTCAAGCGCCCCATCTACCAGGCCACCGCCGCCTACGGTCACTTCGGTCGCAACGAGTTCCCCTGGGAACAGACCGACAAGGCCGAGCTGCTGCGCGCCGCCGCCGGCCTGTAATCGGCAAGCCGGGAAAGAGGGAGCTTCGGCTCCCTTTTTGTTATCTGCCATGAGCAGCACCATGCACAGCCTCATCACGGCACGGGTCGACGCCTGCTTTGCCCAGGCCGAAGCCCGGCTCGGACGCACCTTCCCTCGCCCCCTGGTGCGCTGCGACCTGCGCGGCCGCGCCGCCGGCACGGCCCGTCTGCAGAGCTGGGAGCTGCGCTTCAACCCGACCCTCTATGTCGGCAACGAGGCCGCCTTCCACACCGAGGTTGTCCCTCATGAGGTGGCGCACCTGCTGGTCCATGCCCTGTGGGGCAGCGGCCGGGGCAAGAGCCGGGTTCTGCCCCATGGCCGCCAGTGGCAATCGGTGATGCAGGAGATCTTCGCCCTGCCGCCCCGGGTCACCCACCGCTTTGACTTGGCGCCGCTGGCCGAGCGCACCTTTGCCTATCGCTGCACCTGTCGCGACCACGCCCTCTCGGTGCGCCGCCACAACAAGGTGCTACGAGGCGAGGCTCGCTACCACTGCCGGGCCTGTCGCAGCGAGCTGGTACCGGTCGACTGACCCCTGCCGGGGCCATCGCCCCTGTGGTAAGCTCCTCCCTTCGTGCCTAACTCCATGAAGAATTAAGCGATTTTATGTTTCGATTGATGCTCCTCGTGCTCGGCGCCCTGGCCGCCGGCACCACGTCGGCCCAGACCTTCCGTGAAGCCAAGCAGGATCTGGTCAAGCTCTATCAGAGCCACCCCACCAGCTTCTACTGCGGCTGCAACATCAAGTACAACGGCAAGAAGATGGCCCCCGACTGGGAGAGCTGTGGCTACCTGCCCCGCAAGCAGGCCGAGCGCGCCTCCCGTATCGAATGGGAGCACGTGGTACCGGCCTGGGAGTTTGGCCACCAGCTCCAGTGCTGGCAGCAAGGGGGACGCAAAAACTGCGGCAAGAGCGATCAGTTCAACACCATGGAAGGGGACATGCACAACCTCTTCCCCGCCATCGGTGAGGTGAACGGGGATCGCGCCAACTACCGCTTCTCAGACTGGAATGGCAAGCCCAACCAGTATGGTCACTGCCAGATGCTGGTGGATTTCAAGGATCGCCAGGTCCAGCCGCCCAAGGGGCCGGTACGCGGCCAGATCGCCCGCGCCTACTTCTATATGAGCCAGCAGTACGGGCTGCGTCTGGCGGCGCAGCAGCGTAAACTGTTCGAAGCCTGGGATCGCCAATACCCGGCCGAGGGCTGGGAGTGCGAGCGCAACCGGCGCATCGCCGGCATTCAGGGCAACAGCAACCCCTTCATCGACAGGCAGTGCCAATAAGCATGCGTATTCCACGAATCTATGAGCCGGCCCGACTCGCTTTGGGCCTTATCCTTCCCCTCTCGGAAGATGGCGCCAACCATATCGGCCGCGTGCTGCGCATGCAGCCCGGGCAGGAGCTGGTGCTGTTCAACGGCGGTGACGAAGAGTTTCCCGCCGTGATCCGTGCCGTGACCAAGAAGGGGGTCGAGGTGGAGGTGACGGCCGTCACCGAGAACCGGGTCGAGTCCCCGTTGGCGATCCACCTGGGCCAGGTGATCAGCCGTGGCGACAAGATGGACTTCACCATCCAAAAAGCGGTCGAGCTCGGCGTCACCTGCATTACGCCGCTCTTTTCCGAGCGCTGCGGCGTCAAGCTGCCGGCCGAACGGCTGGAGAAGAAGCGCGAGCAGTGGCAGAAGATCGTCATCAGCGCCTGTGAGCAGTGTGGCCGTAGCCGGGTGCCCGAGGTACGTACGCCGATGGAGCTGGACGCCTGGATGCGCGAGGAGACGGCAGAGCTCAAGCTCAACCTGCACCCCCGTGCCGAGTACAGCATCAGCACCCTGCCTGCCCCCGAACACGGGGTGCGCCTGCTGATCGGCCCCGAAGGGGGGCTGTCGGAGCGGGAGATTGCTGATACGGTGGAGCAGGGCTTCAAGGAGATGCTGCTCGGCCCGCGCGTGCTGCGTACCGAGACGGCGGCCCTGACCGTCATCACGGCGCTGCAGTGCCGTTTCGGCGATCTCGCGTGATCCCCCCGGCAAGCTCGACAGGCCCCGTCCTGGCATCGGATGATGGCAGCCAGAAACGGCCGGTTAGTTCGCCAATCGACCCTACACCCCTATCGCGCCCTTAAGAAGGAACAGCGGATGACCATTAAACTCGGCATCGTGATGGACCCCATCTCGTCTATCAACATCAAGAAGGATTCGAGCTTCGCCATGCTCGAAGAGGCGCAAAAACGCGGCTATGAGCTCTTCTACCTGGAGATGAAGGATCTCTACATGGAGGAAGGCCGCGCCTTCGGTACCATGCGTCCGCTCAGCGTCCAGCATGACTACACCCACTGGTTCAGCCTGGGTGACGTGGTGGATCAGCCGCTCTCCAGCCTGGACGTGATCCTGATGCGCAAGGATCCGCCGTTCGACACCGAGTTTATCTACGCCACCTACATGCTGGAGCGAGCCGAGGACGAGGGTTGCCTCATCGTCAACAAGCCCCAGAGCCTGCGCGACGCCAACGAGAAGCTCTACACCGCCTGGTTTGCCGAGCACACCCCGACCACGCTCGTCACTCGCAGAGCCGACAAGCTGCGCGCCTTCCATGCGAAGCACAAGGACGTCATCCTCAAGCCGCTCGACGGCATGGGCGGCGCCTCCATCTTCCGCATGAAGGAAGATGATGCCAACGTGGGCGTCATCATCGAGACGCTCACGGCACACGGGAGTCAGTACTGCATGGCGCAGACCTATCTGCCCGCCATCAAGGAGGGCGACAAGCGGGTGCTGGTGGTGGACGGTGAGACGGTGCCCTACTGCCTGGCGCGTATTCCGACCCAGGGGGAGACCCGCGGCAACCTGGCGGCCGGCGGCCGCGGTGAGGCGCGCCCCCTGAGTGAGTCTGACTGGGCCATCGCCCGCGCGGTCGGACCGACCCTCAAGGAGAAGGGGCTTATCTTCGTCGGCCTCGACATCATCGGCGATCGCCTGACCGAGATTAACGTCACCAGCCCGACCTGCATCCGCGAGATCGAGGCCGCCTTCCCGGTGCACATCAGCGCCATGCTGATGGATGCCATCGAGCGCCGCCTCGGCAAGGGCTGACGAAGGGGCCCCCGGCCCCTTCCCCACCCTGCCATACTTGCAGCAAGAGAGAATCGATACAGACACCGCCATGCACACACTGCAAAACCACTTTCTGCTGGCCATGCCCAGCCTCAACGACCCCTACTTCGAGCGCTCCCTGGTCTACCTGTGCGAACACAACGATGAGGGCGCGATGGGGTTGGTCATCAACATTCCCCTCGAGATGCAGGTCGATGACCTGCTCGAGCAGGTGAAGATCGATCACCCCGCCACCCTGGAGCTGGAGCAACCGGTGCTGCAGGGGGGGCCGGTGGCCAACGATCGCGGCTTCGTACTCCACAGCCACAGAGAGGGCTTTGGCTCCAGCCTCTCCCTGAGTGACGAGCTGATGGTCACCACCTCTCGCGACATCCTGGAGACGCTGGGGACCGACGAGGCTCCGAGCCACTGGCTGATGACCCTGGGCTACGCCGGCTGGAGTGCGGGTCAACTGGAGCAGGAGCTGGTCGACGGCGCCTGGCTCATCGTACCGGTCGATACCCGTCTCATCTTCGACACCCCGGTGCACGAGCGCTGGGAGAAGGCGGCCGCCAGCATCGGCATCAACACCCTGCACCTCTCCACCCAGGTCGGCCACGCCTGACCGTACAGGATCGCTTATGACATCACGCAGCCTGATGGGCTTTGACTACGGCACCAAGAGTATCGGGGTAGCGGTAGGCCAGGAGCTGACCGGCTCGGCCTCGCCCCTCTGTTCATTGAAGGCCAACGACGGCATCCCCAACTGGGACGAGATAGAGAAGCTTATCAAGGAGTGGCAACCGGACCTGCTGATCGTCGGCCTGCCCCTCAACATGGACGGCACCGAGCAGGAGATCACGGTGCGGGCCCGCAAGTTTGGCAACCGCCTGCACGGGCGCTTCGGCAAGCCGGTGGAGTTCAAGGACGAGCGGCTCACCACCACGGATGCCCGGGCCCGCCTGTTCGAGCGTGGTGGTTACCGGGCACTGGACAAGGGGAGCGTGGATGCCGTCTCGGCCCAGCTGATCCTCGAGTCCTGGTTTGAGGCCCAGTACTGACTCACAGGGTATCCACTTCCACCCGGTTTCGCCCCCCATCCTTGGCCCGATAGAGCGCCCGATCGGCGCGCTTGAGGGCCTCCTCCACCGGCTCCTGTGGACCACATTCGGCGACGCCAAACGATGCCGTAACCCTGAGACCCAGAGGCCACTGGGATGAGGTAGCGACGACCCGGCGCATCCGCTCGGCGAGGGCCTCTCCCCAGGAGAGCGGACGCAAGGGGGCCAACACCACGAACTCCTCCCCACCCCAACGACAGAGGGTGACTCCCTCCTCCAGACAGTAACCGAGCTCGCTGACCAGGGTTTTGAGCACTTCATCCCCCACTGCATGCCCGTGGCTGTCATTGATCCCCTTGAAGTGATCGAGGTCGATAAAGATGAGGCTCCCCTCGCGCCATTCGGCGAGCAGTTGCTCACCCTGACTGCGACTGGCGGCACCGGTGAGGCGATCGTACCGCGCCTCGTCACTCGCCAGACGACAGACCTGCTCCAGCTCACGGTTGCGCTGGCGTGAGAGACGCTCCCGCTCGCTGGCCCGGGCCAGGCGTCGACGCATGCCGCTGTAATCCATCGTCAGCATGGCCAACAGGGAGAAGAACCAGAGCACCATCAGCCCACGATAGAAGGTGGAGGCAGGTAGCCAGGGGCCATGGAAGCTGAGGGACTCCACCTTGAGGCGATAGTGGCCCGCCGGTGCTCCCGAGCCGGTCGCTATCTCGATGGCAAAGACCCGGCTGAGATCGCGCCCCTGTTGCAACAGGGGGATCTCATAGTCGGTGAGCCACCAGGTGGCAGGGGTGAAGAGGGAGAGGGGGATCTCCACCTCCCCCGGATAGGCCTGCAGATCGAGCAGAATCGAGTTGATCTTGTGGGAGACGGGATCGTCCGATCGGGAGTAGGCCGGATGGTAGTTACGCAGGTAGATACGCCAGGGCAGATCGTCGGCCCCCTTCGCCTGCAACTTGATCCGCATGGTCTCATAGCCGGAGAGATCGAGCCCCTGCTCGGGCGCCGCCAGGGTGATGAGCAGTTCGCAGTAAGGCCAGCGATAGGTGAGGCTCAGTTCGCACTCCATGATGTGACCCGCCTCCAGACGCGCCACCGAATCCCCACCTGCCGGACGATCGTCCAGGGTGGAGACCAGCCAACCGCCAGCGGGTGCGATGATCAGCGCCCGCTGGGGCCCCCACTCGTAGATCGCCACCAGCAGCAGGGTCGCCGTCATCAGCCACATCCGTCTAAACACGCTCATGCTTGCCCCTGTTATCCATTCCGCCCCATTCTACCGAAGGCCGGCCCTTTATTGTGTGATACCACAATAACTCCCGTGCGTGCCCAGAGGCTAAGCTCAACTCGGAACGCGGGAAAAAGGAGGCAACCTTGCTGGAGTCACTGCTGGCCACCCTGGAGAGGGTAATACTGGGCAAACCCCTGCAGATCCGCATCGCCCTGGTGACCCTGTTGGCAAGGGGCCATCTGCTGATCGAGGATCTCCCGGGCATGGGCAAGACCACATTGGCCCATGCGCTGGCTCACGCCCTCGGGCTCGACTATCGCCGGGTCCAGTTCACCGCCGATCTGCTGCCGGCGGATCTCATCGGGGTCTCCATCTTCGACCCCTCGGAGCAGCACTTTCGCTTTCATCCCGGCCCCCTCTTCAGCCAGGTGCTGCTGGCCGACGAGATCAACCGGGCCAGCCCCAAGGTGCAGAGCGCCCTGCTGGAGGCCATGAGCGAGACCAGCCTGAGCGTGGATGGCCACAGCCATCCCCTGCCTGCCCCCTTCTTCGTCATCGCCACCCAGAACCCGGCGGATCAGGCGGGTACCTATCCCTTACCCGAATCCCAGCTCGATCGCTTCGCGGTGCGCCTCTCGCTGGGCTTTCCGGCGCGGGATGCCGAGCGCGCCCTGCTCAGGGGCGAACAGGCCCCCCTCCCAGCCCCCCTGCTGAACGCCACCGAACTGCAGGGCATGCAGCAGGAGGTGGCTCGACTGCACGTGGCCGACAATACCCTGGAGTACCTGCTCTCCCTGGTCGCCCAGAGCCGACTCGATCCCGAGCTGCCCCAACCCCTCTCCCCACGAGCCGCCCAGACCCTGCTGACGGTGAGCCGGGCCTGGGCCTTCGTCGCCGGTCGCCGCTTCGTCACCCCCGACGATGTGCGCGCCGTCTTTCCCTATGTGGCCGAACACCGCCTGCGCGGCAGCTTCGGGCTGCAGCAGGGGGAGAGCAGCCCCTTGAGCCAGCGCCTGCTGGAGCGGGTCGACCCGGAGCGGCCATGAAACCCTGGCTGCAATGGCAACAGAAGTGGCTGGCGCGGCGTATCCCGCCGGCGCGCCAGATCACCCTGGGACGACACAACCTCTTTATTCTCCCCACCCGGCTCGGCTGGCTGTTTCTACTCACCCTGCTGGCCATCTTCCTGCTCGGCGCCAACTACCAGAGCAATCTGGTCCTGTTGCTCGCCTACGGCCTGGGCAGCCTGCTGCTGGTTGCCATGCTGCTCACCCACCGCAACTTAAGCGGCCTGCGCCTGGCCGGCTCGCCCCCCCAGCTCGGCGAGGTGGGCAGCCCAACCCCGCTTCCGTTCACTCTCTGCGGTCAGGCCCGGGCCCTGACCTTCACCCTCAATGAGAGCCGGCTCCAGCTGGCCGAGAGCCACAGCGGGGTACAGACCCTCACCCTGGCACTGAGTGGTACCCGGCGCGGTCGCCTCCCTCTGGCGCGCCTGCGTATCGAGAGCCGCTATCCGATGGGGCTGTTTCGCTGCTGGAGTCTGCTCGATCTGGAGCTGGCCCTCTGGCTCGCCCCTGCCCCCCTGGCGGCCCCCCTGCGAGAGCCCGAGGGGGATGGTGAACAAGTGGGCCCACAGATACGCCCCGCCCCCATCGGCGACTTTCACGAGCTGCGCCCCTACCAGAGAGGGGAACCCCAGAGCCGCATCGCCTGGCACCAGCTGGCCCGAGGGCGAGGGCTCCTCAGCAAGCGCTTCTGCGAAGGGGGCGGTGAGCCCGACAGCCTCACCCTGGCACGGGCCAGAGGCGACCTGGAGCTGCGCCTCGCCACCCTGGCCTGGTGGTGTCAACACCTCTGCCATGAGGGCCAACCCTACACCCTGCGCCTCGATACCCCCCTGGGGCCAGACGCCTCGCCCACCTTCCTGCGGGAGTGTCGCTGGGCGCTGGCCCGCTACGGAGCCCCCTGATGCTGGAGAGTCGACGCCTCTGGCTACTGGCCTTGCTGCTGCAACTGCCTCTGCTGCTGGCTCTCTGGCCCTATCTGCACGGCTGGGTAGTGATCGCGATCCTCGCCTGCCAGGGGTGGCGGGGAGTGACCCTGTGGCGCGCCTGGCCCATGCCGGGGCGCCCCCTGCGGCTGCTGCTCACCCTGTCGTCACTGGCACTGCTACTCCTGGAGGCCAGGGGGAGCGGCCTGCTCGCCACCCTCATCAACCTGCTCTGCCTGGGTTATGGCCTGAAATTTCTGGAGCTCTCCCGCGAGCGGGACATGGAGCCCTTGCTGGTGGTGCTCTTCTTTCTGATCGCCCTCTCCCTTATCGAGCGCCAGAGCCTGCCCTGGGCGCTGCTGCTCGGCGCCGTCTACCTGCTGGGGATCACCGCTCTGGTGCTCGCCAGCTGGCCAGAGGGACGCGCCCCCCATCGGCCGGCCCTGCTCGCCCTCTTGCTGGCCCTTCCCCTGCAGGTCGGGCTGTTCCTGCTGCTGCCACGGCTTCCTCCCCTGTGGCAGGTACCCCAGAGCCATGTGGCCAGAAGCGGCCTCGACGAAAAAGTGGAGCCGGGGGCGATCAGCACCCTGCTGCGCTCCGGGGAGCTCGCCTTTCGGGTCACCTTCGATGGGGGCCTGCCCCTGCCAGCCGAGCGCTACTTTCCCGTGCTGCGTCAGGAGTGGTTCGACGGGCGCGCCTGGCAGCCGACGCCGGCCTTGCAGGCCTGGCGCCGCAAGCAGTGGCCCCAACCGGTCGCAGAAACGATCTCAGGTCCCCCCGGCCAAGGGGAGTACGAGATCATCGCCGAGCCCCAGCGGCTGCGCTGGCTACCGGCGCTGGAGCACCCGATGCCACGCTCGGGACCCGTGCAGCTCAGCCCGGCAGACACCCTCTATCGCCTCGATGATGGCAGCCAGCGTATCGGTTACCGGGTCGCCCGCGGGGAGCGGGGCCGCGCCGACGAGCAGACCCGCCAGCGCAACCTGCAACTGCCGGCGCAGGGGAATCCCAAGTCTCGCGCGCTGGCCCGTCAGTGGCGAGGAGAGAGCCCGGACGCCTTGGTCCGCCGACTCCTCTCTCTGTTTGCCAGGGAGGGGTTCAGCTATACCCTGACCCCACCTCTGCTGGGGGCAGATCCCGTCGATGAGTTCCTGTTTGGCCAACGGCTCGGGCTTTGTGTCCACTATGCCTCGGCGGCGGCCTTCTTGCTGCGTGCGGCCGGAGTACCGGCCCGGCTGGTGAGTGGGTATCAGGGGGGAGAGTGGAACCCGCAGGGGGGATATCTGACGATCTATCAATACGATGCTCACGCCTGGGTGGAATACCTGGACCAGAGGGGCAGATGGCAGCGCCTCGACCCCACTGCCGTGGTGGTCGCTGAGCGCCTGGGCGAGGGCGAGACGAGCGCAGAGGGACTACTCTCGCCACTGCGCTATCGGCAATTGGCCTGGCTGACGCCGCTGCGGCTGTGGTGGGCCAGCATCGACTACCACTGGAGCCGCTGGGTCCTCAACTACGATGCCAGCACCCTCTGGCAACGACTGACCGCCCCCTGGCCCTCCCTGCGTCGCCACCTCCCCTGGTTGATCCTGGGGGGGCTTCTCCTCTGCGCCCTGCCCCTGCTGTGGTTACTCAGAGAGGAGGAGCCCGGGGTGGCGCGCCCCTGGCGCCCGCTGCTGCGGCGTGCCACACAGCGAGGGCTGGCACCGCAGGCCGGAGAGTCACTGCCTCTCTGGTGCGAGCGGATGGCACGCCAGTTACCCATACTGAGCCTTCCCCTGCGTCGGTGTGCCTGGCTGCATCGCCGTCTGCACTACGCCCCCCTCTCGAAGAGCCAGCAAGCAAAAGCAGCCCGCGCCCTGAGGCGCAGGCTTCGGCAGATCCTCCGTGGTTGGTCGGCCGCCACTAGAGGCCCAGCAGTTCCCCCTGACGCAGAGGGGTGAGCCCGGCGATAAAGATCACCTCCTCCCCTGCAACCACCAGAGGGCCGGGCACTCTGGCATAGCAGAGGCCACTCACTCCGGCCTGGAGGGTGCTGCGCTCGCCGCTGGCGGGATCTTCCAGCTCGGCCAGGGGCTGGCCTGCCTCGACCGACTGGCCGGGAGCGACCAGATAGTGAACGATCCCCCCCACGGGGGCGACGACCCCCTCAACCCCGGCCAGGGGGGTGGCCGTCAGCGGATCCCCCGGCACCGTGGTGAGGGGACGCACCAACCACCCTCGCTCGGTCAGCAGATCGAGCAGTCGCTCGCAATCTTGCGCCGTCAGCTCGGGGGCCAGATCCCGCTGCCCCCTCAGCTCCACCGTCACCGCCAACGGCACCGGCCAGCCGGCTCCTTCGCACAGGGGATACCAGTTTTGCAACAGTGCATCGTCAAAGGACATGCCGCCGGCCTCCCCGGCGATCAGGATCGCCCCGGCAGCCAGCCGCCGCCCCACCGCCTCCAGCGCCTCCTGCTGGCGGGTATTGCCGTAGAGGTGCACCAGTGCCTCTCCGTCGCAGTGAAGATCCAGCACCAGATCGGCCTCCAGCGCCCAGCCAAACAGCTGTTGCTGCAAGCGCTCCAGCTCGGAGCGCCCCTGCAGCCCGGCCAGTCGCTCCAGCAACAGAGCGCGCGCCTCATCCAGGCTCTCACAGCGCTCACCGGCGCGGACCAGCAGGGGGTAGCCACGGTTGAAGTTGCGACCACTGCCCAGCTCGAAGCGCCCCTCATGGCGCCCGAGCAGGCGCTGGCTGATGCCGATGGGGTTGGCCAAAGGCAGCAGGCGGATGCGCCCACGCAGGGCCCCTTCCCGCTCCAGGCGGGACAGCGCCTCCCTGAGACGGTGCAGCACCAGCACGCCGGGTAACTCATCTGCATGCAGGCCGGCCTGCAGATAGGCCAGCGGCCCACTCTCGCCAAACTCCCAGGCAACCAGCTCATAACGGCTGGCGCCGACCGGGGCTGGCAATGCCATCTTGATCTGCTTCATCCCGTGCCTTACTCGTACTGGTCGTAGTCGAAATATTTGTCGTTGATCTGCTTGTAGGTGCCATTGGCCAGGATGGTCTTGAGAGCGCCGTTGATGCGGGCGAGCAGGGCCTCATCCTGATGGCGCACGGCAATTCCCGAGCCCACCCCGAAGTAGTCGGGGTCATCCATGCGCGGGCCAAAGAAGTCGAAACCGGCCGCCCCCTCCCGCTTCTTGAACTCCACCCCCACCCCTATCTCGACCACGATGGCGTTGAGGCGCCCCGCCTGCAGATCGAGCCAGGCCTGCTCCGGTGAGCCATAGGTGACCACCGAGGCCCCCGCCTTGCCATAGATATCGCGGGCATAGTTCTCCTGGATCGATCCCATCTGAACACCGATTTTCTGCCCCTTCATGGCATCCGGCTCACCGCTCAGGGTCGTTCCCTTGGGCCCCATGAAGCTGGAGTAGCCCCCCTCATATTTGTCGCTGAAGGCCACCGCCTTCTTGCGCTCCTCCGTGATGGCCATGGAGGCGACGATGGCGTCAAACTTGCGCGCCTTGAGGGCCGGGATCATGCCGTCAAAGTCGTACTGCACTATCTTGCACTTCGCCTTCATCTCGCTGCAGAGGGCGTTGGCGATGTCCACGTCGAAGCCGGCCAGGGAGCCATCCGGCTTGACCATGCTGTAGGGGGGGAAGGTGCCGTCAGTGGCGATACGAAGCACGGGCTCGGTCGCCTGCACGGCGCCGCTCACCAGCAGAGAACCCAGCATCAATGTCACAAGTTTCATGGTCTGTCTCCTCATCCTTGGAAGCATCAGGCTATTGCATCACACGGCCACAAAACATATACAATCCATTAACACACCATCACACTGTACAGGCCCGAGGTGCTATACGGATGCCCCCACTCACTCTGGATCCCCGCCACGGTACCCTGGTGCGACAACTGATGCATGCCATCGAGCAGGGGATCCGCGATCATCGCCTGCTGCCGGCCAGCCGCCTGCCCTCGGTACGGCAGCTCGCCAGCCAGCTCGGGATCAGCACCTTTACCGTGGCCGATGCCTATGGTCGTCTGGCCCAGAGCGGAGCCCTGCTGGCCCGTCCCGGTGATGGCTACTATGTGGCGCGCGACGAGCAGAATACCCCCTTTCCTCCTCCCCCGACTCCCGGACCCCGCTGGTTGACCGACCATCGCATCACCCCCTCCCCCGAGCTCATTCAGCCCGGAGCCGGCTGGCTGCCCCCCGACTGGTACCCCAACGCACTGCTGCAGAAGGCGATGCGCCAACTGGCCAAAGAGCCCGACTGTGGAGGTCACTATGAAGAGAGCGCCGGCTGGCAGCCTCTGCGCCAGCGATTGTGGCTACAGCACGGGGAGCAGGGCGTCGCCCTCGCGCCCGAAGGTGTATTGCTGACCCAGGGGGCAAGCCAGGCGCTGGCGCTGGTGGTCCAGGGAGAGCTCAGGACCGGGGAGACGGTGCTGGTCGATGATCCGGGTTACTGCAACTTGATCGCTCTGCTCGAGCTGAGCGGCATGCGGGTGGTCGGCGTCCCCTGGACGGCACAGGGGCCGGATTGTCAGCAGCTCGCCACCCTGCTCAAAGCGCATCGCCCGCGCCTCTTCTTCACCAATCCCAGACTGCACAACCCGACCGGCGCCAGCTACTCGGCGGCCACCGCCTTTCGGGTGCTGCAGTTGGCCGAGGCCCACGACTGCCTTATCGTCGAGGACGACGTGGGCGCCCCCCTGGTACGCGAGGGGGGCCCCACCCTGGCAGCCCTCGCCGGCCTGGAGCGCGTCATCTACATCGGCAGTTTTGCCAAGACCCTGGCACCGGGCCTGCGGGTCGGCTACCTGCTCGGCACCCCGGAGCGGGTCGATCGCCTGATGCGTCTCAAGGCTCTTAATGCCATCGCCTCCTCCGGGTTGAGTGAGCGTCTGGTCCTGCGCATGCTGGGTGAGCCCGAGCGGGAGCGGGAGCTGAGCCGCCTGCGCGGCCGCCTTCAGAGTGCGGCAGAGCGTTGGGAGCGAGGCCTGGAGCGCATTGGCTGGCAAAGCTTCTGCCCCCCCGCTGGCGGCCTCTTCTCCTGGGTCCGCCTCCCCCCGGGGCATCAGGACGCAGCCCAATGCGCCGGGGATGCCCTCGCCGCCGGTTTCCTGCTCGCCCCGGGCAGCCAGTTTCGCCAGGGCCAGCCAGCCACCCCCTTCCTGCGCTGCAACCTGGCCTACTCACCACCCGGTCTGCTCGACTTTCTGCAGCGTTGGGCCGAACGTCGCCCATGAAAAAGGGGAGCCAACGGCTCCCCTCTCTATCACATCAGGCGATAGCCTCAGGACTTGGGATTGTCCCAGATCCCCGGCTCCAGCTGACTGCGGATCTCGGGATACTTGTTGGCATCGAAGGTGGGCACCTTGCCCAGCTTGAGCTGATCGTTGTAATCCTTGGCCAGCTTGATCGCCACGCCCGAGAGCAGCAGGATGGCGATCAGGTTGACAATCGCCATCAGCCCCATGGAGACATCCGCCATGGCCCAGACGGTGGGCAGCTCACCCACGGAGCCAAACATCACCATCGCCAGCACCACCAGACGGAACAGCAGCAGGCCGGCCTTGTGGTTGTGCTCGAGGAAGATGAGGTTGGTCTCGGCATAGGAGTAGTTCGCCACTATGGAGGTGAAGGCGAAGAAGAAGATGGCCGCCGCGATAAAGATGTTGCCCCAGCTGCCGACCTGGGAGGAGAGCGCCCGCTGGGTCAACTCGACACCGGTGATCCCGGAACCCGGCTCAAACTGGCCGGAGAGCAGGATAATAGAGGCGGTACAGGTACAGATGACCAGGGTATCCATGAACACCCCCAGCATCTGCACATAGCCCTGAGAGGCCGGGTGCGGCGGATAGGGAGTGGCGGTGGCCGCCGCGTTGGGAGCAGAGCCCATGCCCGCTTCGTTGGAGAAGAGGCCACGCTTGATGCCGTTGATCATCGCCTGGGAGATGGCGTAACCCAGGGCGCCTGAGCCCGCCTGTTCGATGCCGAACGCCGACTTGAAGATAAGGGCAAACACCCCCGGCAGCTCGGTGATGTTCATCATGACGATGACCAGGGCCATGGCGATGTAGGCCAACGCCATAAAGGGCACCACCATCTCGGCAAAGCGTGCGATACCGCGGATCCCGCCGAAGATAATGAGGCCAGCCAGGGCCATCAGGGCGACGCCGCTGACCCAGTCAGGAATACCAAATGCCACGTTCATGGCCTGACTGATGGAGTTGGCCTGAACCGCATTGAAGACCAGACCAAAGGCGAGCAACAGGCAGAGGGAGAACACCACCCCCATCCAGCGCATGCCGAGACCCTTCTCCATGTAGTAGGCCGGACCACCGCGGTAGTTGCCATCCTCGTCCTTGACCTTGTAGAGCTGGGCCAGGGCGCTCTCGGCAAAGGCGGTCGCCATGCCGATGAAGGCGATCAGCCACATCCAGAAGATGGCGCCGGGGCCACCTAGGTAGATGGCTACGGCCACGCCGGCCAGGTTACCGGTACCGACCCGGGCAGCCAGGCTGGTACAGAGGGCCTGGAAGGAGGAGATCCCCGCCTGATCCGATTTGCGGCTGTTCTTTAGCACAGAGAACATGTGGCCAAAGTGGCGAACCTGAATGAAGCCGAGCCGAACAGTAAAGAAGATGCCGACCCCGATGAGGAGGTAGATGAGAACCGCTCCCCAGAGCAGATCATTGAGCAGTGCAATCAGTGTATCCATAAGATTCTCGTTCTAATTAACATCCAAGACAGTAGCCGTAGCCCCGTCTTATCCTGTCTGTCTTGCCCATGCTTGAGCAATTTCTAAAGGGCCGGAATCTAGCACAGGGGGGGCAGATGACCTAGCCTCCCCCGCCAATTTCACGAAAAAAAGCCGAATTATTGTCCAATGACACCGGTTTTTTGTCGCGGCTGAGCGCCTTTGGCTCCACTTTTACCGCATTTTTTCCTGATCCTGTGGCCAGAAAACCGTTTCGCCACAGGGCATCGCAAACGGGGTGAAAACATCAAAACGTTTATATGTAGGAAAATTTCAAGATCTTTTCATTACCTTTGTGGTGATCGAGTTCACACAACTTGATTAAGAGTGAAAAATAAGATTTTTATCCCTCCCGAGCTGGAAGTGGGGTGGTAGGCACTTTGTCATTATTTATCAATTGGATAGAGCGATATCAACCCAACCTTGCCCCCCGCAGGTCAAAGCATCAACAATCGCCCCCCTTGCAGTAGTGGGGCGGGAGGTATTAAGTAGGCAGGCGCTGCCGCCAGCCCCTGCCGGCGCACCGAATTTCGCGTTTTGACGAGGGCCTGCTGTAATTAACTTTCAGGCAATCGGACGCACCACCCGGGCATGCCCCCGACACAGAGAGATAGACACTGCTATGGCCGACAAACTCACCCAGCTGAAAGCCCTGACCACTGTGGTTGCCGACACCGGCGACATCGAAGCCATCAAACGCTACCAGCCCATCGACGCCACCACCAATCCCTCTCTGGTGCTGAAGGCCTCCGAAATTCCCGAATACGCACCGCTGATCGAAGATGCCATCACCTGGGCCAAGGCTCAAAGCAGTGACCAAGCCCAGCAGATCATCGACGCCGGTGACAAACTGGCCGTCAACATCGGTCTCGAGATCCTGAAGATCGTCCCGGGCCGCATCTCCACTGAAGTGGACGCTCGCCTCTCCTTCGACACCGAGGGCAGCATCGCCAAAGCGCGCAAGCTGATGCGTCTCTACAACGAAGCCGGTATCAGCAACGATCGTATCCTGATCAAGCTGGCCTCCACCTGGGAAGGGATCCGCGCCGCCGAGGTGCTGGAGAAAGAGGGCATCCAGTGCAACCTGACCCTGCTTTTCTCCTTCGCCCAGGCCCGCGCCTGTGCCGAAGCCGGTGTATTCCTTATCTCTCCGTTTGTGGGCCGTATCCTCGACTGGTACAAGGCCAAGCACAACCGTGACTACACCGCTTCCGAAGATCCGGGCGTGGTCTCCGTCACCGCCATCTACGACTACTACAAGCAGCACGGCTACCACACAGTGGTAATGGGTGCGAGCTTCCGCAACACCGGCGAGATCCTCGAGCTGGCCGGCTGTGACCGCCTGACCATTGGCCCGGCACTGCTGGAAGAGCTGAGCAAGAGTGAAGGGGCCGTGGTGCGCAAGCTGGAGTTCAAGGGTGAACAGCAACCCAAGCCGACCCCCATGAGCGAGACCGAGTTCCGCTGGGAGCTGAACCAGGATGCCATGGCCGTCGAGAAACTGGCCGAGGGCATCCGCCTGTTCGCCGTCGATCAGGGCAAGCTGGAAGCCATGTTGGCCAGCAAACTCTGATAGGCCATTCGGGTCCAAGGGCAGCCATCGGCTGCCCTTTTTTATGGTTGTCACCGGCCTGTCACGCAAACGTTTTAATTTATGAGTGGTTGTGATATATCGATGGTGACAACTACAACAAATCCAGGAGGTGACCATGGAAAGGTTCGACTTCGATTTTGAAGATGTTGTTGAACCCGGTTCACGCAGCCGGGGCACGGGAAAAAAAAGGAAATGGAGAGAGATCGAAGCGCTGAAAGACAAGCATCGCCTGCAAAAGGAGCTGCAGTCCATCGACATCGCCTATGATGGTGCGCGCGACGATATCGACTTCTAAGCCTCTAAAAGAGAGACCCCGCTTCGGCGGGGTCTCTGCTTTATGTGCGCCTCAATGCAGGGCCAGTCGCTCGGCCAGATCGCGAAAATGCTGCGCCACCTCAGGCCCAAACAGGGGATCGGCCTGGGCATGGACCAGCCAACTCTGTTCGAGACTGCGCCAGTCATCCTCGGTCAGGGATTCCCGCAGCAGAGGGAAGACAACCTTCTCCTCGTAGTTCATGTGATTCTCTTGCAGGGTGATGAACTGCTCCAGCTTGGCGGTAAATTGATCCAGCGGGATCACCGCATCGAGGAGGATCATCTCCACCATTTCCTTGAGTTCACGACCACTCTCAACCAGCTTCTGGTGCTCCTCATGCAAGCGGTTACCCACATCCCCGTCGACCACCCGGTATCTGAGGTAGTAGTCGTAGATCATGTCTTCCTTGGGGTGGTGGCGCTTGTCGGCAACCTCACCCAGATAATCGACCACATCGCGGATCAGGTGATAACTCACCTTCTCCTCGGCCCGGATCGCCAGCAGCTTGCGTTTGAGCAGGGCCAGCAACTTGGCAATATTGATGTGTTCCTGATGCAGACTGGACAACATGGCGGCACTCCTTGCGCTGAACATGAAAGGGAGTCTTTTACCCGTATTATATGCGCAATAAATGAACCATCTTTGAATCCGGTCAATCTATCGGCAGACGGAAGTCCAATCGATGGGGGCCAAACCGGCACTCTCGAGCAGGCGATTGGTCTCTGAAAAGTGGCCGCAGCCGATAAAACCCCGGTGGGCCGAGAGGGGGCTGGGATGAGGCGCCGTCAGTACATGGTGGCGCCCTCTGTCGATGATGCGCCCCTTCTTCTGGGCATGGGCTCCCCACAGCAGGAACACGACCCCTTCACGGGAGGCATTGATCACCTCGATGACCCGGTCGGTGAAAGTCTCCCAGCCGAGATGAGCATGGGAATGCGCCATACCGGCCTGTACCGTGAGGACGGTATTGAGCAGCAATACCCCCTGGCGTGCCCAGCTCTCGAGATAACCGTGAGCAGGGGCCGTGAAGCCGGGCAGATCCCGCTCCATCTCCTTATAGATGTTGACGAGGGAGGGCGGTATACGTACCCCGTGCTGGACGGAGAAACAGAGGCCGTGCGCCTGGTTGGGGCCGTGGTAAGGATCCTGACCCAAAATCACCACCTTGATATCGCCCAGCTCGGTGAACTTGAAGGCATTGAAAACATCGGCGGCCGGGGGATAGACGATCTTGCCCGACTCGCGCTCGGCCCGCACCGTGGCCATGGTCTGCCTGAAATACTCCTGCTCTTTCTCGGCCCCGAGCACATCACTCCAGCTTTGCACCTTGCTAACCCTCACATCATCGACGAAAGGGCCCAGAATAGGCCCTGGTGTCGGTGGGTGCAACTCACGGTTGCGGCTGCCAGTAACGGGCAAAACGCCCGCTATCGTGCAACCGGCCAAGGCCTACATTGAGTTTATTCACCAGGGCGTCGGCATTGGGTAACCGGCGCGGGATCAACAAGACCCCCTCCTCAGACCATACGGGCTCGGAGTGGGAGTGCAACCGCGTTCTGGGGATCCCCTTCTCCTTAAGCAGGGCGAGGACCACCTGCTCATCCATCACCATGACATCGGTGCGTCCGAGTAGCAGCTTGCCCAGAGTCTGCTCATCGCTCATGGACCACTCCATCTCCAGCTCGTTCTGCAGGGACGCAAACATCTCACCATAGTAGTAACCCCGGGTGCCACCCACCTTGTAGCCCTGCAAGGAGCGCAACCCGGGCAGGGGGCGATCCGCCAATGCGAAGAGCCGGGTCGTGAAGTGCCCCAGAGGCAGTGAATAGTAGAAAGCTTGTTCCCTCTGGGCTGAGCGGAACCAGGGCATAGTGGCCTCGAACTCGCCGGCCAGGGTCAACTTGTAGGCTCGCTGCCAGGGAAAGAAGTGGAAGCTAGCCTCGATTCCTACCTCATGAAAGGCCTCTTTCACCAACTCGCAGAGAAATCCCTGTCGGGGTAATTCGGCACCGACATAGGGCGGCCACTCTCCCACCGCGATGCGCACCTCCTGCCCCTGTACCCACTGGAACCAGAGCAGCATGAGCGCCGCCCACCACCCGATCTTCATGCCTGCCTCCAGCACCAGTACCCTATGGAAGCCTAGCCCATTTACCCATCATTCACGGCAGAGGCACAGCAGGTTACTACCGGGAAATACACGAAAACTTGTAGTTTATTTACAACATTAAGCATCATTTGATATATTACAAAGACACCTTAACAGCACATTAAAAATCACATTTTATTGATTGCGCTCAATTGTTTATATTGAAACAAGCGGGGCTAAATGGATATTTTTTGATTTAAATCAATTTTCGTACTATTACCACCATGGTATATATGCCTTCGACGAATTAAAGGTGTAAGGCGGCAGCCCCTTTTCCATGATCGTGGGTAACTTCCTTACAATCCATCCGCTCTCAACAGGAGTCGTACCATGATCAAGGGCATCCAAATCACCCACGCCGACAACGCCGCACTGCTGAACTCTTTCTGGCTGCTGGACGAAGCCAACCAGGAAGCTCGTTGCATCTGCGTAAAGGGTGACGCCTTCACCGCCGATCAGCAGGTCAAGGTTGCCGAGCTGGGCAAGTTCGAATACCGCGAAGTCGCCATTCAAGCCGCTCCCCAGGTCGAAGGTGGCCAGCACCTGAACGTCAACGTGCTGAGCCGCGAGACGCTGGAAGATGCCGTCGAGCATCCGGAGAAGTACCCCCAGCTGACCATCCGTGTATCCGGTTATGCCGTTCGCTTCAATGCCCTGACCCCGGAGCAGCAGCGCGACGTCATCACCCGCACCTTCACCCAGAGCATGTAATTCCCTCTGAGTGACCAGAAAGCCAGTCCCATGACTGGCTTTCTTCGTTTCCGCGATACAAAAAAAAACGGACCCCATCACGGGGCCCGTTCTCGTCGCACAAGGGCAGTTTATTCGGCGGCCATGCGCTCGGTGATGTACGCCAGGGCGCGATCGATGCGACCCAGCACGCGCTCCTTGCCCACCAGAGCCATGACGGCATCGATGGAGGGTGACTGGCCCAGACCGGTCACGGCCACACGCAGCGGCATGCCAACCTTGCCCATCCCCTGCCCCAACTCGGTGGCAGTGGCCTCGATCACCTGGTGCAGGGACTCGGTGGTCCAGCTCTCCAGAGCAGCCAGCTTCTGCCTGGCCAGGGCCAGGGGCTCGGCGGCAACACCGCGCAGGTGCTTCTTGGCGGCAGCCTCGTCGATGGCCTCATACTCCTCGAAGAAGTAGCGGCTCTGGGCGGCCAACTCGCGCAGGGTGTTGCAGCGCTCGGCCAGCAAGGTGATGACAGCGGTCAGCTCGGGGCCATTGGCGGTGTCGATCTGCTGATCGGCCATGTGCCAGGCCAGGTGCTTGGCCACATAGGCCGGATCCAGGGTGCGCATGTAGTGATTGTTGAGCCACAGCAGTTTGTCGGTGTTAAACGCCGAGGCCGACTTGGAGATGGCATCCAGGCTAAACAGCTTGATCATCTCGTCCAGGGTGAAGATCTCCTGATCCCCATGGGACCAACCCAGACGCACCAGGTAGTTCAGCAGGGCCTCCGGCAGGTAGCCGTCATCGCGATACTGCATGACGGAGACGGCGCCGTGGCGCTTGGAGAGCTTGGCGCCATCGTCACCCAGGATCATGGAGACGTGGGCAAATTCCGGCACGGGGGCGTTCAGGGCCTTGTAGATGTTGATCTGGCGCGGGGTATTGTTGATGTGGTCTTCACCACGCACCACGTGGGTGATCTCCATGTCCCAGTCGTCCACCACCACGCAGAAGTTATAGGTGGGGGCGCCGTCGGTACGGCGGATGATGAGATCGTCGAGCTCGGTGTTGGCGAACTCGATGCGGCCGCGCACGTGGTCGTCGAACACCACAGAGCCCTCGGTCGGATTACGGAAGCGGATCACGTGGGGGGCGTCGGCCGGGTGATCGTGGGCACCATCACGGCACTTGCCGTCGTAGCGCGGCTTCTCGCCGCTGGCCATCTGGCCTTCACGCAGGGCTTCCAGGCGCTCCTTGGAGCAGTAGCACTTGTAGGCGCGGCCGTCGGCCAGCATCTCGTCGATCAGGGCGTTGTAGCGGTCAAAACGCTTGGTCTGGTAGTAGGGACCCTCGTCCCAGCCCAGCCCCAGCCACGCCATGCCCTCGATGATGGCGTCGATGGCCTCCTGGGTGGAACGTTCCAGATCGGTATCCTCGATACGCAGCACGAATTCACCACCCTGATTCTTGGCAAACAGCCAGGAGTAGAGCGCGGTACGGGCACCGCCGACGTGCAGGAAGCCGGTCGGGCTGGGAGCAAAGCGGGTTTTGACTTTCATGGTTAAGCCTTGTGTGTGGGCCCGGTCGAGGGCCGATTCGCCGTAAAAACGGCGGCATTTTAGCACCCCTGCCGCCAGATGGGAAAAGGGCGCCATGATTCGGATAAAGACCTTGTAAACCAAGAAGTTTGAAAATGATCCCAAAATCGGGATGAAAATTGGGATTAGCTACTCATTCCTTGCCCGAACCGCTCCAGATCCTGCTGCAGCGGTCGATAAACATAACAAATCAGCCTCATAAGGAACATGACAATGCAGTTCCGCTCCATCCAGACCCGGATCCTGGTCATGGCGGGGGTCGCCATGACCGTCGCCCTGTCCCTGCTCATCCTCCTCAACCAATACTCGGGTCGCCAGACCCAGCAATTGACGGTCGACTCCAGCCGTCATGCTCTGCAGGAGGAGGCCTGGCAGAAAGTCACGGCCAACGCCCGTGCCGAGGCGGCAGTGATCACCCAGTTGCTGCAAAAGAGCCTCTCCTACACCCAGTCTCTCGCCGGCACCTTTGCCCTGCAGCAGGAGGGGAAACTGGCCATCAGCCGCGCCGAGGCGATCAAGTTGCTCCACGCCCAGCTGATGCTCGACACCTCCCTCTATGGCAGCTTCGCCGGCTTTGCCCCAAACGGTTTCGACGGGCAGGACGCCAGCTTTGCAGGCCAGGGAGAGTCCGGCAGCGATGCCCAGGGCCGCTTCGTCCCCTACTACTACAAGGAGGGCAACACCATCGGCAGCGATCTGCTGCTCTCCATCGAGAAGGGGGACACCGATGAGTTTGGGAACCCGGCCAATGACTACTATGCCTGCCCGCAGCGGGAGGGGCGCTCCTGCCTCATCGATCCGTTCCAGGTCGATATTAACGGCCAGAAGGTAATGGTGAGCACCATTACGACCCCCATCATGGCTGACGGGCGCTTTCGCGGCATCGTCGCCGTCGATCTCGAGGTGGGCGCCATCAGTCAGCAGGCCAAGAGCCTGAACGCCAACATTTACGACGGCAAGGGGGAAACCCTGATCGTCAGTGCCGCCGGCGTTATCACGGGCACCAGTGGCAACGACAGCGTCCTGGGTCAGCATGCCAAGAGCCTGCTGGGTGAGCAGTGGAGCCACTACCTCAAGCCGGAGGTGCAACGCCAGGAACTCGACGGCGCCTTCCGTATCTCGGTCCCTATCGCCGTACCCGGTCTGGCTCGCAACTGGGCCATCATAGTCACCCTGCCCTATAGCGTGGTGCTCGAGCGGGCCGACCAACTGGAGGGCCAGCTCACCGACATGAACCGCGCCGCCGTGACTCAGCAACTGATCGGCGCCTTGGTCGTTCTGGTATTGGCTCTGTTGACCATGGTCATGATCGCCCGCGCCATCACAGGCCCAATCCGCCAGATGGTGACCCTGGTCGATGACATCGCCGATGGCGAAGGGGATCTCACCAAGCGTCTCACCACCCGCTCCGTCGATGAGCTGGGGGCCCTCTCCAAGGGAATCAACCGCTTCATCGACAAGTTGCAGCACCTGCTGGGAGACGTATTGACGACCGCAGGACAGGTCAACCGTCACGCCGGTGAGACCGATCAGATAGCCGCCCGTACCGACAACAACTTGCAGCATCATCAGGCCGAGATGGATCAGATGCTCACCGCGGTACAGGAGATGTCCTATGTGAGCCAGGAGGTGGCCACCCATGCCAACAACACCGCCAACTCGGCCAAGCAGGCCCAGCAGGCGGCCGATCAGGGCAAGAGCCGCTTCCAGCAGATGATCAAGTCGATGCACAAGGTCGCCGATGAAGCCGGCCGAGGAGCAGAGGTGGTCGACAGCCTGGCCAAGGACAGCGAGCAGATCACCAGCATACTCACCGTTATTCAGGGGATCGCCGATCAGACCAATCTGCTGGCCCTCAACGCCGCCATCGAGGCCGCGCGGGCCGGCGAGCAAGGCCGTGGCTTCGCCGTGGTCGCCGACGAGGTGCGCAAGCTGGCCGGCAACACCCAGCAGGCGGTGCAAAACACTCAGGAGCTGATCGAGAAGATCCGCCAGAGCTCCGACAATGCGGTGCAGGCCATCAGCCTGAGTCAACAATTGACTCATCAGGCGGTCGGTGAGGCCGATCAGGCCGAGGAGGCATTGGGGGCCATCTACCAGGCCATCTCGACCATCAACGACATGACCTATCAGATAGCGTCTGCGGCCGAGGAGCAGAGCACCGTCTCCGAAACCGTCTCTGGCAACCTCTCCAAGACCAATACCCTGGCCACCGAGATCGCCCAGGATGCCACCCAGACGGCCCAGGCCAGCCAGGCACTGCGCGAGGCAGCCAATCAACTGCAGCGTCTGCTCGGTCAGTTCCGCCTCAAATAAGTAATTTTCCTCTTGCGGACTCTCCCCCTCGGGGGCGAGTCCGTTTACCATAGGCGCCGAATTTGCCTGTGGAGGCAATGCAGTAAGAGGAAAACCCTGTGCCGACTCCGGATCGTCGTCCCCGTGGCCAACATCGCCGTGCCAGAGCAGGGCGCCAACCCGACAGCAACCTGCTCCAACGTGTCCAGCTCAAAATCCAGGAGTGGAAAGAGGCGCGGGCGAATGCCGGCGCTCGCACCGATGCGGCTCGCCCCAAGCGCTCTGCCGGGGATGACGGGAAGAAACGCCTCATCGTCACAGGCAGGCTCCCGCGCCGTCACACCATAGCCCTGGCGCTGTTAGTGCCCCTCTGGCTGCTGCTCCTGGCCTGGCAACCGAGCGACGAGCTGCCGGTGCAGAGCGCCCCCTCCGGCTCGCTGGCGGTCCCCATCGCCGTACCGGTTCAGGCCCAGCAGACGGCCAGCGGTCAACCCATCCAGCCCAAGCCCAAGGCGGTCGAGAAGCTGCCGGCCGGATGGAACTGGCTCACCCATGAGGTCGATGCCGGGGAGACCCTGTTTGCCGTTTTCCGCAAATTCCAGCTGCCGGGCGCCGAGCTCAGCCGCCTGGTCGCCATCGAGGGGCCGGATCGTCCCCTGACGCGCCTGCAGGCGGGTAAATCCGTCTATGTGCTGCTCGACGCCGACCGCCGGATCCAGCGGGTCGAGATCCGCGATAAAGGAGAGCCCATCTATCGCTATGTACGCGAAAACGAAGGGTTCATACAAAAAGAGATTGGCAACCCCTGATCCCCGGATGGGGAGGCGGCACCTCCCCATTCTTTCAATATTTTAAGCTTGCTCATAAAACCGTAATCCCGTCTTTGACTTGTCATTCCCCCCTCGTAGAATCGATCCCGCTTGGAACAGGGATTTGTTGCTTGCCACCAAGACAGGCGCCTGCTCCTTCGATCTGTTGACCCTCACGTTGGGTCTGTGTACCTCTGTTATTGATAGGATTGACACATGTCTGATATTCGCACCGGCCAGGTTAAATGGTTCAACGAAACCAAGGGCTTCGGCTTTATCGAGCAGGCTCAGGGCCCGGACGTTTTCGTTCACTTCTCCTCCATCCAGTCCGACGGTTTCAAGACCCTGGCTGAAGGTCAGAAGGTCCAGTTCACCGTGACCCAGGGCAAGAAGGGCCCCCAGGCCGAGAACGTCAAACTCGTCTGAGTGAGCCGGTGAAACGAAGAGAGGAGCCATGGCTCCTCTTTTTTATTGTCCTCTTCGCGCCTCTGCACCATAAAAAAGCGGCGGGATAATCCCGCCGCCTTGTATTGCTGATGACAACTTACTTGTCGATATCGAGCAGATGGTTCTGCAACAGGTAGTTGATCACCTGTTGGGAGGCCCACTCACTACCACCGGATACCTTGCCGTTACTGTCTCCAGTGATCGTCTCGAAAGAGTGGCCCAGCAGAACGATCTCCTGGCTGATCACGCTGCTTCCTTCCGACGCTTTTACCTGCAGATGCACGCCATCGGTGGCCTCAAAGGCCGAGAGCAGCTTGCCAAGATCACTCTCCAACTTGCTACCGCTGTGATCCAGCATATCGGAGAGATCCAGCTTGTCGGAGTCGGCAATATCAACACTTCGGAAGGTATTCCATCCATTGCTGCTTTGCTGCCACTCATTACCATGCTCCACATGGAAGTCGGTGATGTAGTCGATGGCATGGGGAGGCGTATTATTGCCGACAGCCCCCTGCTCGAGAGCATCTCCCTGCTTCCAGAGGAAGGTATCGGCACCATCGCCACCGGTCAGCAGATCCCCGTAATAGAGCTTGCCACTGCCGCCAGGTGCCGCCCCCGACGTTCCATGCCCATTGGTACCACCGATCAGGGTATCGTCGCCCGCACCACCGGTCAGATGATCATTCCCCTTGCCACCGTACAGGGTCACACCGGCACGGGTATCGACATTGACTTCGGTCATCTCCTGAGGGCCGCTGCCCAGCACTCCACCAAGGGCGACATGCACTCGGCTGGCATCGAGGACGGTGAGGTGATCGTCTCCATCCTGCCCGGCGAACGTCCTGCCGTTATCTGACGGCTCGATCACCAGGTTCAGGTTACCCGTGGCCTTGTCACCATCGGCATCGAGCAGATCGAAGCCAATATTCTTGGTCTGGGCACCATGCTGCTGGGTCTGGTAGAGATACTCACCGGTTACCAACCCGACGGTCAGCTTGTCACCATTATCCAGAGTGATCTGCAGTTGTTGATGCTGGGCATAATAGCTGCCCCCCTGATCGGCACCGCTGACAAGACGTCCATTCTCGATGGTATAAACGTGGCCATCGACACGCACCGAGCTGATGGCCCCGCCATCGGCACCGGCCCCCGTTCCAGCCTGACCAAAGAGATCGCCGCTGACGGAGCGCTGTACCGTGCCGCTGATCACCTGATCCAGCTTGCTCATATCGGTCACAACAATGGCATCAGTGTTCTGCTCGGATACGCCATCATAGGCAGCCAGGTTGAGCGCGGTCTGCGCATTTTGATTAATCCCAGACCCCATACCCAGCGAGTAGCTCTTGATGTCATTTGCCTTGAGGAAGTTCAGCCAAGTGCTCTCGGGGACACCATAGCCGGTCCATGGTTCTCCGTCAGAGAAGAAATAACTGACATTCTGCACCCCCTGCCCCGTCAATTTACCCTGGTCGGCAAATGCATCGATACTCTCGTTGATGGCATCCTTGTAGTTGGTACCCCCATCTGCACTCAAGGACCAGATATGGGCCTTGGCCTCAGTCACCGTCATCCAGCGCTCACCGATGTCATCTGCTCCACTGCTGAACGTCACGATGCGCACCTTGGTGCTACCCAGACTGTCATAGGTATTGAGCAGGGAAATGAGTGACTCCTTGGCAATATCCAGTCTCGTCTTGCCGGGTACGCCAGAGGGATCCTTCATAGAGCCAGACACATCCACAATCAGCATCAGGTTGCTCTGAATACCGGAACCCTCGATATGCCCGGCCTGAGGTGTCACCACCACGGGACTGTCGTCCTCAATGGTGATCGGAAGCTTGCCTGTGGTCACCGACTGGCCATCGGAGACTCTCACATCCAGATCGAAGCGAAGGGTATCTTCCTGCCCTGCCACCGAATGATCGACCGGCCCCTTGAGGGTCACCTGATAGCTCCACTCTCCCTTACCCGTGGCATTGGGCGGTGTGAGCTTGACCTCAAGTACTGGTTTACCATTGGCACTGCCCAGCAGTGTCTGCCCAGACATGCTCCAGGTAATCGCACTGCCACCCGATGTCAGTCCGACGGGACCGGCAAGTGTGACATTGACTTGATTGCTATCGACATCTCCGACGATCAGTTTGCCAGATGCAATGATGCCATTGGTGGTATCCGGATTGCCCTGATTGTCGGGCAGAGCACCGCTCAGCCCCTCCTCGGAGAGTTGAACCTGTCCAGTGATCGACAGGGTCGGAGCCGCATCATTATCGTGTACTACCCCAGAACCACTCACCCCACCAATGGTGAGTCGGAGCGTCTCATCCGACTCGACGAGGCGATCGTCAACGGCAGGAATAGAAACGGTGAAGCCAGAGACACCGGCAGGCACGACAATCTTGCCTGTTTGACTGTTGTAACTGACCCCATTGCTGAAGCTGGGGGTCCCCATATCTCCTGCAGAGGTCGGGGCTGCACCACTGCCCACCATCGAGAAGCTGTATTCGGTCGCGACAGTGGTCGCGGATGTCAGCGTAACGCTGTGAGCCAAAGCGACCCCTTCGGTCGCCGATGCATCGGAGACGGACGCGATTGAGGGAGCGCTCAGCGGGTTGACCGCGAAGCTGCCCAAAGAGGCATCGCCATCCTTATCTACGGCTCTGAAGACAAAGTCGATATCCCCATCCCCAACCGGGCGCTGCATCTGTTCATACTGGAAGAACTCCCACTGGCCGGTGGCCGGGGTGAACTCCATCTTGAAGACAAGATGGCCGGCAGCATCCTTACCGAGCAGGGTATTTGCCCCATCGGCCATCAGGGTAATCAAGGAACCGCTGGCCGTTCTGAGACCACTCTCACCGGACACCAGCTCGAGCGCTCCTTTACCGTCCGCCCCCCACTGGGGATTGACCGAACCGGAGCCATAGGCGATCGCCTGAGGAGTCGAGGAACCCAGGAATTCAATCGACTTAATGGTGAAGTCACTGTTGTCTTTGATACTGAAGGAGTTACCGTTATCAGTAGCCCTGACCACCATGGTATCAAAGCCACCCTGCTGCACCTGGAAGTTGGCAGCATAGTCGCCACTTTGAGCGTTGGAGCTAAAGGTCTGGGTCGCCACCAGATCGCCGCCACGCCAGAACTCCACCACGCCGCTCTCAAGCTCACCCCCATAGATCTTGCTGAACTCGAGCTTGGCACCATAGGCTACCGTCCCGGCATCGAGCTTGAAGACCAGCTGCTCGGAGGCACTGGAACCATCGGCAAACTTGCGGAAATCCACTTCATTCGACAGGTTATGATAAGGCGCCCCTACGCTCTTGACCCCGAGGCCATCCGGCGAGCCATTGACAGAGGCATCGATCAACTTGGAGGAGGTGGCAGATTCGAACCCCTTGGCCGTAATGGTGAAACGACCAGCATCGATCTCCGACTTGTCACCGGAATATCCAGTCAGGCTGAATTTACCGGTCAAAACATCCGGAATATGGGTGTTAACCACGGAGACAGCGGCACTGTCACCGGCAATCGGCGCATCATCCTCAACAGTGATAGGCAGCGAACCAACCGTAGTGCTCTGTCCATCAGAAACAGAAACTCCGACGTTGAAGCTCAGCGAGTCCTCGGTACCCGTCACCGGGTGATCGAGAGCACCTTTCAGAGTTACGTCATAACCCCAATCGCCTTTGGTACTTCCTGCAGGTGCGGTCAGTTTGACATCAAGCACAGCCTTATAGTCCGTACCACCCAAGGTACCGGTATACCCGGTCAACACCTTGCCTGATGCATCCCAGTTCCACTTCACATCCAGCCCGCCGGACTTGAGCCCGACTGGACCAGTGAGGCTGACCGTCACGCTACTGCTATCGGCATCCCCCACAGTAATAGTGCCGCTGGCGACGGTCGCATTGGTGGTATCAGTATTACCTGCGGTATCAGGCAACCCGTTAGCCAGCCCCTCTTCGGACACCACCGCAGGTTTATTGATCACCACAGTAGGAGGAGCATCGTTGTCGATGATGGTGGCAGTACCGGTCGTGCCATAACCATTAGCCGTAGCAGTCAGGTTGTAGCGTTCCGAAGTTTCCTGCTGGGTATCATCGATGGTACTGACCTTGACCGCAAAGCCGGTGGTCCCCGCCGGCACGCTGACGCTGAAGCTGCCATCGGCCGCCACCGCGACGCTCTGGCTCACGCCACCGATGACCACGGTCACCGTGGTGCCGGTGAAGTCCACCCCCTTCTCGGCCGTACCGCCCGCCAGGGTCAGGTTGACGGTGGTGGCGCTGGTGCTGGCGTTGGACAGGCTCACGCTGAAGGTGTTGGCATTGCCTTCCGCCACGCTGTCGCCCACCACGCCGCTCACCTTCGGCAGATCCGCCATATCGGTGATGGTGGCGGTGCCGGTCACGGCCGGCGTGCCGCTGGTGCCCGCCGTCAGGCTGTACTGCTCGTTGCCTTCGTAGGTGGTGTCATTGAGGGTATCGACCTTGACCGCAAAGCCGGTGGTCCCCGCCGGCACGCTGACGCTGAAGCTGCCATCGGCGGCCACCGCCACGCTCTGGCTCACGCCACCGATGATCACGGTCACCGTGCTGCCGGTGAAGTCGACGCCCTTCTCCGCCGTGCCGCCCGCCAGGGTCAGGTTGACGGTGGTGGCACTGGTGCTGGCGTTGGACAGGCTCACGCTGAAGGTGTTGGCATTGCCTTCCGCCACGCTGTCGCCCACCACGCCACTCACCTTCGGCAGATCGGCCATATCGGTGATGATTGACTCGGCACTACCTTTCGTGGGGTTAATCTCGATTGCTTCAAACCCGGTGTTGGTTTTCACACCGCTGATTGACACAGTTAACGGCTCATCGCCTTCATAAATCGTGTCGTTGACTGTCGTAACGGTGAACTCAGCCTTGCCATTAGCACCGATAGTCACACTGGCCGGGCGACCGCTGGTGTCGCCATCATTGGCCGCCGCACCGCTCCAAGCCAGGTTCAGCGTCACTTCTTTGCCTGCCGGCAGGGTCACGGCATGGCCGTCCTTGTCGACCAGGCTCACGGTGTAGGTCAGCTGGCCACCTTCGGCCACATGTGACTTGTCTACTTCAATTTGGGCGAATACAGAATCCCCCTCGCCCTGCGGCTCATCGGTGATGGTGGTGGTCACCGCACCCGGCAGCGCCGGCGCTTTCTCGTAGCCACCGCCACTGGTCTCGCTCACGCTCACCTGGAACTGCTCGGC
>NZ_JBFODE010000074.1:0-108284 GCF_040908155.1 Aeromonas sp. R6-2 | reverse complement strand
GCAAAGAGCTGACCCAGCAGCAAAATCCGGCTCTCGACCCACTCCCGCCGGTGGGCATAGCTCTGCCCACTCTGGGCATCGAGACCACACAGATATGCTCGCCTGACACAGCGCGCGACACAGTGGTAGTAAGGCGTATCCGCCAGGCTCACCTGGCTACGACGAGGCAGAGGCATCACACACCTCCCGCTTCAACAAACATTCATCAACTGTAGAGCCGGACTCCCAATAACCCCAAACAATGATGGGTGTCCATGTTAATTCATGTTAATTGTTAATTCATGTTAATTTACCCTTCGCTAATCGACCATACGAGCATCATCAGGACTGATGGAAATAATGAACTCATTAATACTTTTAATAGAAATATTTTTTGCACAAGTGCCTTTAACATGTTTTTCTAACCACCGATCACGATTTTTTGACCATTCATAAATAAATTTCAACTTCAATCTTTCACTAACAAATCTTATTACAATAATGCAATCACTAATTATTATCTTACCTTCACTCAAAAAAACCGTTTTACCAACACTTCTACCAACCCTATCAATTAAAATATCTCCAGTAATTGCGTATTTGAAACCAACCAACTCTCTCTCTATATGAGGATAAATGACGGTTGAAAAATCTTTTATTTCAGAAAAGGTATGATGAAACTGAAAATTGGAATCTCTACATTGCTTACTAGATGTTGAGCCTCTAAAAATGGTAACTCCATCTATTTTTTTTGATTTATCTTCTTTGTATAATGAAGATATATTAAATGTACCTGAATATTGTTCATTACAGCTATTGTACTTTACATAAAATGCTGTTTTATATTCATAGTGAGGTTTTGTTTTTCTAATGTAAAGAATATATGTTTTCGCTTCCGTTTTTTTAAAAACACCATGCTCTAATTCAACTACGCCCTCAAGTTTAAAAGAAGTAAAAAGCTGCTCTCGAAATCCAGATAGCGATGCTGACGAGACGATTAAATCAGGAACAATAATAGCCAGCAATGCATTATCTTTTAATAAGGATATGTTTTTTAAAATAAATAAAACCTCAAGCCTTATTTTCTTACCTTTATAAAAGAATTTCTTAAAATCATCACCTAATATATCTAACGCCCGCTGATCAAGGGCGCCATTTGAAAATGGAGGATTGCACACAGCAAGATCAAAGGATGCATTCTTGACAGAAATGTTTGGATCTAAAGCATCACCACAGATATGTATATCTTCTGGATATTTAACTTCTAATTTTTTTATATTTAAAGGATCTAAATCTACACTTGTAAAAGATACATTCTGACTTTTATCTTTGATTGGTGCAATTAATGCACCCTCACCAGCACTCAACTCTATGCAGCTTCTAACGTCACTCAAATCAAGCATTGATGCTAATAACTTGCTGGTGTCGCCTGATGTGTAATACTGATTTAAATCAACCACGTTCTGTGATAACCTAATGATAATAATAACGTATATTACAACCTAACCGATTAAAGGTAAAGAGATTAATACGATGCATGAACAACTAGAAAGGGATTTGGCATTCTTTGATAGTAGTGAATATGAGGAACGAGCAGACTATTTAAGCGAAGAAGAACTGACAGATTGGACAGCAAACAGTGAGCATTTCGTTAGAGTCCAGAAGAAGCTTATTCAGGTTGGCGCAAAGCTGATAACCGGCCCGCGAGGAACAGGTAAAACACATCAAATGAGATGTGCCTTCAACTATTGCTTAGGAAACAAAAGCTTTCCTTTACCTATATATGTTACTTTCAACCATTATTTGAGGCTTGAATCTTACCTTCATAACAAATCAAATGCCTTGGATATTTTCCATGCTTGGGTATTGTGTAAAATTTCTTATGCCGTAATGCAAGAATATCAAGTAGAATTTGATGCTAAATGCTTAAACATTACGAAAATAAATGAATTCCTTAAAGATGTAGAAAGAAATAGATACGATGAAAGATATAGTGAGATAATAACAACAATAAACATTTCCCTAACACAGGATATTATTTATAGAGCAATTGATAAAACGGGTAGAAAAAGATCAATCCTTTTGCTTGATGATGCAGCATTGACCTTAACACACGACTATATGGTTGAGTTTTTTGACATATTCAGAAGCATAAAGAGCATAAAAATCTCACCTAAAGCTTCTGTATACCCAGGGACAACACAGTATGGACCAAGATTTCATATTGGCCAAGATGCAGAACAGGTGTCAATATGGATGAACGTTCAAGATAGAGATTATACGACCTTCATGCAATCGATTATCGACAGTCGATTTAGCAATAGAATTGATATCGATGACGATATAAATAAGTTATTAATGTTCGCTTCTTTTGGCATCCCGAGATCTTACATTTCATTAATTAGAACGTACATTGAGTCTGAAAAAAACACCACTCAACAAAAAATAAACTATGTTATTCAAGAAAAATGTGAAAATATTATAACTGAATACAATTCAATATCAGAAAAGATAAAGCAGTATGGTAGCTTTATTAAGATTGGCAACGTTTTTCTAGAAAAAATTATAACTCAAATCAAAGAGTACAATTACAAAAACTTTGATGAGAAAGGAATTGAATACAAGAAGACCATCACTGTTGGAATAGAAGATATTGATGAGAAAGCAGAAAGGATGATAAAGTTTTTAATAGAGGCTGGACTTCTGTTTGAAATGCCCACTGTATCTCACGGAACAGACCGAAAGCTCAGACGATTTGTTCCACATCTAGCATTACTAATTAATGAAAAAGCCTTAATAAAAAGTAGAGGTTTTAATGTTAGGAAGCTAGTTGAAACGTTAGAGTCACCATCTGAAAAACACCCATTAAGACGAAAGTTTAATAAAATACTAACCCCGGATATCATATCAAAAATTAAGCTTGATCTTCCCGAATGTAGTAATTGTGGTGCATCACGAATAGCTGATGGGCAAAAATTTTGTCATATATGTGGAAAGGAACTAATCGATAGCTCAATCTTTAAAGAATGTATGACTAAAAAACTATCTGAGTTACCTTTTACAGCCTTTCAACATCGAGTAATAAAAATTTCGAAATTTAAGACGATTGAAGATGTCCTGATCTCAGATAATGCTATTGAGGAGCTTAGGAAAGTAAAGCGTGTAGGCCCTAAATATGCCGAGAAGATTGTAAACAAAATCAACTCATGGACAAACGAGTTCTTATACTAATGGCTAAGAATAAATTTAAATATCCAATCTCAGGTTCAAGAAGCACTACGACTTTACGGTCTCATGAGTTATTTGATACTTCATATGAGGAGCCACAAAGATCTCCCATCGATATCTATCAATCCAGTATTTTAAGTTACAAAAAATTGATGGGCTGCTTTACTCTAGACAACACATCTGGGATATATATTTCATTAGCTGAATCTAGGAATTCAGAATGGGATAGACTAGCAAATTTATTGATTCTTGGTTTCATTTCATCGGTCGAAAGTTATGTAAGATGTCTTATCAGAAAACTACTATTACTTGATAGCGCATCAAGAAAAAAAAGTTACAATAGAGAGCTAACATATGGCGCAGCTATGCATCATAATAAAGAGTTGATGCCAGAAGCATTAATGGAGGGATGTTCATTCCATTCAGCATACAATATTAAAGAAACTATAAAAAATATGACTGGCGTTAATTTATTAAATTTAAACCAAGATCCAGAATTAGACACCGCATTTAAGGATTTTGATTTTATTGCTGAATTGCGCCACTGTGTTGTACATCGCTCTGGATTATTTGGTTCAAATAATGCGCTATCATTAGGCCTTGAAGAATATAAATATTTTTTGGAAAAACCAATAAAGCTGGATGTATTGGTAATACAGCAAGCGGCGAATGCATGTGACACTCTAGTTAAAGAAATAAATGATAAAATGTTCAGCGAAATACTATCTAGAACAGTAAGCGAATATTCATGGAGCGGGGATTTACGAAGTGACAGAAAGTATTTTGATAAGTATTTTTATTTATTTTCACCAGCATCTGAAATTAACTCAAGAACTGATTGCTATAATAAATTTAGAGATGCTTGCAATTTAAAATATAGAAATAAATAGACTGTTAAAAATATAAAACGATTCAATCAAAAATGTTCTCTCAATAAAACCGCAGCCCAAGGGCTGCGGTTTTTTATTGGCTCAACCTGTTGGCACCAGACACCAACAAGGCCAACCGGCCTTAGGCGCGGCGCCAGCTGGTCTGGCCGGCGCTGTCTTCCAGCACGATACCCATCTCGGTCAGACGGTTGCGCGCCGCGTCGGCGGCGGCCCAGTTCTTGTCGACACGGGCCTGATTACGCTCGGCGATCAGGCGCTCGATCTCGGCCACCTCGTCACCGGCGTCATCCCCCTTGAGGAAGGCGTCGGCGTCTTGCTGCAAGATGCCGAGCACGGCGCCGAGCTCACGCAGGCGGGCGCCCAGGGCGGCGGCGACGGCCATGTCTTCACCCTTCTGGCGGTTGATGTCGCGCACCAGATCGAACAGCACAGAGTAGGCCTCCGGGGTGTTGAAGTCGTCGTCCATGGCCGCCTTGAAGCGGGCCACGGCCTCTTCACCACCGGCCGGGGCCACCTGCGGCAGGCCGCGCAGGGCGGTGTAGATGCGCTCGAGCGCCGCGCGCGATTGCTTGAGGTTCTCTTCCGAGTAGTTGAGCTGGCTGCGGTAGTGACCCGACATCAGGAAGTAGCGCACGGTTTCGGCGTCATAGTGGGCCAAGACGTCGCGGATGGTAAAGAAGTTGCCCAGAGACTTGGACATCTTCTCTTTATCCACCATCACCATGCCGCTGTGCATCCAGGTGTTGACATACTCGCCGCCGTGGGCGCAGCAGGACTGGGCAATCTCGTTCTCGTGGTGCGGGAACTGCAGATCCGAGCCGCCGCCGTGGATGTCGAAGTGGTTGCCCAGGTGCTTGGAGTTCATGGCCGAGCACTCGATGTGCCAGCCGGGACGACCCGGACCCCAGGGGCTGTCCCAGGTCGGCTCGCCGGGCTTGGACATCTTCCACAGCACGAAGTCCAGGGGGTTGCGCTTGGCATCGACCACATCGACCCGGGCGCCGGCTTGCAGTTGCTCGAGATCCTGACCCGAGAGGCGACCGTAGTCGGCGTAGGAGTCGACGATGAACATCACATCGCCGTTGTCGGCCACGTAGGCGTGACCGCGATCCAGCAGCAGCTGCACCATGGCGATGATCTCGCCGATGTGGGCGGTGGCGCGCGGCTCGATGTCCGGGCGCAGCATGCCGAGGGCGTCGAAGTCGGCGTGCATGTCGCCGATGAGGCGCTCGGTCAGATCGTCACAGGTGACGCCGGTCTCGGCGGCGCGCTTGATGATCTTGTCGTCCACGTCGGTGATGTTGCGGGCATAGGTGAGCTCGAAGCCTGCGTAACGCAGATAGCGGGCCACCACGTCGAAGGCGACGAAGGTGCGGCCGTGGCCGATGTGACAGTGATCATAGATGGTGACGCCACACACATACATGCCCACCTTGCCCGGGTGGATGGGTTTGAATTCTTCTTTTTGACGAGTGAGTGTGTTGTAGATCTTCAACATCGCGATCGCTGTCCTTCGAGGGAAATGGTCCGACATTCTAACCCCATCGGGGGGATAAAACGAGCCATCTCCCCGCCCCTGCGGCGCCCCGTTGCCCACGCCTTAATCAGTCGACGGTTCAAGCCTTTGCCCGTGGCCTGCCATGGGCTAGAATTGCCGGCACTCGATAACCCATCCCATCAATTCAAAAGGACGCCGTAATGGTCACTTTGCACACCAATTTCGGGGACATCACCCTGACCCTGTTCGCCGACAAGGCCCCGGAGACCGTCGCCAACTTCCTGCAATACTGCCGTGACGGCCACTACGAAGGCACCGTATTCCACCGTGTCATCGACGGCTTCATGATCCAGGGCGGCGGCTATGCCCCGGGCTTCGAAGAGAAAGATACCCGCGCCCCTATCAAGAACGAGGCGGACAACGGCATCTCCAACAAGGTCGGCACCGTTGCCATGGCGCGCACCATGGATCCGCACTCTGCCACCGCCCAGTTCTTCATCAACGTCAACCACAACGACTTCCTGGACTTCAAGTCTGCCACCACCCAGGGCTATGGCTACTGCGTGTTTGGCGAGGTGAGCGAAGGGATGGATGTGGTCAACAAGATCAAGGGCGTCAAGACCGGCAACTACGGCCGCATTCACCAGGACGTACCGGTTGAAGAAGTGCTGATCACCAAGGTGACCGTGAGCGAGTAATGATCGCCACACCCCTCAAGACCGCGGCCTCGGCCGCGGTTTTTCCCTCCGATGCCAACTGGCGTCGCATCGACTACCTCGCACTCGGCAATGCGCGCCAGCAGAGCGCCTTTCGCACCCTCACCCGCTCTGGCTTCTGGCCTGCCCTGCAAGGGTGCGGCGAGTGCGCCTTTATCAGCACGGTGGCCATTGGCCTCGACAGACCCGGCTCGGATCTCGATCTGTTGAGTGGCGCCGATCCCGAGACCCTGGCCCGCGTTCTCGCCCCCTTTGGCCCCCTGACCCTAACACCCCACGCCAGTGGCGCCAGCTTGCTGCACCTCGAGCTGGACGATGGTGAGGGGCACAGCTGGCCCATCGAAGTGTTCGCCACAGCGCAGCCCCTGCCCGAGTGCAATGGCTGGCGCCACCTGGTCATCATGGGACGCCTGCTGCACCTGCTGGGTGAGCCGTTCGCCGCGCAGATCCTGGCGGCCCGCCAGCAAGCCGGGCTCAAGGGTGAGGCCGCCATGGCCCACGCCCTGGGACTCGACGGCGATCCCTATCAGGCCATGCTGACCCTTGAACCTTACTCCGACCCGGCCCTGCTCGCCCTCTGGACCCCATGACGACCCTCTTTATCAGCGATATCCATCTGACGGCCGAGCGCCCCGACATGACCGCCGCCCTGCTTGCCTTCTTGCAAGGGGAGGCCAGGCAGGCCGATGCCCTCTATGTGCTGGGGGATCTGTTCGAATTCTGGATTGGGGACGACGATCCCAACCCGCTTCATCAGGCGCTGGCCGATGCCTTTGCCGCCCTGCCCCGCGCCGGCGTGCCCCTCTATTTTGTGCACGGCAACCGCGACTTTCTGTTAGGCCAGGCCTATGCCCGCCGCGCCGGCATGACCCTGCTTGGCGACCCGACCCTCATCAATCTCTACGGCGAGCGCACCCTGGTGATGCACGGGGACAGCCTGTGCACCCTGGATGCGGCCTATCAACGCTTTCGCCGCATCACCGGCTGGCCCTGGCTGCGCTGGTTGTTCCTGCGCCTGCCGCTGGCCCGGCGCCAGCGCATCGCCAAGAAGCTGCGCGGCAACAGCCAAAAAGAGAGCGCCTACAAGAGCCAGGCCATCATGGATGTGACCCAGGACGCCGTCGAGGCGCTGATGCGCGAGCAGGGCGCGACCCTGCTTATCCACGGCCACACTCACAGGCCCGCCATCCACGACTTTACTCTGGATGGGCAGGCGGTGCGGCGCATCGTGCTGGGGGACTGGTTTGAGCAGGGCTCTGTGCTGGTGTGCCGGCCCGGCGAGGCGCACCTGGAGCGCCGTCCTCTGCCGGGGATCACCTGAGCCAGCGCCGCCGTTAGCGCGCGATAAGGGCCTTGAGCAGGAGCAGCAGCTCCTCTTCGTCGCGCGGCTCACGGGGCAGCTCGAGGCGAGGTGAGGCCCCGCCCATCAGCATATAAACCCGGGTGGTGCAGTGGTCATAGTGGTACCACTTGCCGTCGATGCAGAGATCGGTATAGCAGCGCGGATCGCGTTCGAGTTCCATCTCACTTCTCCCTTTACAATTTGGCAACATCCTCTTCGACCCTAGTGCAGCCTCTGCTGCACCGGTTTGATCCAGATCAAGACCATTCCGAATGGGCCAGCTTTATCCCCGTATGAGTCTACACCTCCCCCTCCCTTCCTCACAAACCTGAGGCGGATCACAAGGCGCCCTCGCCGAGTGCAACAGAGCCCTCACCTGGGAGTACTATCCTCACTAAAATGAGAAGCCTGCCCAAGCAGGCACGAGGAGTCGTCATGAAATGGATTTTTACACCGGCCATCCGACTGGGTAACCGGCTCTCCTTCAAATACAAGTTCCTGCTCTGGTCTTGTCTGATGCTGCTGCCGCTCGCCTACGGCATGATCAATCTGCTCGGCCGGCTGCAGGCCGAGAGCGAGCTGGCCCGCACCGAGCTCTCGGCGGTGGCACGACTCGCCCCCCTGCCCGACATAGAGTCGGCCCTGCTCACCCATCGCAATCTCAATAGCCAGCGCTTCTATGACAAGCCTCCGGTGAGCGGCGATGCGCTCAGCGCCTCGGCCCGCGCCGTGGACGAGGGGCTGGCCCGTTTTGGGGAGCCGGGCAACGGCGCCTTCTCCTCCCTGCAAAAAGGGTGGCAAGCGCTCAAGGAGAGCCTGGCCAACATAGAGCCGCTGCAAAGCGACCTGCGCCACGATCGTCTGTTGGCCGATCTGCGTCGCCTCTACAAGGGCGTGGCCGCAGCAGGCAGCCTTACCCAGGATCCGTCTCTTGGCACCTACTACATGGTGATCTTGAGTACCGATCGCCTGCCCCAGCTGCGCGATCTGCTGGGACAGGTACGCGATCGAGGTGGCGCCATCGCCGACTTTGGCCTGTTCCAGGCCGAAGGCTATGGCAGCCTGCGCTTTCGACTCGATCTGATCCAGGCCACCACTCGCGAGCTCGAAGAGGATCTCGCCCTGCTCTATCAGATGCAGCCTGCCTACCGGGATGCACTGGGTGCCCAGACCGATGCCCTGCTCGGTCAGGTGCACACGGCCCTCGATACCTTCGAGAGCAAGATGATGAAAGATCAACTAATCCAGCTCACCGCCCCTGAGGTGCTCGCCATCGGGGATGGCCTCGACCAGCAGATAGCGGCACTGGAGCAGGCGGTGCGCGAGCGGCTGGCAGAGGATCTGACCCAGCGCCTGGCGGCCAACCAGCGCCTCTTCTGGTGGACCGTCGCCCCCCTGGTGCTGGTGCTGCTGCTCTATCTCTATCTGATGACCGGCGCCTACCTCTCCCTGCGCGAGACGGTCGGCCGGGTACGCGGGGTGGCGGCCCGGGTCAACGCCCAGGATCTCAGCCAGCAGATCCCCGTGGTGGGCAGCGACGAGCTGGCGGCCATCAGCCGCGACTATAACGTCACCCTGGAGACCCTGCGTGCCCTGATGGCCCAGGTGCGCGAGAGCGGCCTGGCGGTGGAGCAGAGCGCCAATGCCATCGAGGAGCAGACCCGCCACTCCCAGCAGGTGATCGCCGCCCAGCAGGGTGAGACCCACCAGGTGGCCACCGCCATCAAGGAGCTGGCGGCCACCTCCTGCGAGATGGCCAACAACGCCCAGCAGGCGGCCCGCATGACCGAAGAGACCCAGCAGGTGGTGGGCCAGGGTGAGAAGATGCTGGGGCGCACCATGGTGAGCATCGAGCAGATCGACAAGGAGGTGGGTCAGGCTGCGGCCACCATCAACGAGCTCGACAACCGCTGCGAACAGATAGGCAGCGTGATCGGGGTGATCCGCGGCATCGCCGATCAGACCAACCTGCTGGCTCTTAACGCCGCCATCGAGGCGGCCCGGGCCGGGGAGCAGGGGCGAGGCTTTGCGGTGGTGGCCGACGAGGTGCGCTCCCTGGCTAACCGCACCCAGGCCTCGACCGTGGAGATCCAGCAGATGATCGAGCAGTTGCAACAGGGGGCCCGCGCCTCTGTCGAGACCATGACGTCGGTCAGCGATCAGGCCGGCAGCGGCGTGGCCCTCACCCGTGAGGTACAGCAAGCCTTCTTGGCCATTACCGGCAAGGTGGACCAGATGGTGGAGAGCAACACCGTCATCGCCAGCGCCATCGAGGAGCAAGGCGCCGTGGTCGGTGAGCTGGAGCGCAACGTGGTGCGCATCTCGGACGGCAGCAACGAGGCCCTGAGTGTGGCCAATGCGGCCCGGGACGGCGCCCGCCACATCCATCATCAGAGCGGCGAACTCAAGGCCATGGTGGAGCGTTTCATCCTCTAGGGCAGGCCATTGTTGGCATATGACAGATTTCCCTGCCAAGAGGGGGCGGTTTCTGCTAAGATCCGCCCCCTTTCATCGACACAGCGCCGGTCAGCCGGCGCCACCACGGGGAGCATCACCATGACCATCGAATCCACTCTGCTTGAGCGCGCCAACGGACAGTGCGAGCTGTGTTGTGCCCAGGAAGGACTGAACCAGTACGCCATTCCCCACTCCCCGGCCCAGGATGCGGATCACAGCCTGGTGCTGTGTGCCACCTGTGAGGGTCAGATCAGTGCCCCCGATACCCTGGAGGTGAACCACTGGCGCTGCCTGGGAGACTCCATGTGGAGCCAGGTACCGGCGGTGCAGGTGATGGCCTGGCGCCAACTTAAGACCCTGGCCGAGCGCGGCGAGGTGTGGGCACGTGACAACCTCGACATGCTCTATCTGGACGACGAGACCCGCGCCTGGGCCGAAGCCGGCCAGCACGAGGCCGACGAGGATCAGGTGCCGACCGTCGACTCCAACGGCACTCGCCTGCAGGAGGGCGACTCGGTCACCCTGATCAAGGATCTCGACGTCAAGGGCGCCGGCTTCACCGCCAAGCGCGGCACCCTGGTCAAGAACATCCACCTCACCCACAACCCCCTGCACATCGAGGGCAAGGTCAACGGCATCCAGATCGTGCTGGTTGCCGCCTACCTGAAGAAGGCGTAATGCCGGGGCGGCTTCGCCGCCCATCTCTGTGCTCCCTTCTATACTTCTAGTCAGGCGCATCGCAGCGGATATTGATGTCCGCTGCGATGCACTTTGTCTTCTTTCAGGGAGGAGAGCAGATGAACCCTTCACTTTCTTTGGCACTGCTACTGGCGATCACCAGTGCAGCCGCCCAGGCCGCCCCCGAGCCACGGGTGCTGGCCGGACTCAAGGCCGGTGTGCCCCATGTGGCCGACGAACTGTTGGTGCAATATCAGACCGGCACCTCAAACAACCGCAAGATGAGCCTGCTCAAGGGGATGGGAGCCAGTCGCCTGGAGACGGTGCGCGCCGCCTCTCTTGGTCAGGGCGAGCTGCAACGGATACGTATCGGTTCGGGGCAGAGCCTGCAAAGCACCCTGACCCGGCTCGCCGCCGATCCCGGGGTCGAGTTTGTCGAGCCCAACTGGATTTATCAGCACAATGATGCCTCAAACGATACCTACTACAAGGGAGGCAATCTGTGGGGCATGTACGGGCCAGCTACCTCTCCGGCCAATCCCTGGGGCAGTCGCGCCGGCGAGGCATGGAATGCAGGCAAGCATGACTGTGGTGATGTAGTGGTCGGGATCATCGACGAGGGATACATGTACACCCACGAGGATCTCGCCGCCAATGCCTACACCAACCCCGGTGAAGTCGCCGGCAATCGCATCGATGACGATGGTAACGGCTATGTGGACGACGTCTATGGCTGGGACTTCGACGGCAACAACAACAGCGTCTTCGATGGCACCAGCGACGATCATGGCACCCACGTGGCCGGCACCATCGGGGGCGTCGGAGGCAATGGCAAGGGCGTCGCCGGGGTGTGCTGGAACGTGCACCTGATGAACGCCAAGTTCCTCGGCAAACGCGGTGGTACCACGGCCAATGCCATCAAGGCGGTCGATTATTTCACCGATCTCAAGATGCGCCACAATCTCAACCTCATCGCCACCAGCAACAGCTGGGGGGGCGGTGGCTACTCCAAGGGGCTACAGGACGCCATCGAGCGGGCCAATAGTGCCGGCATCCTCTTTATTGCCGCCGCCGGCAACAGCACGGTGGACTGCGACAGCGGCTCAAGCTGCTACCCGGCAGAATATCCGAACGACAACCTGATTGCCGTCGCCTCCATCACCAACACCGGCGCCATGAGCTCGTTTTCCAACTTCGGCGCCACCACCATCGACATCTGCGCACCGGGCTCAAGCATCGTCTCCACCGTGCCCAAAAGCGCCAAGCGCCAGGTGGTGTCCGGATATGCCAGTTACAGTGGCACTTCCATGGCCACTCCCCACGTGAGTGGCGCCGCCGCCCTCTACAAGGCACTTCATCCGGGGGCCACTCATCTCGAGGTGAAGGCGGCCCTGCTCGGTAGTGCCACCTGGACCGCCGCCTGTGATGGCAAGGTGAGCAGTCATGGTCGCCTCAACGTCAGCGGCTTCTGACTCGACCCCCGTAACAGAGAGGGCCCCGCACTGCGGGGCCCTCTTTATCAGGTGATGATGCTCATCAGGCCGGATGATTCTCGGCCAGATAGAGCCAGGTGTTGACGACGGTGTCGGGGTTGAGAGAGAGCGAATCTATCCCCTCCTCGAGCAGCCAGGCGGCGAAGTCGGCGTGATCAGAGGGACCCTGACCGCAGATCCCCACGTATTTTCCGCTGCGTCGGGCCGCCTGGATCGCCATGGAGAGCAGCGCCTTGACAGCATCGTTACGCTCGTCGAACAGCTCGGCGATGATCCCCGAATCCCGATCCAGCCCCAGGGTGAGCTGGGTCATGTCGTTCGAGCCGATGGAGAAGCCATCCACGTGCTGAAGGAACTGATCCGCCAGCAGGGCATTGCTCGGGATCTCGCACATCATGATCACCTTGAGACCCCGCTCACCCCGGCGCAGACCGTTCTCGGCCAGGATCTCGTTGACCCTCACTATCTCGCCCACGGTGCGCACGAAGGGGATCATCACCTCGACGTTGGTCAACCCCATCACATCGCGTACCCGCTTGATGGCCTCGCACTCGAGGGCGAAACAGGGACGGAAGCTCTCATCGATGTAGCGCGACGCCCCGCGGAAACCGATCATGGGGTTCTCCTCGTGGGGTTCATACTCGCGCCCCCCCACCAGGTTGGCGTATTCGTTGGACTTGAAATCCGACATCCGCACTATGACCCGCTCCGGCCAGAAGGCGGCGGCCAGGGTGGCAATCCCCTCGGCCAGCTTGGCCACGTAGAACTCGCGCGGGCTCTCGTAGCCGGCCATCATGGGGCGTATGGTCCCCTGCAGCTCGGGGCTCAGGGTATCAAACTCGAGCAGCGCCTTGGGATGTACCCCTATCATCCGGTTGATGATGAACTCCAGACGCGCCAGCCCTACCCCCGCATGGGGCAACTGGGCAAAGTCGAAGGCCCTGTCAGGGTTGCCCACGTTCATCATGATCTTGACCGGCAGTCGCGGCATGTTGCCCACCTGGGTCACCGCCACCTCGAAGTCGAGCTCTCCCTCGTAGATGAAGCCGGTATCCCCTTCGGCGCAAGAGACGGTCACCCGCTGGCCATCCTGAATGCGGGAGGTGGCATCACCACACCCGACCACGGCAGGGATGCCGAGCTCACGGGCGATGATGGCGGCGTGGCAGGTACGCCCACCCCGGTTGGTGACGATGGCCGAGGCCCGCTTCATGATGGGCTCCCAGTCCGGATCGGTCATGTCGGTGACCAGCACGTCCCCGGGTTTGACCTGATCCATGTCGCGAATAGAGCTCACCACCTTGGCCGGACCACGGCCTATCTTGTGACCGATGGCACGCCCTTCGGCGATGACACTGCCCGACTGTTTGAGGGCGAAACGCTCCAGGGTGTTGGCCTCCTGGCGGCTGCGCACCGTCTCGGGACGCGCCTGCACGATGTAAAGCCGGCCATCCACCCCATCCTTGGCCCACTCGATGTCCATGGGACGACCGTAGTGGCGCTCGATGATGAGGGCCTGGCGGGCCAACTCCATCACCTCTTCGTCACTGATGCAGAAGCGGCCGCGCTCCTGCTCATCGGTGTCGAGGGTCTGCACCTGACGACCGTGCCCCTCGTCGGCAGAATAGGTCATCTTGATAAGCTTGGAGCCCAGGGTCTTGCGCACCACGGCGGGACGCCCCCCCTTGAGGGTCGGCTTGTGGACGTAAAACTCATCAGGGTTGACGGCGCCCTGCACCACCATCTCGCCCAGGCCATAGGAGCCGGTGATAAAGACCACGTCCTGGAAACCGGACTCGGTATCCAGGGTAAACATGACGCCGGAGGAGGAGAGATCCGAGCGCACCATGCGCTGCACCCCGGCCGAGAGGGCGACCCCCTTGTGGTCATAGCCCTGATGCACCCGGTAGGAGATGGCCCTGTCGTTAAACAGTGACGCGAAGACATGCTTGATGGCGGTGAGCACCGCATCGATACCGCGCACGTTGAGGAAGGTCTCCTGCTGACCGGCGAACGAGGCATCGGGCATATCCTCGGCAGTGGCCGAAGAGCGCACCGCAAAAGAGGCCTCTCCCGCCGCCAGCTTGAGGTAGGCTTCGCGGATCGCCTGCTCCAGGGCCGGCTGCAGCGGCGCAGCCACCACCCAGTCGCGGATCTGCTGCCCGGCCCTGGCCAGGGCGGCCACATCGTCCACATCCAGGCTGTCGAGCAGCTCATGGATCCTGTGGTTCAGACCGCTCTCCTCGAGAAACTGGTTAAACGCAAACGCCGTGGTGGCAAAGCCCCCGGGCACCGAGACACCCGCCTCCGAGAGGTTGCTGATCATCTCCCCAAGAGATGCGTTCTTGCCGCCGACCCGGTCCACGTCCTGCATACCGAGCTGCTCGTACCAGAGTACGTACTGTTGCACTTGCATGTCTCCACGTTGGAGGGCGAAGAGGAACTTCCCGCCCTGTGAGTTGTTATTGCTGCCAACCACCACAAGAAAACGTTTTCTTGCCCGTTTCAAAAAAATCCCCGTGACGAGGGGATGGTGCTGGCGCAACACTATTTTACAATGGCGCACATGAAATTAACGCTACCGGTTTGCAGCCGGCATCACAAGTTGAACGTGGCAGAGCGGTTGACAATTTGCTTTGGTATCCCACGAAACTTTATTCGTCTCTCATAGAAAGGAGCCTCACCTTGCGCACCGTCTTCTACGTTTCCGACGGCACCGCCATCACGGCCGAAGTCTTCGGCCATGCCGTTTTGAGCCAGTTTCCCCTCCCCTTCGAGCAGGTGACCATCCCCTTCGTCGAGACCCGGGAGAAGGCCCGCCAGGTGCGCCAGCGGATCGACGACTGCTTCGTGCACTCCGGTGTGCGCCCCTTGCTGTTTCACACCATCGTCGACCCCGAGGTGCGCGAAGAGGTGCTGCGTGCCAACGCCAACGCCCACGACTTTCTCAACACCTTTGTCGCCCCTTTGGAGAGCGAGCTCGGGATCAAGGCCCAGCCCAGAGTCCATCGCACCCACGGGGTGGAGAACCGCAAGCACTACGACGATCGCATCGAAGCGGTCAACTTCGCCCTGGCCAACGACGATGGCATCTCCACCCGGGAGTATGACGAGGCCGACATCATCCTCATCGGAGTCTCTCGCTGCGGCAAGACTCCCACCAGCCTCTACCTGGCCCTGCAATTCGGGATCCGGGCCGCCAACTACCCCTTTATCGAGCAGGACATGGGGATGCTCGAGCTGCCCACCGCCCTCAAGGCCAATCGCCACAAGCTCTTCGGTCTGACCATCGACCCCGAGCGGCTCCATGAGATCCGCAACCAGCGTCGGGCCAACAGCCGCTATGCCTCGCTGGATCAATGCCGGCAAGAGCTCTCCCGGGTCGAGCGGCTGTTTCGCCAGGAGGCGATTCACTACCTCGACACCACTTCCCACTCGGTCGAAGAGATCAGCGCCAAGATCCTCGAGACCACGGGGCTGCGTCGTCAACTCTTCTGACACACGGGGGGTGACGCACTCCCCGACCCTGTCAAGCCCGCCAAAGCCAACTGTTCATAACTCACACAAACCACTCCGACCCGCCTGTTTTTCCATCACAACCCACCACCTGGCACCCAAAAAAACACCATTTCATAGCAAAAATGGATGCAAAACCGGCTGCATATCATTATTCTCCAGACTGCACCACCCATCATAAAAATTGCCACACGGCGCAGCGTAACGAAATAAATACGGATTTCGTCACCCTTTCGGAACAAGTGGCAAGCCAACGACGTACACAGATGTAAGGACAGAGTATGGATCTTCAACCACAGGGCCCAGAGCTCAAGCGCGGCCTGAAAAACCGCCATATCCAGCTGATCGCGCTGGGCGGGGCCATCGGCACCGGCCTCTTTCTCGGCATCGCCGACACCATCAAGATGGCAGGGCCGGCCGTGCTGCTGGGCTATGCCATCGGCGGCTTTATCGCCTTTCTCATCATGCGCCAGCTCGGCGAGATGGTGGTGGAAGAGCCGGTTGCCGGCTCCTTTAGCCACTTTGCCTACAAATACTGGGGGGATTTCGCCGGGTTTGCCTCCGGCTGGAACTACTGGGTGCTCTATGTGCTGGTAAGCATGGCCGAGTTGACCGCCGTCGGCATCTATGTGCAGTACTGGTGGCCCGAGATCCCGACCTGGATGTCGGCCGCCTTCTTCTTCGTGCTTATCAACGCCATCAACCTCACCAACGTCAAGGCGTTTGGCGAGATGGAGTTCTGGTTTGCCATCATCAAGGTGGTCGCCATCCTCGGCATGATCGGCTTCGGTGGCTGGATGCTGCTCTCCGGTAGTGGCGGGCCGGACGCCTCGGTGCGCAATCTGTGGGATCAGGGTGGCTTCTTCCCCAACGGCGTCAGCGGTCTGGTGATGGCCATGGCCTTCATCATGTTCTCGTTTGGCGGTCTGGAGCTGGTCGGGATCACTGCCGCCGAGGCCGACAACCCGGAGAAGAGCATTCCCAAGGCCACCAACCAGGTGATCTATCGCATCCTCATCTTCTACATCGGCGCCCTGACCGTGCTGCTCTCCCTCTACCCCTGGGGCAAGGTGAGCGAAGGGGGCAGCCCGTTCGTGATGATCTTCCACGCCCTCGACAGCAACCTGGTGGCCAACGTGCTCAACCTGGTGGTACTGACCGCCGCCCTCTCCGTCTATAACAGCTGCGTCTACTGCAACAGCCGCATGCTCTTTGGCCTGGCCCGCCAGGGGAATGGCCCCAGGGCCCTGCTCAAGACCAACAGGAGCGGCGTCCCGCTGGTGGCCATCAGTGTCTCGGCCGCAGCCACCCTGTTGTGTGTGCTCATCAACTACCTGATGCCGGGTCAGGCCTTTGGTCTGCTGATGGCACTGGTGGTCTCGGCACTGGTGATCAACTGGGCCATGATCAGCCTGGCTCACCTGAAGTTTCGCAAGCAGAAGGCCGCCGAGGGCGTCACCACCCGCTTCCAGGCCCTCTGGTACCCGCTGGGTAACTACCTCTGCCTCGCCTTTATGGCCGGCATCCTGATCATCATGTACCTGACCGACGGTACCCGCATCTCGGTCGAGCTGATCCCTGCCTGGCTGGTGGTACTGGCCGTCGGCTATCAGCTTAAGCGGCGAGGCGCTCGCCATACCCAGGCCGCTCGCGCCTGACACCAAACCGGCCAAATGGCCGGTTTTTTTATGCTCGGGAATAAAAAAACCCGGCCAGGCCGGGTTAAAAGGAGGTCGCTATCGTCAGGAATGGGTACGCAGCACACGATAGGGTTTGAAGAAGAAGAGATAGCGCAGGGCCACATAGCTCACGATGACGAAGGCCACCACCAGCTCGATAACGGCCAGGGAGTGCACCTGGGTCACATAGGCCTCGGCCACCCCCTGGCTTCCCATCAGCTTGGCCAGCTTGAACAAGGCGGTGGCGCCGATCACCATGGGGAAGGTAAAGGCGGCGTACCCCGGGCTGAAGGGCAGGCGCAGCAGGCGAAAGAAGGCCAGCCAGATGATGCCGGTCATCAGCACCGCGATACCAAAGAGCAGGGCGACCAGCACCGGGGACGGCGCATCATAGACGGTCAGGTAACCGGCCAGGGAGAGGCTGGCCGGGGCCGCCAGAATGGCGATGGTCGGCTTGGCGGCGTCGGGCACCTCATGGCTGAAGATGAGACGATAGAGCATCAGGGGCAACATGACCGCATAACAGGCCATACCAAAGCCCTGCAGGGCCTGGGCCAGGGGCAGCATGCGACCATCCGGGCAAGCCACCGCCGCCACTATGATGCCGACCGGGGGGACAAACCAGCTCGGCACCATGTGGTGAAGCTCAAACTCACGGGCACGATGCCAGCAGAACGTGGCCAAAAACAGCAGGTGCAGCACCACGGCGAAGAGCCACAGTCCCTCCCCCAACCCGGGCGCATAAGGCTCGAGCGCCTTGGAGACCACCATGGTCGCCATGGCGTAGGTGGGGGCAACACTGCCCACCACGGGGTGAGCCAGATCCTGCCTGAGCAGACGGGGATGAAGGATAAACTTGACCGTGAGGATGAGCAGCAGCACGGCACCGATGGCGGCACCTCCCAACTGGGCCCACCCCTGGAGCCCCCCTATATTCTCACAACTCCAGCCCAGGCTGGCGATGCCCAGAGCCAACCCGGCCATGGGAGTCGGGGCGGCGGCCAGTTTTTTACGGGTACGCGCTATCATCTGCAACACCTCTTCAATCGAGCAGATCCGCGGAGGATCTTGGAATGGTGCTAGCATAAACCCCGTCTGGTGTTTACGATATCTAAATGGCTTAAACATATCTTTTAGAAAAACTAAATGAATATCACCCTCAGACAGCTGCGCAGCTTCTGCGCCGTGGCCCGTCACGGCAACCTGGGAGCCGCCGCCGAGGCGCTCTTTCTCAGTCGCGGCGCCATCTCCCAGGCCCTGCAAGAGCTTGAACGCCAGCTCGGTACTCCCCTGTTTGATCGGGTCCATCCCAGGTTGCAGCTCAACAGCGAGGGGCGCCTGCTGCATCCCCTGGCCGAGGATCTGCTGGCTCGTCTGCACGACATTGAGGGGCTCTTTGGTCAGGATGGGGCCGAGGCGGGCCTGCTGCGCCTCGGGGCGAGCCAAACTATCGGCAACTATCTGCTGCCGAACCTGCTCGCCCCCCTGCACAGTGAGACGGGACGGCTCGAGGTGGTGATCACCAATACCCACAACCTCTGCCAACAGCTGGCCAACTTCGAGCTGGATCTGGCCCTCATCGAGGGGGAGTGTGTGCACGATGAGCTGGTCACCGAACCCTGGCTGGAGGATGAGATGGTGATCATAGCCCCGCCGGATCACCCCTTGGCTGGCCGACAGGAGCTTGAGCTCGCCGAGCTGAGTGACGAGCGCTGGGTATTGAGAGAGAGCCACTCGGGGAGCCGGGAGCGCTTTGATCAACAGATCCGCCCCCATCTGGTTCGCCCGGTTCAGGGGCTTGAGCTCAATACCCTGGAGGCGGTCATGCTCTCGGTGGAGCGTGGGCTCGGGCTCTCGTTTATCTCCGAGCTGGCAGCCCGGGATCGCCTGCAGAGCGGACGACTGGTCAGGCTCTCTGTCTCGAGGCGCTTTCCCCGCCGCCTCAAGCTGGTGTGGCACCGCCAGAAGTACCTGTCGCGCGCCATGCAGCGTTTCATCACCTTCTGCCAGGCCCAGCGGGAGCAAACCCCGCCATCGGCAAACGACGACACCCTAGGCAAGGGGTGACAGAGCCGCTAAGATCGCGCCAACATCACGGTTAGCGGAGTTCCCATGCCCTCACTCTCACGCCGCCTCCTGGCCCCCACCCTCGCCCTGTTGCTGGGAGCTTGTGCCTCGCTCACCACGACCAGCATCAGCGAGCAGCAGATCAACGACTACCTGGCCAGCAAGGCCGGTTTCGAAAAGAGCCTGGGGATCCCGGGCATCATGTCGGCGCAGATCCGCCTTGGGGATCTCAAGAGCCACATCGGGCGCAGCGCCCCGGACAAGATCGATCTCGACGGCATGGGGGATCTCACCATCACCACGCCGGCCGGACGCCAGGCCATGTCGGTGCGCCTCTCCCTGCGGGCACGTCCCGACTACCAACCCGCACAGGGGGCCATCTACCTTCAGGATCTGGAGTTGAGATCCATCACCACTGAGCCGGCCGATGTGGGCGCCGCCCTCACCCCGCTGCTCCCCATGATCAGCCTCTCCTTGAGCCAGTTCCTCGAGCAGACGCCCGTCTATCGCCTCAACGAGCGCCACGAGAAGGAGGCCCTGGCCAAGGATCACGTGAGCGGGCTCAACGTGCTGCCGGGCCGACTCGAGATCCCGTTCAGCCTGCTCTAGGGAACAGGCACAAAAAGAAGGGGGAGCCAAGGCTCCCCCTCTCTGTTGATGGCGTCATCACTGCACGCTCAGCTCCGGCTCCAGGGTGGGCTGCTCCTCACCGAGGCGCTCCAGCATGTCCCGGGTCACCAGCACTATGCCCTGCTCGGAGCGGTAGAAACGGCGAGCATCCTCGTCGGCATTCTCGCCAACCACCAGCCCCTCGGGCAGCTTGCACCCCTTGTCGACGACCACCCGACGCAGGCGACAACCGGCCCCCACCTCGACACCGGGGAAGATCACCGCCTGATCCAGAGTACAGAAGGAGTGGACGCGCACATTGGTAAAGAGCACAGAGCTCATCACGAAGGAGCCGCTCACTATGGTGCCACCGGCAAACAGGGAGTTGATGGTCATCCCGTGCTGACCGTTACGATCCTGTACAAACTTGGCCGGCGGAGTCATCAGCTGGCTGGTCCAGATGGGCCAGTTTTGATCGTACACATCCAGCTCGGGCACCACGGAGGCGAGATCCATGTTGGCCTCCCAGAACGACTCCACCGTCCCCACATCACGCCAGTAGGGGCGCTTGTCCGGGCAGCAGCCGACGCAAGACATGCTGAAGGGGTGGGCATAGGCGACCCCTTCACCGACCACCCGGGGGATCACGTTCATGCCAAAGTCGTGGTGGGAGCTCTCGTCACGAATGTCCTCTTCGAGCAGCTGATAGAGGAACTCGGCCTCGAAGATGTAGATCCCCATGGAGGCAAGGGCCGTATCGGGCTTGCCCGGCATGGGCGGCGGGTTGGTGGGCTTCTCCACGAAGGCGCTGATCTTGCGCGACTCGTCCACCGCCATCACCCCAAAGGCGGAGGCCTCCTCCCTGGGCACCTCGATGCAGGCCACGGTCACCTTGGCGCCGAGGCGCACATGATCGAGCAGCATGCTGGCGTAGTCCATCTTGTAGACGTGATCCCCGGCCAGCACCACTATGTACTTGGGCCCATGGTCGCGAATGATGTCCAGATTCTGATAGACGGCATCGGCCGTGCCCCGATACCAGTGCACCTCATCCACCCGCTGCTGGGCCGGCAGCAGATCGATAAACTCGTTCATCTGATAGCGCAGAAAGGACCAGCCGGACTGAAGGTGTCGCAGCAGGCTGTGGGACTTGTATTGGGTCACCACGCCGATGCGGCGGATCCCCGAGTTGACACAGTTGGAGAGCACAAAATCGATGATGCGGAACTTGCCGCCGAAGTGAACCGCCGGCTTGGCGCGATTGTCGGTCAACTGCTTGAGGCGGCTTCCCCTCCCCCCAGCAAGGACCAGTGCCATGGTCTGATTCAGTAACTGTCTGGCCTTTGCCGTGTTAACAGGCTCTAACAACATCCAATGTACCCCTTTGTAGCTATTACAGATCCATATTGCCCACTTTACCGGGGCATGAAAGTGTTTTCACTCACATTTATTACCATTTAATGGATGTGGATGATATTTTTATCACTTTAATTTATGGACTCTAACAAGCCCCGTTCAGGGTGTCATTCGTTTCCAGACGTTTTTCCTTTCCCTTTTAGCCTGAGCAAGCCACGGATCACCTCGTTGAGCAGGCGATAACGCTCCAGCTCCCCCTGATCGTAACGGGTGGCAAGCATGGCGGGGTTACTCCTGTGCTTGAGATAACGATTGAGCTGCAAGCGGTTAAAACCGGCCACCTTGTAGAGGTTATTGAGCAAACTGGTGCACTCCTCGTCATCCAGGCCCGCCTCCTGCAAATAGTGGGGAGTATCGGGAGTGAGTGGGCGACTCTTGAGGGAAGCCAACTTGCCCTGCTCACGCAGATACTCCAGCCACTGCTCCACATGCAATGGCTTGCTGCCGGCCAGCAAATTGAAATACCCCACCGCATCACAGCGGCAACCGCTGAGCAGCGTCAGGGCCAGGGTGTCGTCGTTGCACTCCAGGGTGACAGGACCACTTTGAACCCAGTCGAGTGCCTGTACCCGGATCCGGGCGTGGGCACCCTGCTCGTCCGTCACGTCAAACAGGAACATGGTTTGGCTCCACAGCACAAAATCACCATGATGGGCGAGCCCGGCGTCCCTGTAAAGGCAAGTGCCCCAATGGTGACCATAGAGAAGGGGAGGCAATGCCTCCCCTTCTCTCGACCGTCAGGATCAGACCTTCTCGGGTCGCCGTGCCAGCTCCTGACGCAGCGCCCGTGTCGCAGCCACCATCACCTTCAATGCCGCCTGCGTCTCCTCCCAACCCCGGGTCTTGAGGCCACAGTCCGGATTGACCCAGAGCCGCTCGACCGGGATCTTGCGAGCCGCCTTGCGCAGCAGACCCTCAATCCACTCCTGACTCGGCACGTTGGGCGAGTGAATGTCATAGACACCCGGCCCAATTTCGTTGGGGTAGTTGAAGCGCTCGAACGCCTCCAGCAGCTGCATCTGGCTGCGGCTGGTCTCGATGGTGATGACATCTGCATCGAGCGCCGCCACCGCCTCGATGATGAGGTTGAAGTCGCTATAGCACATGTGGGTGTGGATCTGGGTGCTGTCCGCCACCGGGCTGGCGCTCAGGCGGAAACTGCGCACCGCCCAGTCGAGATAGGCCTGGTGATCCCCGGCGCGCAGGGGCAGCCCCTCGCGAATGGCAGGCTCGTCGATCTGGATGATCTTGATACCGGCCGCTTCCAGATCCGCCACCTCGTCGCGAATGGCCAGGGCGATCTGCAGGGCAGACTGCTCGCGGCTCACGTCTTCGCGGGGGAAGGACCAGCAGAGGATGGTCACGGGCCCGGTCAACATCCCCTTGACCGGCTTGTCGGTCAGGCTCTGGGCAAAGCGGGCCCACTCCAGCGTCATGGGGGTCGGACGGTCGATATCCCCGGTGATCACCGGCGGCTTGACGCAGCGCGAGCCGTAGCTCTGCACCCAGCCGAAACGGGTGATGGCAAAGCCGTCCAGCAGTTCACCGAAGTACTCGACCATGTCGTTACGTTCGGCCTCCCCGTGTACCAGCACATCCAGCCCGATCGTCTCCTGGCGCAGGATGGCATCCTTGATCTGGGCGCAGATCCCCGCCTGGTAGGTGGCGTCGTCGACACGACCGGCACGCCACTCCTGGCGCAGGGCACGGATTTCGCCGGTCTGCGGGAAGGAGCCGATGGTGGTGGTGGGCAGCAGGGGCAGACGCAAGATCTCCCGCTGACGCCGGGCGCGCACCGGGTAGGCGCCGGTGCGGTGGAATGCCTGCTCGGTCAGGGCCGCCAGACGCGACTGCACGGCGCTCTTGTGCACCTTGCCATCGCCGGCCCTATCGATGATGGGCTGGCTGTAGGCGGCCACCCGCGACGGCTCGCCACCATCGAGGTAATCGGCCAGCAGCCCCAGCTCGTAGCACTTCTGCTGGGCAAAGGCGAACCAGCTTTTCACCTGGGGGGCCAGCTCATGCTCCAGGGTGAGATCCACCGGACTGTGCAGCAGGGAGCAGGAGGAGCCGACCCACAGGCGCTCGCCGAGGCGCGCCTTGAGCCCCTTGAGGCGCTCACCCACTGCCAGCAGGTTGGCCCGCCACACGTTGCGGCCGTTGATGACCCCGGCCGAGACAACCCAGTGGGCAGGCAGCTTGGGGATGAGGCTCTCGGCCTGCTCGGGGGCCGCCACCAGATCCAGGTGCAGACCGTCGACCTTCAGGCTGGTGATGAGATCGCGCTGGTGCGCCACCGAGCCAAAGTAGGTGGTCAGCAATAGCTTGCAGGGACCGGCCAGGCGCTCATAGGCCTTGAGGTAAGCCAGTCGCCACTCCTCGGGCAGATCCAGGGTCAGGGCCGGCTCGTCAACCTGTACCCACTCCACTCCCAGGGACGAGAGCCTCCCCAGGATCTCCTGATAGACGACAAGCAGCCGGTCGAGCAGCTCGAGACGGGAGAAGCCGCTCTCTTTCTCCTTGCCGAGCCAGAGGTAGGTGACGGGGCCGAGCAGAACCGCCTTGATGGGAAGGCCCAATGCCTTGGCCTCCTCGACCTCGTCAAACAGTTGGGACCAGCCGAGGCGAAAGCGCTGATCCTGATGAAATTCGGGCACCAGGTAGTGATAGTTGGTGTTGAACCACTTGGTCATCTCGGCCGCAGCTGCGGGCTGACCGGTGGGGGCTCGGCCCCGGGCGACCCGGAACAGGGTATCGAGGGTGGTCTCGCCGTCCCGGTGGCGCGCCGGCACCGCATCCACCAGCAGGCTGGTGCCGAGCACCTGATCGTACCAGGCGAAGTCGCCCACCGGCAGCAGGCTCACGCCAGCCTGACGCTGGGCCTGCCAGTGGCGCTCACGCAGGCTCTTGCCCACCGCCAGCAGTTCGGCCTGCGGGATCTCGCCGCGCCAGTAGGCCTCGAGGGCAAATTTCAGTTCGCGCTTGGCGCCGATGCGGGGGAATCCCAGGGTGTGTGCTTGAGTCATCGCCTTCTCTCTCATCGTTGATCCGAATATGGCTGGATTCGACCAATTTAGCCGTCCAGATGTTTACACATCCAGAATGACGAGATAAGGTGAGCCTGACTATTGAATACTCTTCAAGTGGCTCTCAAGGATCTCTCAAGCAGGAGCAAGGATGGAGATTAAACACTTAAGGACGGTGGCCGCCCTGGCCGAGCAGGGCTCCCTCGCCGCCGCCGCCGCCGCATTGAACCTGACCCAGTCAGCCCTCTCTCACCAGCTCAAGGAGCTGGAGGGCCGCCTGGGCCTCGAGCTCTACCTGCGAAAGAGCCGGCCACTTGCCTTCACCCCGGCCGGCGAGCTGGTGCTTGGCCTGGCCCGCAGCGTCCTGCCCCAGATAGGGCAGGCCGAAAAACAGCTCGCTGCCCTGCAAAGCGGTCAACAGGGTCGCCTGCACCTGGCCCTGGACTGCCACAGCTGCATCCATTGGCTGCTGCCCCTGCTGCCCGCCTTTCGCCAGCGCTGGGGCGGCGTCGAGCTGGAAGTGGAGTCACTGCCCGGCTTCGATGCGGTGGCCGCCCTGCTCGGCGGACGGCTCGATCTCTTGCTCACCTCGGATGTGCAGACCCGGGGCGATCTCCACTTCGAGCCCCTGTTTGACTTCTCCCTCACCCTGGTGATGGCGCCGGATCATCCGTTGGCGAGCAAGGAGTGGATTGCACCGACCGATCTCGCCGGCGAGGTGCTGCTCACCTATCCGGTAGAGCGCGCCCGGATGGACATCTTCGGCCGCTTCTTGCTCCCCGCAGGGGTCGAGCCGGGCCGCTGCAAGGTGGTCGACAACACCTCTGTGATGTTGCAGATGGCGGCGGCCGGACTCGGCCTTGCCGCCCTGCCCGACTGGGCCAGCAGCGAATTCGTGCGCCAGGGGCTGCTGCTGGCCCGCCCCCTCGGTGATGGGATTAGGCGCCACATGTATGGTGCGGTGCGGGTTGCAGAGCGCCATCAGGGCCCATTACAAGGGCTCTTCGCCCTGATCCGGGAGCGGCACGCCCAGGCAACGATAACGCTTCCCGCTCGCTAGCCTTCAAGCGGAAACACCATAGAAACAATCAAACTCAGAGTTACTCACCAAACCCATACAATTCAGTTGAATATCCTGTTGCCGATATCTATTGTGGAGCCCTCAACCAAGGGAGGGTGAACGAGATGGATATTGTGGTGCTGGGAGGAGGCGTGATCGGTGTCAGTACGGCCTGGTATCTGGCAAAGGCAGGCCACAGGGTGACCCTGCTCGAGCGACGCAGCGAAGTGGCAATGGAGACCAGTCACGCCAATGCAGGACAGATCTCCCCCGGCTATGCGGCCCCCTGGGCGGCCCCCGGCATCCCCTTCAAGGCCGCCAAGTGGATGCTCGAGCGCCACGCGCCGCTGGCCATCCGCCCCACCTCGGACCCTTTCCAGCTGCGCTGGATGCTCAAGATGCTGGCCAATTGCAACGAGGCCTCCTACGCCCGCAACAAGGGGCGCATGGTGCGCCTGGCCGAGTTCAGCCGCGACTGCATGATCCGTCTGCGCCATGAGACCGGCATCGACTACGAAGGGCGCCAACTCGGCACCCTGCAACTGTTTCGAAGCCGCGCCCAGATCGAGGCGAGCAAGCGGGACATGGAGGTACTCGCCGCCGCTGGCGTGCCGTTCGAGGCGCTCGACGCCACCGGCTGCGAGACCGCCGAGCCGGCGCTGGCCCGGGTGCGCGGCGTTATCAAGGGGGGCTTGCGCCTGCCCGGCGACGAGACCGGTGACTGCCTGCGTTTCACCCGCGCCCTGGCCGGGGAGGCGCAAAGACTCGGCGTCACCTTCGTCTTCGATTGCGCCGTCGACAGCCTGATCCAAATCGCCGGCAAGGTGGTCGGGGTTCGCGCCGGCGAGCAGCGCTGGCGTGCCGACGCCGTGGTGTGCGCCTTTGGCAGCTACAGCACCGGCTTCTTGCGCCAGTACGATCTCGACTTGCCCGTCTACCCGGTCAAGGGCTACTCCCTCACCCTGCCTATCACGGATGCCGGCGGAGCCCCCCGGAGCACTGTGCTCGACGAGACCTACAAGGTGGCGCTCACCCGTTTCGACCAGCGTATTCGGGTCGGCGGTATGGCCGAGCTGGCGGGTTTCGATCTGCGGCTTAACCCGAGACGACGGGAGACCCTCGCCATGGTGGTGGGCGATCTCTTTCCGCAGGGGGGCGATCTCGCCCGCGCCGAATTCTGGACCGGGCTGCGCCCCATGACCCCGGATGGCACGCCCCTGGTGGGCCCGAGCCCCATTCCGGGACTGTGGCTCAACACAGGCCACGGCACCCTGGGCTGGACCATGGCGGCGGGATCGGCACAACTGCTCTGTGACTGGATAAGTGGGGAGCGCCCCCCCATCGACACGGAAGGACTCACACTGGCTCGCTACGCCGCCTGAGCCTTGAGATAGCAAAAACGCGCCAAAGGGCGCGTTTTTCTTGTTCAGGTCCGCGCCGCGGCTCTGGCCCGCACCGCCCCCATCACCATGGGCAACAAGGAGATGCCGATGATGCCGAAGATGAGCAGGGTGAAGTTGTGGCGCACCACCGGCAGGTTGCCAAAGAAGTGGCCGGCGTAGACGAAGCTCGCCACCCACAGCAATCCCCCCACCAGGTTAAAGGCGAGGAAACGCGGATAGGTCATGGCCCCCATGCCCGCCACGAAGGGGGCAAAGGTGCGCACGATCGGCAGGAAACGGGTGATGATGATGGTCTTTCCCCCGTGACGGGCGTAGAAGGCGTGGGTCTTGTCCAGATAGTCGCGACGGAAGATCTTCGAATCCGGGCGCCGAAACAGCTGCTCACCGAAGAAGTGACCAATGGTGTAGTTGACCACGTTGCCCAGTACGGCGGCGGCCACCAGCACCCCGGCCAGCACGTTGACATCGAGGGCGCTACCCACGGTCAGGGCGCCGGCGGCGAAGAGCAGGGAGTCGCCGGGCAGGAAGGGGGTCACCACCAGGCCGGTCTCGCAGAAGATGATGAGAAAGAGGATGGCGTAAACCCAGACGCCATAGTTGTCAAACAACTCCTTCAGGTGCACATCGACGTGCAGGATGAAGTCAATCAGAAACAGGAGCAGATCCATAACGTGGCTCTCGAAGAAAAAACGGCGATGAGTCTACTCCTGCACCACAGCCCCTGCAAACGGGACGGCTCCCCTCCGTCAACATCACCTGTCATATCTGACAGGTGATCCCTCCTCCCGGGTTAGGCATCGTATGAGACTAATTCTCGGAGGAGACGTGTCATGTTCCGCTTCGAAGTGTTCAACCAGGATGGACAGAGCTGGGCCCACGACATCAACGCACTGCGCCATCAGGTCATGGCACGGGAGGGCGAGGTGATGGTGCGTTATATCAACCTGCTGGGCCAGTCCTGTACCCTCTTTCTGCTGGTCGAGGGCGGGCGAGTCTATCAGCGCTTCAAGCATGGCCAGCCGGAGCTCGACTGGCACTGGCTGGCCCGCGCCATGCACGATGAACTGCGCCCCATCCATCGCCATATGATGCAACATATCTGACACAGCCCCTCAGTGCCCACCACTTCTCTGCCGGCAGCAAGGGGGGATCGCCCCTGCGGTCAGGCCAAATGCAGTGCCACCCAGATGGCCAACGGAATCACCAGCACCGAGAGGGCATTGCCCCCCAATACGATGCTCGCCACCTTGTGTGGCTGACAGTCGTATTGTTCGCACAGCATGTAGTTAAGCACGGCCGGCGGCAGGGCCACCGTCACCAGCAGCAGTGGCAACCACTCGCTCTTGAGGGGCAACAGCCACCATACCAGGCACAAAGAGAGGGCCCCCGCCAGCAGGTAGAGGAGGTTTATCCCAAGCGCCATGCCCAAGTCCTCCCACTCCCCGTCCAGCAGCCGGATCCCGAGGGCAAACAGCATCAGGGGTACCGAGATCTGTCCAAGCAGGGAAGCCGAGGTCACCACGAACGCCGGCAACGTGACGCCGAGGTTGGCGCACAGCAGCCCCGCCGCCGCCGCCCACAACATGGGACTGCGCAGCCAGAGCCAGCGCGCACCCTTGTCACGGCCACCGAGGATAGCCAGCCCCACCGAGAAGTGAAGCAGGTTGGAGAGCACGAAGAGGATGACGATGGCGCCGAGCTGGCGCTCCCCGAAGGCGAGCAGCATCAGCGGAATGCCGAGGTTGCCTGTGTTGCGAAACATGGCGGGCAGCACCCGGGCCGGGCGCGACAGCCCCCGGATCGGGCACAGGGCCAGCATGAGCCCGGGCAGCAAGATCACCAGGGCGCCGGCGAGCAGCAGAGGCAGATGTTCACCCAGGGCCAGGGGATATTTCACCAGGGCCGAGAAGACCAGTGCCGGGGTGAAGAGTTCGATATTGGCCCGGTTGACGAAAGCCAGCTCCGCCCCCGGCCGGCGACTGCCGTAGAGGGCGCCCAGCGCCACCACGGCAAACACGGGCACCACGATATCGAGCAGGGCGGACAACATATCAGGCGTTGCTGTGCTGGCTCATCAGGGGGATGGGATCCAGTGTCACCTCGGCGGATCCGTTGCTCATCCACAGCTGCCCTTCGCTGACGGTGCAGGTGAGCTGCATGGTGCGCTCGGCCAGGGCCGCCAGAGCCTGGGTCTGGCTGTCGGCCAGCTCGATCACCGTCAGGTTATCGTGCTGGGACAACTTGCCCTGGTTTTGCTTCCACCAGACGCTGACGCCCCGTCCGCCGTAGGCATAGAGGATCACCTCGCGGGAGCGGTTGCACGCCTTCTTGAGGCGGCGCTCGTCGGGCAACCCCAGCTCGACCCACAGCTCGATCTCGTCGCTGTAGTTCTTGATCCAGAGCTCGGGCTCGTCGTCGGCACACAGCCCCTTGGTAAATTCGAGTCGCTCGGCCGCGTGCCAGGCAAAGGCGGCGAGACGGATCATCATCCGCTCGTCGGTCTCTGAGGGGTGACGGGCCAGGGTGAGAGAGAAATCCTGATAGAGGCCCCTGTCCATGTCGGAGAGGGAGAGATGGGCCTTGAATACGGTTGCCTTGAGGGCCATAGCGCACCTTGTCTGTTGATACGCCGGGCAGTGTACTCCATTGCGGCGGCGGTGACGATGCACCGCCGGCAAATAGCACCCTTTAGCGCTTGGCGGGCTCCACCCCGAAGGTGTTGAGCAGCCAGCAGCTGACCACGGCAACGGCCACGAAGCCGCTGAGGAAGATGAAGGGCATCACGCTGTAGCCCAGCACGGTCCAGATGGTATGTTCCAATGCGCTCATGTTCGACACTCCTTGAAGAATTACCCCGTTATTTGACCCTAGCCCTCCTTCTCCTGCCATGCCACCAAAGGAGTAAACACCATGTCATTTTGAGCTGGATCAAAGGGATGAGACGAAAAAAGCGGCCCGAAGGCCGCCGACTCAATAGGCAGTTGAGAAATCAGTAGAAACGCAGGCCTTCGGCCGCCATCGCCTGAAGGCGCGCGCTCGGGGCGAAACGATCCCCGTAGCGCTTCTGGTAGTGCTCGAGGCGTCCCACCAGGTGGTCGATGCCGACCCTGTCCATGTAGCGGAACGGGCCGCCGAGGAAGGGGGGAAAGCCGATGCCGAAGATGGCGCCAATATCCCCGTCGCGGGGTGAGGCAATCACTCCGGCGTCCAGGGCGATGGCCGCCTCGTTGAGCATCATCAGCATGCAGCGCTCGGCGATCTCCGCCTTGGGCAGCTTGGCCACCGGCTTGAGACCAAGCAGGTCGTAGACGCTCTCGTCCACCTGCTTCTTGCCCTTCTTGGCCGCCTTGCCGTAGAGGTAGAAGCCCTTGCCGTTCTTGCGCCCCTTGCGATCGGCCTGGAGCAGCTTGTCAAACGCCGCCGGCGCCTGGAAGCGCTCTCCACCGAGCTCTTTTTCGAGGATCGGGGAGATCTTGGCCCCCACGTCGATCCCTACCTCGTCGAGCAGTGTGATGGGGCCAACCGGGAAGCCGGCGTCGAGCAGGGCGCTGTCGAGCACCTCGATGGGCTCACCCTCAAGCAGGATGCGCGCCGCCTCGTTCATATAGGGGGCGAGGATACGGTTGACATAGAAGCCCGCCTCATCCTTGACCACGATGGGGGTCTTGCCCTGGGCACGGGCGAAGGCCAACGTGGTGGCCACCGTCTCTGGGCTGGTGCCGGCGTGGGGGATGATCTCGGCCAGCGGCATCTTGTCCACCGGGCTGAAGTAGTGCAGCCCCACGACCAGCTCGGGACGAGCCGCCTGCGCCGCAATCTGGCCGATCGGCAGTGACGAGGTGTTGGAGGCGAAGATGGCGTGGCCCTGGGCCTCGCGTTCCACGTCTGCCACCATCTTCTGCTTGAGGCCGAGATCCTCGAACACCGCCTCGATCACCAGATCGACCCGGTGGAAGCCCGAGTAATCCAGGGTACCGGAGAGCATGCTCATCTGCTTCTCCAGCTCGCTGCGCAGGATATGGCGACGCTTGAGCTTCTTGGCCAGCAGGTCATAGCTGTAGCGCAGGGCGTTGCCGATCCCGCTCTGGCTGACGTCCTTGATCCGTACCGGGCGCCCCGCCTTGGTGGCAGTGACGTAGGCGATGCCGCCCCCCATCAGGCCGCCGCCCAGCACCCCCACATGGCCCACCTTGCGCGGCTCGGCACCCTGGTAACTCACCTCTTTCTTCATCTCTGTGGTGGCGAAGAAAATGGAGCGCAGGGCCGCCGATTCGGGGGTCATCACCAGCTCGCCGAAGTGGCGCGCCTCGGCGGCCAGGCCGGCCTGCATCCCCTCCTCCACACCGATGCGGATCACCTCGAGGATGCGCTCCGGTGCCGGATAGTTGCCACGGGTTTTGCTCATCACCCCTTTACGGGCCTGATCGAACAACACCTTGCGCCCCAGCTTGTTGGTCTCGAGCAGCTTGCCCTGCAGATCGCGCTTGAGCTCGTGCCTCGGCTTACCCTGCTTGACCAGCTTGATGGCGGCCTCGAGCAGTATGCTCGGGGGCACCAGATCGTCGATCAGGCCGAGTTTCTTGGCCTGCTTGCCGCGTACCTGCTTGCCGGTGAGGATGAGATCGAGAGCCTTGGCCACGCCGATGAGGCGCGGCAGACGCTGGGTACCGCCGGAGCCCGGCAGCAGGCCGAGTTGTACCTCGGGCAGACCCAGCACCGTCTTGCCGTGATCGGTGGCGACCCGGCCGTGGCAGGCGAGCGCCAGCTCCAGCCCACCACCGAGGCAGGGGCCATGGATGGCGGCGATCACCGGGATGGGCAGCGCCTCGATCTCGGCAAACAGGGTCTGGCCATCGCGGGCCAGCTTCTCGGCGTCGGCCGCACTCTGACAGGCGGCCAGCATGCCGATGTCGGCGCCGGCGATGAAGGAGTCCTTCTTGCCGGAGCGGATCACCAGGCCGATCAGATCCTTGTTCTCGCGGATCCGGGTCAGCACGGCGCGCACTTCGTCGACGAAGGCCGCCTTGAGGGTGTTCATGGTCTCGCCCGGCACGTCCATGGTGAGCAGGCCGATGCCGTCTTTGCGGATCTCGAGGGTAAAGCTGTTCTGTTCCATCTGTTCGGTTCTCCTGCCCTTATTCCACTTCCAGCACCATGGCGGCACCCAGTCCACCCGCCGCACAGGCGGTGTTGAGGGCGACCCCGCCACCGCGGCGACGCAACTCGTTGAGGGTCTGGGTGATCATGCGCGCACCGGTGGCGGCGAAGGGGTGGCCATAGGCCAGCGACCCGCCCAGCACGTTGAACTTGTCCATGTCCACCTCACCGATGGCCTGGTCACGGCCCAGCTTGTCACGGGCAAACTCTTTGCTCGCAAACATCTTGAGGTTGGCCAGGGTCTGGGCGGCAAACGCCTCGTGCATGTCGATGAGGGTGAGATCGCTCAAGGTGATGCCGGCGCGATCCAGAGCGATCGGGGTGGCGTAGGAGGGGCCCATCAACATATCCTGCCAGACATCGATGGCCGAGAAGGCGAAACTGCGAATATAGCCGAGCGGCTCGAAGCCGAGCTCGCGGGCACGCCCCTCACGCATCAGCATGACGGCGGCGGCGCCATCGGTGAGCGGGGTGGCGTTGGCGGCGGTCACCGATCCATGCACCCGATCAAACACGGGCTTGAGCTTGGCATAGCTCGCCAGATCAGAGCTCTCGCGGATGTTGTTGTCGCGCTCGAGGGCCGCCCGATAGGGGGGGACGTGGGCGGCAAACACCTCACCGGAGAGCTTGCTCTCGGCCCAGGCCTGGGCGGCCAGGGTGTGGGAGCGGTGAGCCAGCTCATCCTGGGCGGCGCGGCTGATGCTGTGGCTCTTGGCCATCTGCTCGGCGGTCTGGCCCATGGAGAGACCGGTGGAGTACTCGGCCACCGCGGGCGGTACCGGCAACAGATCTTTCAGACGCAGGCGACGCAGAATATTGAAACGCTGCTGCAGGTTGCGAGCCTTGTTGAGATCGACCAGGGCGCGCGCCAGGCTCTTGCTCACCCCGATGGGAAGCACAGAGGAGGAGTCGGCCCCGCCGGCGATGCCGATGTCGATGGTACCAGCCATGATGGACTCGGTCACGTTGGCCACCGCCTGGAAGCTGGTGGCGCAGGCGCGGGAAACGCTATAGGCATCGGTCGAGACACTCATGCCGGTGCCGAGCACGATCTCGCGGGCGATGTTGGGGGCTTCGGGCATCTGCACCACCTGGCCAAACACCACCTGATCGATGAGGGCGGGATCGAGCTCCATGCGGGCGAGCATCTCGCCCACCACCAGCTTGCCGAGATCCACCGCCGGCACGCCGTGATAGGCGGTTGCCTGCTTCGCGAAGGGGGTACGCAACCCCGCCACGACGGCAATCCGTTCGCCCTGGCGGGTGGTCAGTTTCAATGGCTTGTTCATCCTGGCTCCTTGTTGGAAGAGGTCTGACCTCACGGCTCGCATCTTAACAATCCAATCACAAGTTTCATACAGCTGATTGAAACTATTTTCTCCATCTGGCACCGGCTGCTCACCGGCGGGGTGGAGAAGCGCCCTCCCCTGGAGTATAAAAAGAGCAACATCGATAAAAAACAACGAGTTCCCCTCATGTCCCAGGCCCAGTTCCAACAGTTAAAGAGCGCCCTCAACGAGCAAGTACTGGGGCAACCCGAGTTGATCGAAGGGCTGATTATTGCCCTGCTCTGTGAGGGACACGTCCTCATCGAGGGGGCGCCGGGGCTGGCCAAGACCCGGGCGGTCAAGGCCCTCGGCGGCGCCGTCGAGGGACGTTTTGCCCGCATCCAGTTCACCCCGGACCTGCTGCCGGCGGATCTCACCGGTTCCGAGGTATTCCACCCCCAGGATGGCAGCTTCGCCTTTCAGCCCGGTCCCCTCTTTAACCACCTGATCCTGGCCGACGAGATCAACCGGGCCCCGGCCAAGGTTCAATCGGCCCTGCTCGAGGCCATGGCCGAGCAGCAGATCACCGTCGGCAAGAAGAGCTGGAAGCTGCCCCCCCTCTTCATGGTGGTGGCGACCCAGAACCCCATCGAGCAGGAGGGGACCTACCCCCTGCCGGAGGCCCAGCTCGACCGCTTCCTCTTCAAGCTCAAGGTGGAATATCCGAGCCCGGCGCTGGAGCTCGCCATCTTGCAACTGCATCGCAAGGGGGAGTCCCCCACCGGCAGCCAGCCCCTGCTCACCCAGAGCGAGGTTCAGGCGGGGCGCGAGGCCCTCTTGGCAGTGGAGATGCAGCCACGCCTCGAGCACTATATCGTTCAGCTGGTGTGTGCCAGCCGTCAGGACCCCGAGGGGCTGATTGCCATCGGCGCCAGCCCCCGCGCCACCCTGGGGCTGGCCCGCGCCGCCCGTGCCCGCGCCTGGCTGGAGGGGCGCGATTATGTGGTGCCTGAAGACATAGAGCGCCTGGCCCCCGCCGTGCTGCGTCACCGCCTGCTCCCCAGCTATCAGGCCCTGGCCCGGGATCTGGACGGGGAGAAGCTGGTGGCCCTGCTGCTCGATCGGGTGCCAGCCCCGTGATCGATCACCCCATGCTGGCGCTCCCCCTGGCGCGGCTGTTGGCCACCCGGGCCCTGCCCCCCCTGCCCCAGGAGCGGCGCGCCCCCCTGCACCACGGTCGGCTCGGCCGCCAGCCCGGTCTCACCTTTCGGGAGCTGCGTCTCTATCAGGCCGGCGACGAGGTGCGCCATATCGACTGGCGAGTCACCGCCCGCCTCGGTCGCCCCCACACCCGCCTCTATCAGGAGGAGCGCGAGGAGGCCCGCGCCCTGGTGGTGAATCTGGGCGAAGGGATGCGCTTTGGCTCGACCCTGCAACTAAAAGGCAGGCTCGCCTGCGAACTCGCCTCGGCCCTGCTCTGGCAAGGGGCCGGCAAGCCACTCTGGCTCAAGGTTGGCGATGGTCCCCCCCAACGCTCGCCACGCCATCCCGAGCCCCTGATCGGCCGCCTCTGCGAGGCCTATGGGCACTGGCTGAGCGAGCGGCAAGATGCCGCCCCCCTGGGCGAGCAGCTGGCACACCTGCCCCTGCCCCACGGGGCGACGCTCCACCTCATCACGGATCACCGGGAGCCGGACACCCGGCTCTGCCAGCAGCTCGCCCGGCTCAAGGGGCGCTGTCATCTGCACCTGTGGCAGATTGTCGACCCGCTCGAGCTCACTCTGCCTCCCCATGCCCTGATGGCGGCGCGCACGCGAGCGGGGGGGGGCTGGCTCGACGGCGAGCGGGCCCATGCCTATGAAAAGGCGGCCACCTTGCAACAGGAGCGGGTCACCCGGGCCCTGCTCCCCCTGGTGCACCGCCTCTACCGGCTCGACAATGGCCGCCCCCTGGCCGAGCAGTGGCGGGAGGGCCCATGGCGGCTGATCTGAGCTGGCTCTCGGCCCTGCGCGACATTCATCCCGGGACCCTGCCCGACACCGAGCAGAGCCGGCTATGGGCTCTCTCGCTGCTTTTGCTGCTATTGCCAGCCCTGCTGCTGCTGGTCTTTGCCCTGCGTCAACGCTGGCGGCGCCAGCGCTGGTGGCAGCAGCACGGCAAGGATGAGCTGCCTGCGCTGCACCACGCTCTGCGCCGCCTCACGCGCCACCGCTGGCCCGAGCTGTCCCGCCAACCCACCCGCCCCTGGCTGGCCACCCTCGATGAGCGAAGTGGCACTCATCTGCACCAGTGGCAGGAGGAGTGGGAGTCCTGGGTCTATGGCCGTCACCCTCTCTCGCTGTTACAGCGCAAACGGCTCGATGCAGAGATCAAACGCCTGCTCGCCGCCTGCTATCCGCTGCTGCCACGGAGGCGCCCATGAGCGGCTCCCTCTCCCTGGCCTGGCCCTGGGCCCTGCTGGCCCTGGCGTTGCCCCTGCTCATTCGCTTCGGGCTCCCCCCCCTGCGGCCGGCCCGAGCCCTCAGCCACGAGGGGTTTGCCAGACTCTTCGTTACCCCCAGGCGCGGCGAGTGGCGAGCCGCCCTCGTCTGGGGTGCCTTCATCCTGGCCCTGTGTCGCCCCCTGTGGCGTGATCCTCCCTCCATCGCCTGGCAGCCGAGTCGGGATCTGCTGGTCGCCATCGATCTTTCCGACAGCATGCGCGCCGAGGACATGCTCGACGAAGGCCGTCAGATGAGCCGCCTCGCCGCCGTCAAGCAGCGCCTCGCCCGGCTCATCCAGGCGCGGCCCGGGGATCGCATCGCCCTTATCGTCTTCGCCGATCACGCCTACCTGCTCTCCCCCCTGACCCGGGATCACCAGGCTCTGCTGGCCTTCGGCGAGGAGCTCGACTTCGATCTGGTCGGCCGCACCACGGCCCTGGGGGAGGCCATCGCCCTGGCCCGCGCTCATCAGGACGGTGCCCATCCCGGGGCCCTGCTGCTGATCACCGACGGGCGCAACACCTCGGGTGACGCGCAGCCGCAGGAGCAGGCCCGCCTGGCCGCCGCCGAGGGGATGGTGCTCTACACCCTGGGGGTGGGGGCCGACCCCGACACCCCGCTGCTGCCGGCCAACCAGCGCGATCCCAGTGCCGAGCTCGACGAGCCCCTGCTGCGCGAGATCGCCCGGCTCGGCCATGGCCACTATTTTCGCGTGCGCTCCATGGCCGATCTGGCCGAGATGCAAGCAGCGCTCGACCGGCTCGAGCCCACCGCCCGTCCCCTGCACCGGATGAGCGCCGAGCGCGAACTCTACCCCTGGCCTCTGGCGCTGGCCCTGCTGCTGCTCGCGTGGCCGAGGCGGAGATCCTCATGAGTGAGCTCACCCTGCTAAGACCCGCCTGGCTATTGGCACTCATCCCCTGGCTGCTCTGGTGGTGGCGGGGGCGTCGCCATCAGCCCCTGCTGGCGCCTCCCCTGGCCCACTACCTCTACGGAGCCCAACCGGCCCCCCGCCCCTGGCGCCCCCTGGCGGCGCTCCTGATGATCGCCGCCTTGAGCGGCCCCGCCCTGCCCCGGGGTGAGTTGCCGATGAGCGGTCCCCCGCTGGACGTTTGGCTGCTCGATCTCTCCGCCTCCATGCTGGCCACCGATCCGGCGCCGGATCGGGCCACCCGGGCTCGCCTGCTGCTGCAAGACCTGCTGGCCGTGGAAGATGGCCGGCGCATCGCCCTCGTCCTCTTTGCCGCCGATGCCTACCTGGCCATGCCGCCCACCCAGGACAGAGAGGCCCTGAGCCGCCTGCTGCCGGATCTGAGGCCCGCTGTGATGCCCATCCAGGGGAGTGCACCACAGCGGGCGGTCCAGCTGGCCCTCGATCGCCTCGGCCAGGAGCACCCGACACGACTTTTGCTGATCACCGATCAGATCACCCGGGATCAGCAAACCGCGATCAGCCAGCGCTGGCCCTGCCGACGCAGCCTGCTCGCCCCCCGTTGTGAGGCGCCGCGCCTCGATATTCTGCTGCTCGCCGGTGACAAGGTGGCCCACCTCCCCCCCGATCAGGGACGACTCACCCTGCCCCCGCCAGATCGGGCGGCCATCGCCGGGCTGGCCGACAGCACTGGAGGCCGGCTGATGAGCTCGGATCGCGACCCGGTGCTGCTCACCCCCCTGGGCGAAGGGGCCGGCCACCAGCTGCGCACCGGCTGGCTCGAACTCGGCCCTTACCTGCTGCTACTGCTGCTCCCTTTTTCCCTGCTGGCGCGCAGGGGCGTACTGTGGAGCCTGCTGCTGCTCCCCCTGCTGCTGCCCCCCCTTCATGCGGAGCCCTCCCGCTCGGCCCTGCGCCTCTATGAGGAGGGGAAGTATGCAAGCGCGGCCCAGGCCTTCGACGACCCGATCTGGCGCGGCAATGCCTGGTATCGGGCCAAGGAGTATCGCCGCGCCGCCGAGGCCTATGCCGAAGCGGCGAGCGCCACCGCCCACTACAACCGGGGCAATGCCTTGGCCCATCTGGGGGAGCTGGAGGAGGCAAAAGCCGCCTATGAGTCGGCCCTTGCCCTGGAGCCCGATCACGCGGATGCCAACTACAACCTGGCCCTGCTGCGCCGCCAGCCGAAGAGCGACCCCAATGGGCAGGCTCAGGCCCCGGATCGGCCCCCTCCCGCCTCGGCGGCCCCCCCGGTGGGGGCCAGTGCCCCCCCGGTGATCCTGCTCAAGGAGCGGCTGCGCAAATTGGCCGAGCGCGCCCCGACGCCACCTGCGGGGGAGCCATGGTAAGAGGCTGGCTCCTGATGCTGCTCACAACCGGCGCCCTGGCGGCACCTCGGGTCGAGGTCCTGGCCGGCCTATCGGGCTGGACCCTGCACATTGAGCAGGAGGGGATCGCTCAACCGGATGCGCTGGATGTCACCCCACTGCTGCGCCACTTTGTGGTCGGTCGCATCACCCAGGCTCGCCTGAGCACCCCGAGGCACGAGTTGACCCGCTGGACCATCCCCTTAAGCCTCAAGCCCCATCATCAGGGGGCCCTGCCCCCGGTGCCTCCCCTGCGGATCGGTGATGAGCAGAGCGCCTCCCTGACCCTGCCCCCGCTGGACCAGGCCGCAGCACGCCCCCTGCAGGATCTCTTTATCGAGCAGCAGGCGAGCCTAGAGGGGGACGGGCGCTACTGGGTCGGCCAACCCTTTGTCTACCGCCTCACTCTCTGGCTGCCCGAAGAGGTGCAATCCCCCGGTCTCGAGGAGCCCCAGGCCGATGGCTTTCGGGTTCGCCGCCTGGGCGAGGATAGCTGGACGCCGCCGGCCACTCCGGGTGGCCCGGGCCGCCTCGAGCGGCGCTGGTTGCTACAGGCTCGCAAGAGCGGTGCCAGCTGGCTGGAAGCCCCCCGCTTCACCGCCACCCTGCCCCTGCCCGGTGGAGGCGGAGTCCTGCCTCTCTCGGGACGGGCCAACCCGGTGCGCCTGCTGGTCTCGGATCCCCCCCAACCGGCCGCCCGGCTCCTTCGCCTGAGCCAGAGCCTGCAGACCCCCACCCCCCTGCGGGTCGGGGAGCCCCTGGTGCGTACCCTCTTGCTGGAGTGGGAAGATGGTGAGCTCGGCCACCTCCCCCTGCCCCTTCCCGAGTTGGCAGGCCTCAAGAGTCAGCCGGACGGGGAGCAGTTTCGTGAGCGCTATCTGGAGCGCGGCCACCTGCTCGGCCAGCGCACCGTACGCCAGGCCATCACGCCGGAGCACGCCGGTGAATTCACCCTCCCACCCGTGGAGCTGCACTGGTTCAATACCCTGACCGAGCGTGAAGAGCTGGCCCGACTCCCCCCGCTGCACCTCAAGGTGCTGCCTGCCCGGGCACCTGTGACCACGTCAGCACCGACCCAGCTCGATCTGCTGCTGCTCCTCATGCTGATCCCGCTTCTCAGGCGCCGCCTTCCTCCCCTGCTGCGCGCCCTGTACCTGGGCGCCACCCTGAGGGGCGAGCCGGATGCACTGCGACAACGCTGGTGTGACTGGCTGCGCCGAAGCGGGTATCCTAGGCACGCCCTGCCCCCCGGCCTGCGGGATGCCACCTCCCGGCTCGAGCACGCCTGCTTCGGCGGCCCCCGGTCGGGCAGCGCACAACAGTTCAGGCGGGCCCTCTGGCGTCACTGGCGCTGGTTATTGGCCCCAACCCCATCACACAACAAGGAAGAGCCATGACTCTTTTCACACGCTGGTTCGGAAAGAAAAGCGGCGATCCCCCGGTCTATGGGGATATGGCAGACAAACAGACACGATACGAGGCCTTGGTGAAGGCCCTGCATGGGGACATCTACCGCTATGCCTACTGGCTGTGCCGGGATCCCCATGTCGCCGAGGATCTGGTGCAAGAGACCTTCCTGCGTGCCTGGCGCAGCCTCGATTCACTGCACGACGAGAAGGCGGCCAAGGCCTGGCTTATCACCATCGTCCGACGCGAGAACGCCCGTCGCTTCGAGCGGGTCTCACCCGAGTTGGTGGATCTCGATAGCGTGGCATTGGCCGATCCCACCCCCGCCGGGGAGCGGGAGCAAGAGGGAGAGTGGCTCAGACGCCAAATCGAGAAGCTGCCCGAGGAGTATCGGGAGCCCTTGGTGATGCAGGTCATGCTCGGCATGAGCGGTGACGAGATCGCCGAGCAGCTCGGCATCAACAAGAACACGGTCAACACCCGGCTGTTTCGTGCCCGCAACCAGTTGCGCGAGGCACTCAGCCAGAGCAAAGAGCAGAGAGGTCAAGGCAATGGATGAACTCGAATTCCGGCGCCAGGCTCTGGCCAACCCCTATGAGAGCAACCCGGCGTTTCTCGCCGCGCTGCAGGAGTCACCGGCCCGCCGCAAGTGGGTGGAAGAGCTCAAGGCAGGCGAGCAGGAGCTGGTGCAGGCGCTCAAGGTGCCCCTGCCCGAAGGGCTGGCGGAGCGCATCCTGTTGCGCCAGGCCCTGGATCGCAGTGACGAAGAGGCTGCCGCCCGCGTGGTCCCCCTGAGGGCACAACCCGCCCCGGCAAGGGTCTGGCGTCAGGTCGCCGTGGCCGCCTCGGTCGCCTTCCTGCTCGGGCTCTCCACCCGCTGGTTGCCCCTCGATAGCGAGCACCCGGATCTCTCCTCGGTCGCCCTGGCCCATGTCTATGGGGAGCAGTCCTTTACCCATGGGGTCGATGAACGGGTCAGCCTCGAGACCATCAATGCCAAGATGGAGAAGTATGGCGCCCGCCTGACGTCCATGGCAGGGCTCGGGCACATCACCTATGTGAACCACTGCTCCTTCTACCAGGGACCGGCGCTACACATGGAGATCCAGGGTAGCAAGGGTCCCATCACCCTGTTCCTGGTGCCGCGGCACGTACCGCTCAAGATAGGGCGGGATGACTTCTCCGACGGTCGCCTGCAAGGGGAGATCATGGAGCTTAAAGGCGCCAACATGGTACTGATTGGCCCCATGGGCGAGCCCCTGAAACCCCTCGCCGACCAGTTGCAAAAAGAGATGCACTGGAACATCTAAGCAAGAGGCCCCGGCATCGCCGGGGCCTCTTCTTTACAGCAGACCGCGCACCAGGATGCCGGCTATCAGCAGCGGCGCCACCAGCCGCCAGCACCAGAGCAGGGAGAGGCGCAGCACCGGGGAGAGTCCGTCCGGCACCATGCGCTCCCCGAGACGCCACCCCAGCAGCAGGGTCAGCACCAGGCCAAACAGGGGCATCATCAGGTTGGAGGTGAGGTAGTCAAGCAGGTCAAAAATGGTCTTGCCTGCCAGGGTGTACTCGGCCCAGGGGCCAAACGAGAGGCTCACCGGGATGCCGCACCCCATGATGAGCAAGGTGATGGCCCGGCAGGCGCCGCGTCGGCTCCAGCCCCACTCCTCGGTGGCGAAACGCACCAGGTGCTCGAGCATGGAGATGGAGGAGGAGAGCGCCGCCACCAGCAAGAGCAGGAAGAAGAGCACCGCCAGCCCCTGGCCAAACGGCAGATGATTGAACACTGCCGGCATGGTCATAAAGGTCAGCCCGGGACCGGCAGCCGGATCGATGCCGGTAGAGGCCAGCACCGGGAAAATCATCAAGCCCGCCAGCACCGAGATGAGGCTCGCCAGGGTCACTACCCAGACGCCGGAGCGCAGCACACCGTCACTGTTTGGCAGGTAAGCGCCATAGGTGGTGTGGACCCCAAGCCCGATGGAGAGGGAGAAGAAGGCCAGTCCCAGGGCATCGAGCACCCCCTGACCGGTGAGCTGACTGAAATCGGGCAGCAAGAACTGGCGTACCCCGGCCATGGCGCCGGGCATGGAGAGACCGGTCACCACCAGCAGCAGCATCATCACAAACAGGGCCGGCATCATCCAGCGCAGCGCCCGCTCCACCCCCTTTTGCAGGCCCCCCTGTACGAACCACCAGGTGAGGCCGGCAAAGACCAGATGGGTCAATACGGGCCAGAAGGGGTGGCTCACGTAACCGCCAAAGAGGGCCGTCAACTCACTCGCCTCAGCGAGGTTGAGCTTTCCTCCCACGGCCAGGGCCGCATAGCCCACGGTCCAGCCCCCCACCACGCTGTAGAAGCTGTAGATGAAGAAGCCGCACAGGATCCCCATGTACCCCATCCAGCGCCAGTTTGGCCCGGCCAGGGTACGAAAGGCCCCCAGCACCCCGCGCCGGCTATGGCTGCCAAGCAGGGTCTCCCCTACCTGGACCGCCACCCCAAGGGTGAAACTGAACAGCAGGAACACCAGCAGGAAGGCACCACCGCCATTGGTGGCGGTCACATAGGGGAACTTCCAGATAGCCCCCAAACCGATGGCCGAGCCGGCCGCCGCCAACACATGCCCGACACGGGAAGACCACTGCACCTGGCTCATACAACCTCCGGGGAACACTTCATCACATCGACTCCAATAAAAAGGGCCGCCCTCGGCGACCCTGTTTGCTCCACATGCTGCGTATGCGTCAGGTCACCGCGACAAGGCGGTTAAAAAATCGACCAAATGACAATACCCACAGCGACATGACAGCACTCCTGACTAGATGGAGCATCAGACTAAACCATGGAAAGAATGATTGACACATTTTTCTTTGCTTTTTTCCTGACGCAGCTTGAATAACGAAAAACATCAAAATATGCAGCATTTTCATCCAGCCCCACGCCCTCGCCCCTGTGATCCGTCCCCCAGCTTGCCAGCGCGCCCCTTGGGTTGAGCCGATCCTGTCGGTATGCTGGGCCAAAGCATCCCTGGAGAGTGTCATGAGAGTACTGATCGTCTATGCCCATCCCGAACCCCAGAGCTTCAACGGCGCCCTGTTCGAGACCGCCATAGAGACGCTGGAGGCCGCCGGCCACACCGTCATGACCAGCGATCTCTATGCCATGGGGTTTGAGCCGGTCTCCGACAGGCGTAATTTCCAACTCGCCAGGGACCCGGACTTTCTCAAGCTCCAGCAGGAGGAGCTCTACGCCACCGAGCGCGACAGCTTCTCCCCCGAACTCGATGCGGAGATGGCCAAGCTGGAGGAGGCCGAGCTTCTCATCTTCCTGTTTCCCCTCTGGTGGTTTGGCCTGCCCGCCATCCTCAAAGGCTGGGTCGACCGGGTCTTTGCCATGGGACGTATCTATGGCCAAGGCCACCTTTACGAGAGCGGTCGTTTCGCCGGGCGCCGCGCCCTGCTCTGCCTCACCACGGGGGGAGCGGCCGACGCCTATGATCCCGAGGGACTCAACGGCTCCATCGAGGCCATTTTGCGCCCCATCTCGCGCGGGATCCTGCAGTTTGTCGGCTATCAGGTGCTGGCCCCGGCCATCTTCTACGCTCCGGCCCGTGCCGAGCAGGTCGCCCGCGAGCACTGGCTCGACGAGTGGGCGGCCCGCCTCACCACCATAGAGAGCGAAGCCCCCGTCGAGGTGGGCCGCTACTGAGTCATCAAAAGAGACGAGCGGCCAGGCCGCTCGTCACCGTTATCCCTCTTGTGTGCCTGGCTCATCCCGCCTCTGTGCCCCGATGGCACGGGCAATCCAGTAATCGAGGCTCACATAGCGCCCTCCTCCGTAGACCAGCAGCACCAGCAACATCACGAAGTAGGTGGCGGCAAACTCCATTCCGTTATTGAGCATCACGGGATCCCCCAACTCGGTGATGTAGTTGTAGCGGCCCGGGAAATTGGCGGCCAGCCACTCGATAAAGCCGTTGAGGCGCAAGGTGGCCTCCATGCTGCCGGTGGCGATAGCATCCCAACCGTGCTTCCAGTGGACCATGGCACTGGCCACGCTCATCAGAAAGATGGTCGGAATGGCCATGACACGGGTGAAAAGGCCCAGGGCGATACAGATACACCCCACTACCTCGGTCCCCGCCGCCAAAAAGGCGAGCAGGGTCGGGAATGGCAGGTTGAGCCCCCCTTCCGCTGCCGGCGCGCCAAACCAGGCCACAGTGCCGGCAAACCCCACCACCTTGGAGTGGGCGCCCACATAGATGACGGGGATCAGATAGAGGCGAATGGCCAACAGGGCCAGAAAATCGAGCCGCTTGCACCGGGCGACGGCCCCCTGATACCACTGAATGAGGGTGTTGTTCATGGGAATATTCCTTGGATCTTGTCAATTGATGTGGCCTGCATATCGAGACCGGTATAAAGCGGCGGCGCCGTCAGGATCCCGAGCCGTTGGAAACGACGAGCCCACAGGGTCAGTTCCGCCCCGCCGAGATAAGGCCCCACCCGCCTGGCGAACCCGCTTAAGGTCATCCCCTCCGACTGACCAATCCGCTGGAGAAGCGCGGTGTCCATGGTGCCAAGCGGCTGGGTGATCACCTGATGATCGACGGTGCGAAACAGCGCGTGGTAGTGTGGCCCCGATCGGCTCGCCACCACGGCGCCAGGGCGCACGACGAAGGGAAGGGCGAGCAGTCTCAGGGTGGGATTGAGCCACAGCGCCTCTTCGAGCCTCGTCATGGCAACGGGAGGCACCTGGGCCTCATCAAGCTCGACCTCGAGGCAGGCCCACTCATACTCCAGCAGTGCCAGCCGCTCCCAAGGCCACTCCAACCGCTCTGCCCCATCACAACAGGCGCCCCGCTCGAGACGCCCCTGCAGATAGCGGACAAACTCGGTGGCGATGTGGTGAAAGGCTGGCTCCTGGGCGCCGTGGTGCGCCACAAACCCCTCAACCAGCGCCTCCCGCTCAGCGGGTGCCAGCTGCTCGAGGGTCATTGCAAAACAGCTCTCAAGCACCGAGGTCACGCTGGCCCGAATGCTCTGCACATAGGGGCGAGCCACCCCCCCTTGCGGATTGCGAATTCGCCTGGCCAGCCACTCGGTCTGCAACTGCAGCCGCAAGGGGGGGTGGCACACCGGCTCGCGCTGCGACCCTCTATCCATGACAGGCCTCCCGTCCCTTCTCGTGCCACCACTGGGGATCGACCGCCTCCCGGCATGCCCGATGAACCCGGGAGAGCTCGGCCTCCAGCTCGGCAAGTGGCGGCAGATGATGATCCCGCTCCAGCAGCAGGGGGCGCATGCCATGGGTGGATACCGTGAAGCGAGCCAGATCCAGCACGCCCTCACAGACCGGCATCCCATGGGTATCGAGCAGTAGGCCCCCCTCTTCCTCCCGGTGGCCCGCCACGTGGAAGTAACGAATGGCCCTCCCTGGCAGATCGGCAATCATCTGCTTCGGGCAGTAGCCGTGATTGCGGCTGTTCACATAGACATTGTTGATATCGAGCAGGAGCTCACAGCCGCTTTGCGCCACCAGCTCGGACAGGAATGCCGCCTCGGGCACCTCTCCCTCGTAGGTGTGGTAGTAAGAGATATTCTCCAGTACCAGAGGCCGAGCCAGCGCATCCTGGACCCGGGCGATGCGGTCCGCCAGATAGGGGATGTTCTCCCATCGCCGCGGCACCGGCAGCAGCTCGTAGAGATAGCCCTGTCCGTCGCGGGAGAAGCTCAGGTGTTCGCTGTAGATATCGATGGCGAACTCGTCGAGAAACGCCCGGATCCCGGCGATCAGTTGACGGTTAAGGGGCCGGCACTCGCCGATGGAGAGGCTGAGCCCATGGGCCACCAGTGGGTAGCGCTCGGCGATCCGGTAGAGTTGATCCCGTTTGGCGCCCCCCATCGCCATCCAGTTCTCCGGGGCCAGCTCGACAAAGTCGATACCGGGTCGCGCCGGCTCCTCACAGAGCTGCGCCAGGTGCTCCGGCCGCACGCCGATCCCCCGGCAAAAGGGACTCAGTTCCCGCATACTCCCTCCGTCATCTTGCTGTCTCCTTTCGTCCCCTTGAGCCCCTCCCCCGACACTCCACACAGGCCGTCACGGGCCCGGACCAGACGATCCTGAGGATCCTGCGCCAGCTGCTGCTTTTCGAAGCGCTTCTCGGTACCGCATTTACCGGCCGCGCACTGGCCGCCGGTCGCAACCACCACTGGCGCCTCCTCCCCTGTGGTTGCGTGGAGCACGCCGGGCGTCAGGGCGATAAGGCCGGTCATGGCGATGGAGAGGGTCAAGGTGCAACTCGTTTTGTTACTCATGGGTGGACTCCTTGAGAGCCGAGAGGGGATAACTGGAGAGATCGCGGGCGGCCACCACCTGGCCTTTGAAGGTGCGCTGAACGATGGCCATCGCCTCCTTCTTGTGATTGAGACCAACCCCCATCCAGTGGTTGAGCACCAGCAGTCCGGGATTGATCTCGGCGGCGATGCTGGCCACCACTGAGGGCCGGGCATGGAGCGAGGCAGAGAGGGGATCGGCCCCTTCGTGAATGGCAAGGGGCATCACCAGAATGTCGGCCCCCTTGGCAAAGTCGACAAAGGCGGGATTGCTGCCGTTCTGATCCGCCGAGATGACGATGACGCCCTCTCGACTCTCGATGCGATAGGCCAGACAGGGCACATCCCCGTGGGGAATGCCGAGGGCCGTGACCGTGAGGCCATCTTGCTGGTAGACCCGCTGGGCGACCGGCTGGTCATAAGCCACGTCGTGCAGGGTGACGGGAAAGAGGCCGTCACTGCCATCCTTGAAGCCGCCGAGATAGGCATAAGCCCCCTTCTTGCGATCGAAGAGCGCGTTGAAATAGCCGCTCATACCGGGAAACGCCGATCCCGCCTCGGGCCCGGCCAGATCGAGAGGATCCTGGCGCTTGAAGAAGTAGGCCCCCTTGAGCAGGGCAGGCAGATCGGTCACATGGTCGGTGTGAAAGTGGGTAATGCCGATAAAATCGACCTCCTCGAGCCTGGCCTCGGCCTGGCCGAAGCGCAGATAGACGCTGCCACCGGCATCGATCAGGAGGCGGGACTTCCCTTTCCACCAGATCACCGCACTGGAGGAGGCTCGCTGATCATCGGAGATGGGGCCACCGCTGCCGAGTATCTGCAGCGTGAAACGCTTGTCCCTGGGGGTGAGATCAACCTGATCGGCACTCGCAGGCATGGCCATCAGGGCACATCCGATGGCCATGGCCACGGCTTTTAATGTCAGTTTCATCTTGGTTACCTGTGGTTGTTCAACAGTCACTGACTGTCGTTGAGGGGGCCGGACCGCCCGCCGGTAACGGTCCGGCCGTTCTAACGGGCTCAGCCCTGCTCACGGTCGGCCGCCTCCTCCCAGCGCGCCTCCAGCCAAAGCAGGTTGCAAAGCCCGAGCAGCAGGGCAAAACCGAGCCCCAGCATCCAGGTGAAGTACCACATGAGGTTCTCCTTACAGGGTTAGTAGAGTTGATGGCCGTGGCGGCGAATATGGTCCCGATCGAGCCGCCCTCGCACCACCCGGTAGACCCAGACGGTGTAGCCGAGGTTGACGGGCAGCAGGATCATCGAGACCCCCAGCATGATGGCCAGGGTTCGGTAGCTGGAGGTGCCATCCCACAGGGTCAGGCTGCTGGCAGGATCGAGGCTCGAGGGGAGCACGAAGGGAAACAGGGCGATGGCCACCGAGCCAAGCATGGCGACGCAACTGAATGCACTGGCCAGTACGCCCAGGCGGGGACGGATGAACCAGGCGGCCAGACTGCTGACAAGCGGAAGCAGCAGCCCGCCCAGGGGCACCAGCCACAGCAAGGGGTGGCTCAGGTAGTTGGCGAGCCAGCCATCGGGAGCCGGCACGACCAGCTTGTCGGCGGGGGTGAGCACCATATGGGTGTCCAGAGCTGTGCCCAGGGCGTAACCGGGGATCCCCAGCAGCAGCCAGCCACAGAGCAGGTAGAGCAGGCTCGAGAGCGGTCCCAGCAAGATGGCGGCACCACGGGCTCGCCGGGCCGGCACTCCCGTCACCTTCCCTTGCTAGAAGCTGGCTCCGTGCAAGAGCAGCGTCAGCAGCACACACCCCATTACGGCGGCGATGAAGGCGCCGTGCAGGGCGAAGGGGCCATAGTGCAGGCGCAAGGCGCTGTCGAAGCGAAACGGCAGCCCCTGCATCACCAGGGCCAGGGTCGCCCCGAGCACCAGGGTCGGCAGCAGGCCGCCGACTACCAGGGCACGATCCCACCAGCGACGCCACACGGGATCCGCCAGCTTGCTGCGATAGTCGAATCCGACCGGTCGCAGGAAGAGGCCCAGCAGCAGCACGACCATGGGCACATAGAGCACCGAAAAGGCGGCGGCATAGACCAGGGGCCAGGCGGCAAACAGGGCGCCGGCAGCGGCGATGAGCCACACCTGGTTGCCCTCCCACACCGGGCCGACGCTGTTGATCACCAGACGCCGGTCCTCATCATCCTTCGACACCAGGGGCAGCAGCATGGCCACCCCCAGATCGACACCATCGAGCACCACGAAGCCAAGCAGCAACAGCAGCAGCAGGGCCCACCAGATCAGTTTGAGCGTTGTGTAATCCATCAGGCGCTCCTCGCCAGGGCAGGTTGTTGGTCGTCACCGTGACGGGGACGCAGTATGGCGGGTCCCTTGCGAACCACATGGCACAGCAGGTAGAGCTCCACCACCAGCAAGAGGGTATAGAGAGTGCAAATAGCGATCAGGCTGAACCAGAGCTGCCCCGCCGTCAGCAATGAGGCCGCCGCCGAGACCGGTAGCAGGTCACTGATGGCCCAGGGCTGACGACCGAACTCGGCGACAAACCAGCCCGCCTCGATGGCAATCCAGGGGAGCGGCATGCTCCAGAGCAGGAGCTTGAGCAGCCGCGGCGAGCTCTCCAGCCGGTTACGGCAGAGCTGCACGAAGCTCACGACCATCAGCCCCACCATCAGGCGAAAGCCCACAAACAGCGGTGCTACCTGCGGGATGGAGTCCTCGACTGCCCTGGCGATGGCCGCCTCGTCGGCGCTGACGATGGGGTCGGCATAAGGGGTAAGCAACAGGCCATAGCCGAGATCGGCCCGATGACGCTCGAAGCGCGCCCGGGTTGCCTCACTCCGATCCCCGGCGCGGATCTGCTCGAGCGCCCCCACCGCCACCATGCCGCTGCGGATGCGGCGCTCGTGCTCACGCTTGAGGCTCTTGATGCCGGTGACCGGCTCATCGAGGGAGCGGGTGGCGACGAGCCCCATCAGATAGGGGATCTTGATGGCGGCGTGGGTGGTCTGGGCAACCTGATCCGGGAAACCGAACAGAGTGAAGGCCGCCGGGGCAGGCTCTGTCTCCCACTCGGCCTCGATGGCGGCGAGCTTGACCTTTTGCACCTCGCCGGTGCGATACCCCGACTCGTCGCCGAGCACGATCACCGACAAGATGGCGGCCAGGCCAAAGCCCGAAGCGATGGCGAACGAACGCAGGGCGAAAGGGACTTCGCGCCGGCGCAGCAGGTACCAGCTGCTTACCCCCATGACGAACATAGAAGCGGCCACATAGCCCGCCGCTACCGTGTGGACAAACTTGACCTGGGCCACAGGGTTGAGCAGCACGGCGGCCACATCGGTCAACTCCATGCGCTGGGTCAGCAGGTTGAACTCGGCGCCCACCGGGTTTTGCATCCAGCCGTTGCCGATGAGGATCCAGAGCGCCGAGAGGTTGGAGCCGAGGGCCACCAGCATGGTCACCAACAGGTGTTGCCCCGGGCGCAGCCGCTCCCAGCCGAAGAAGAAGAGCCCCACCAGCGTGGACTCGAGGAAGAAGGCCATCAGCCCTTCGATGGCGAGCGGGGTGCCGAAGATGTCCCCCACATACTGGGAGTAGTAAGCCCAGTTGGTACCGAACTGAAACTCCATGGTGATCCCGGTGGTGACCCCCATGACGAAGTTGATGCCAAAGAGCTTGCCCCAGAAGCGGGTGATCTCCTGATAAATCGGCTTACCGGTCATCACATAGGCCGACTCGGCGATCACCAATATCCAGGAGAGCCCCAGGGTGAGGGGAACAAACAGGAAGTGGAACAGGGCGGTGGCGCCAAACTGCAGGCGCGACAGGCTGACCACGTCATCCGGATTGATCATGTGTCACTCTCTTTTGTTGTATTTGCCTTGCACGTTTTTGTGCGCGGCCAGTACAACATGGGCGTGACAGCTATAACAGATGCAGTTAGAGTGAATAACACCTATAACAGTTTGAGATCCCCATGCCCCGTTATCGCGATCTCGCCGACCGGCTGCGCCAGCAGATCGATGCCGGGCTGTGGCACCCCGGTGAGCGCATTCCCTCCATTCGCCAAAGCTGCAAGACCCACCACCTGAGCCCCATGACGGTACTGCAGGCCTATCAGCTGCTCGAAAGCCAGGGGATCATCCAGGCTCGCCCCCAGTCCGGTTATTACGTGAAGGACACCTCTCCAAAGCCGGGCATTCCCCCCGGCGAGACCCACTACACGGACAGCGTCGATATCAACAACCTGGTGTTTGATGTATTGCAGGCCGGCAAGTCACGCGCCCTGGTGCCTCTGGGCATGGCGGTGGCCGACCCCCATCTCTTCCCCCTGCCTCGCCTCGGCCGCCTGCTGGCCAGCGTCATGCGAACCATGGATCCGTTCAGTACGGTGAGCGATCTCCCCCCCGGTAACGAGGCCCTGCGCCGTGCCATTGCCCGCCGTTATGCCATGCGAGGATTGACGGTGGATCCCCAGGAGATAGTGATCACCACAGGCGCCATGGAGGCTCTCTCCTTAAGCCTGCAGGTCCTCACCGAACCCGGCGATTGGGTGGTCGTCGAGTCCCCCACCTTCTACGGAGCCCTGCAGGCCATAGAGCGATTGCGACTGCGGGCCGTGGAGATCCCGGTGATCAGCGGTGTGGGGATCGACCTGATCCAGCTCGAAAGCGCCCTGAAAGAGCGCCCCATCAAGGCGTGCTGGCTGATGGCCAACGTGCAGCATCCCCTCGGACATACCCAAAGTGACGAGCACAAGGCCGCCCTGATGGCGCTGCTGGCCCGTTATGAGGTGCCGGTCGTAGAAGACGACGTCTATGGTGAACTCCATTTTGGGCGCGACCCGCTTCGTCCCCTCAAGTACTGGGATAGGGAGGGAACGAGCCTGCTCTGCTCCTCCTTCTCGAAGTGTCTGGCGCCGGGGTTTCGGGTCGGCTGGGTCGTGGCGGGAAGCCATGCGCCCCGTGTGCAACGCCGTCAGCTTATCTCCACCCTGGCCACCAATGTGCCAAGCCAGCTGGCCCTGGCCCGCTTCCTGGAAGAGGGGGGATACGATGCCCATCTGCGGCGTCTGCGTCACACCCTTTCGATACGCATGCACAGGCTAAGAGCCGAGCTGCAGACCCGCCTCCCCTCGGTGGGGATCAGTCAGCCCGGTGGCGGCTTCTTCCTCTGGCTCACCCTGCCAAGGGGAGTCGACACCCGACAGATCTATCGCCGGGCGCTCGAGGCGGGCTTCTCTTTGGCCCCGGGGGCCCTGTTTGGCGGGGCCGGCCAGCACGATCACTGCCTGCGTCTTAACGCCTCTCACCCCTGGGGGCCCGAGCTGGAGCCGGCGCTGGACCAGCTGGCCCGCTGGCTCCCGGTTCCGGTGGCCGAGCCATAAAAAATGAAGACACTGCATCCATTGGCCCCTGGTGAGCGTCTCTCTGGTGAGACCCCAACCAGGAGCAACAATGAAATTCACTTCACCTTCTCTGGCGCTACTTTGCGCCCTGCTGTGGCAGATGCCCGCACAGGCGGCCCATCAGGCCAATGACGACGTGCTTCACCTCTATGGGCCCGGCGGGCCGGATAGCGCACTCAAGAGAGCGGCCGACGCCTTCGCTCGCAAGAGCAATGTACCTGTGGTGGTAACCGCCGGCCCCGAGTCCGGCTGGAGCCAGCAGGCGAGTCAGGATGCCGACCTCATCTTTGCCGGGGCGGAGCAATCCATGTCCGCCTTTCTCGAGCGCTACCCCTTTCTCGATCCCCAAAGCGCCCGCCCCTACTACCTGAGGCGAGCGGTGATTGCCGTGCAAAAGGGCAATCCTTCCCGGATAAACGGCATCGATGACCTGCTCAGGCACCCCTTGAGGGTGGTGGTCACCGAGGGGCGTGGCAGCTATAACACCTCGGGCACCGGTCTGTGGGAGGATGTGGCCGGCCGGCTCGGCTCCCTGGCGGATCTGCAGGCGCTGCGCCGCAACATTGTGGCCTATGAGCAGGGGAGCGGCGCCAGCTATCGCGCCTTTACCCGACTCAAGGCCGACGCCTGGATCACCTGGGTACACTGGCCCCTGAACCAGTCCGACAAGGTGGACTATGTAGAGATAGAGCCACAGCGACGGATCTTTCGCGGCCTCTCCATCGCACAGGCACACACGGCTGACCCGATCACCCGCCGCTTTTTGGCCTTTATCGAGAGCCCCGAGGGTGAAACCTATTTCGCCCAAGATGGCTGGACCCGTTAACGAGGAGCACACACCATGAAATTGATGATCACCGCCGCCCTCCTCCTGCCCCTGGGCAGTGCCTGGGCCATCGAGACAAGCCCCCTGGAGCATCTTCCCCTGACGCGCGTCGTCCTGGGTCAGGAAGGCTATCTGGCCGATCAGCGGGGGCTTAGCCTCTACACCTTCGACAAGGATCCGGTCGGCCAATCGGTCTGCTACGACGAGTGTGCCCGCAAGTGGCCCCCGGCGCTGGCCGCACGAGAGGCGCTCAAACCGGAGGCGGTCAAGGCTGGATTCGGTCTCGTCGAACGCAAGGATGGGGGCTACCAGTGGAGTTATCGGGGCAAGCCCCTCTATCGGTGGTTTAAGGACACGGCGCCGGGACAGAGCAGTGGAGACGGTGTGCTGCAGGTGTGGCACCGGGTTCCCCTATGAGGGCAGGCATCGACAACCGGCAGCTTTCGTTGTTGCTGACCCGCAGCCGGAATGGAGATAAGGCCTCTTTCGAGGCCTTATACCGGCTCACCGGCCAGCCTCTCTACGCCCTCATCTTTCATCTGGTCAAGGATGAGCAGTGGGCCGCCGACCTGCTGCAAGAGGGATTTATCAAACTCTGGCAGGATCGCTCTTCCTACCCGATAGACTACCCCTGGGCCTGGCTCTGCCAATGCATGCGTAACCTGACCCTGGATGCCCTGCGCAGCCGCCACCGCCGACAGGAAGCCCCCTGGGATGCGGCATTCGCCCCCCTGGTGACCCCGGAAGAAAGGCTGCCACTGGATCCCTGTCTGCACCGTCTGGCCCCCGAGAAACGCAACGCCATCGTGCTCGCCTATCGCCATGGCCTGAGTCATCAGGAGATAGTTCTTCACACCAGAACCCCCCTTGGCACCGTCAAGTCGTGGATCCGGCGAGGACTGGAGGAGCTGAAACAATGTCTGACCCAATGACCCCCAACCGTTATCAGCGCGATCACCTGCGAGAGCGACTGGCCAGCGAGTATGTTCTGGGAACCCTCACCGCCAGGACGCAGCGCCGCCTCGAGCAGTTGATGGCGCGTGATCCCTCCTGGTGGCAGTGGATCGATCTGTGGCAACAGCGCCTTGCCCCGGTGCAACCCGACCAGGCCCCGCCCCTCCCCGAGCGGGTGTGGTCACGCCTGGCCGGGGCGCTCTTTGCCAGACGCGTCAGGCCTTGGTGGCCCATGGCCATGGCAGCCAGCCTGCTGCTCGGCCTCTGGCTGCGCCCCCTGCTGCCCGGCACCGAGCCTCTCATCACACCGGTACGCTATCTGGCGGTCATGAGCACTGCTGAGCAACCCGAACCCTTTGCCCTGCTCGCCTATCAGGGCAAACGGCCGGGACAGTCGAAGATCCAGCTCCAGCAGGGGCTGACCGCGCCCGCCCTGCCCGATGATGCGGAGCTCTGGATGCGCGATCGCGCCTCGGGACGCCTCACCAGGCTGGCACCACTGATCGAGATGCGTCAGGCTCGCCCCATGAGCCCCGAGGAGTGGCAACGCCTGAAGGAGAGCAGTGAGCTGCTTGTCATGAGCGGTCAACGCCTGCTCTATCGGGGCCACTGCATCGAGCTGCTCGACCCGAGATAATGTACTGAGCCCGTGCCCCGCCAGCCAGGCGGGGCCACGGCGAAATTCGATACAATCGCGCCCGCTCCTGATAGCGGCCGGCCCGACCCCACAATGGCCGACCTTGTGAGTTCAGGTCTATAACGATGAAAAAAATGCCATTTGTCATGATGCTATCGCTGCTGCTCTGCGCTTGCGGTGGCAGCGACTCCCCAAGCCAATCCGCCACGCCGGCCCAGGCAGCTCCCACAGTGCCGGCAGCCCAACCGGCCAGCCCGATTACTCCACCCGTTACACCGGCCACCCCGGTTGTCCCGCCTGTGACCACAAGCGTCCAACCGATCCCCCCCGCCGCTCCCCGGGTGATCCGCTCCGACTTCACCCTGGCGCAGGCCTGCGCCGACGCCAAGGGGCTCACCTGCGGCTTTCTGGAGGTTCCCCTCGATTACCATCACCCCGAGGGTACTCGTATCGAGATCCTCTACGGGGTACACAAGGCCGAGGATCCTGCACGCAGGATCGGCACCCTGATGTTCAACTACGGGGGGCCGGGCGGGGCCGGAGTCTCGAGATTGAGTGACACTCTCGACGAGATCCCCCTCGAGATCCGCCAACGTTTCGACCTGGTCAGTTTCGATCCCCGCGGTACCGGCTTTAGCGCCCTGGGCGTCGCGCTGCGTACCTGCCAGCTGACCGAACGGCCACAGGATGTCAGTGAAGAGGGGGTCGGTGAAGCCCTCTATGCACAGGCCGAGCAGTGGCTGGGTAAGATGACCGGCGCCTTTACCCGGGAGGCACGCGCCAGCCATCGTCTGCCCCAGCTGGAGATTGTCCGGCGCTGCGCACCTGTGCTGGATGCCTATGCCCCTTATCTGGGTAGCAACAGCGTGGTTCAGGACATGGAGCTGCTGCGCCAGCACTTGGGCGAGCAGACCCTCAACTTCGTGGGTTATTCGTACGGCACCCGCCTCGGCGCCCTCTATGCCGAACGCTACCCCCAGCAGCTGCGCGCCCTGATCCTCGATTCGGCCATTAACCCCAGCCAACCCGATATCGATCGTGTACTGCTCGGCCAATCCACCGGCTGGCAGATCATATTGGCGCAGCGACAGCCGGAGGCGACACGGCAACAGCTGGCCAGAATTGGCGAGACTGTGCTCTCCCAGGGGGTCTATGTGGCCAACGACGGGGCCCGTGTCGACACTCGGGTTTGGGTACCCATGCTGGAGCAGTTGATCACCGATGAACGCGGCGCAGAGCGGTTGCGACCCATGCTCGATAAGCTGCTACAGCAAGATCTCGGTGCCGAACTGGTGGCCTATATGCAAAGCGATCGGGCCAATCGCAGCGCCTATGGATCCGCGCTGGAGGATGTGATGCTCTATCCCCTCCAGGCGGCAGTCATGTGTAGCGATCAGGGGCGTGATTTCACCCTGGCCGAGATTGATGCCCTGGGCAACGACTTCGAGCAGAGCTCCATCGCCGGCGCCAAGCTGCACGCCATGTCCTATCTCTGCGCAGACTGGCAGCGCCGCCGCGACCCTATCCCCCTGCTGGCCAATCTGGATCAGCAGCTCACGGCGCAGCAGAAGGTGCTGATCATCGGCGGCAGTCTGGATTTCGCCACACCGCTGGCCTGGAGCCGGCAGATGAAGGCCGCCTTCGGAGCGCGCGCCCACCTGGTCGAGCAGCAAGGGGCAGTGGATCACGGCTTTAGCCTGGGTGAGGATTATCCCTGCGTCACCCGGATCGCCGTCGACTACCTGCTCGAGCCGACCAGCCTGCAAAGTGAGAGCGTCTGCCCGGCCCCCTGACAACAAGACCCGCCAGGGCGGGTCTTCTCAAAACCGGCTCAGAGCGCCGCCACCTGCGCCTCGATGCGCTGCCTGAGGGTCTCATCGAGATGCAGGGCTCGCGCCAGCTCGTCGAGATAGCCACGCTCCATGAAGTGATCCACCTCGATGGCCAGCAGGGAGGCAAAATAGAGCTCGGTGGCCTGCTCCATGTCGGTCACCTCCCGCGCCAGGGCGTGAGGGTCGAGGGGGCGGGCCAGCTCCCGGTCGATATAGCGGGCCGCGTCGCTCTGGCCAAGCCCGGTCAGGTGATCGGCAATCTTGCGTCGCTCCTGCTCGTCGATATGGCCGTCGGCGCGGGCGGCGGCAATCATGGCGCGCACCAGCAGTTCGGCGCGCCGATCCAGTGCCTGCCCCTCCAGGCTGGTGAGCGGTTGGGGCACGGTTTGATCCGTCGGCGCGCTCTGCTGCTGGGCCTGCCAATCCTGATAGAGCTTGTAGGCGATGCCACCTAAGGCCGCCGCGCCCCCCACGGCCGCCACCTTGCTGCCATATTTACGCACCTTCTTGTTGCCCAGCAGCAGCCCCAGTGCCCCACCGGCCAGGGCTCCCTGAAGCTGTCCCTTGCGCTGGCTGCCCCCCTGCTCGAGCCACCCCTTACCACTGCCGAGCAACTGATCGAGTATCTGTTTCATCGTTTTCTCCTCTACGTGTCTGGCCATGCTGGGACAGGGGGCGTGAATCAGATGTGAATAGGCCAGCCCGCCCTTGCCGCCCCGCCCCCGGTGGGCGACTATTTGTCTCAGTACCCGCCATCGCCCCGAGGTTTCTGGATGTCCCCCCTGCGCCTTGCGCTGCTCACCGGCTCGACCCTGGTGGCGTTTGCCGCCAACTCCCTGCTCTGTCGCCTCGCCCTCACCCAGGCGGCCATGGATCCGGCGCTCTTTACCCTGCTGCGCCTGGCCAGCGGCGCCCTGATGCTGGGCTGGCTGACTCGTGCCCGCCCCCGTGGCGGGGACTGGCGTGGCGGCCTGGCCCTGATGGTCTACGCCGGCGCCTTCTCGTTTGCCTATCTCTCCCTCGGTGCCGGCAGCGGCGCGCTGATCCTCTTTGCCAGCGTACAGATCACCATGTTGGCGCCTCCCCTGTGGCGCGGCGAACGACTGCCCGCCCTGCAATGGCTGGGGCTGGTGTTGGCCATGGGGGGCCTCGTCTGGTTGTTGCTGCCGGGGCTGAGCGCCCCCGATCCTCTGGGGGCCGTGCTGATGGCCGGGGCCGGCATCGCCTGGGCCAGCTATACCCTGGCCGGGGCCAGGGCTGCCGATCCGCTGGCCGCCAACGCCGGCCACTTCTGGCGCGCCGCCCTGCTCGCCCTGCCCCTGATGCTGCTTGGCCAACCGGGTTTCAGCGCCAACGGGGTGCTGCTGGCCCTGCTCTCCGGCGCCCTCGCCTCGGGACTCGGCTACGCCCTGTGGTACAGTGTCTTGCCGGATCTGGGACGCACCCTGGCCGCGGCACTGCAACTGCTGGTGCCGCCGCTGGCGGCGGTGGGCGGAACCCTCTGGCTCGGGGAGAGCTGGAGTCTGCGGCTGCTGCTCTCGGCGCTGGCTATCCTCAGTGGCATTGCTCTCATCATCGCGGGCAGGGCCCGCCAAGGAGTGACCCGATGAAACCCGGTTACGCCCTGCTGCTGACGTTCGCCCTCACCGTACCGGTGGGCGCCGCCGTGGTAGACAGAGAGGCCGAGCAGGCCCGGCTGGATGCGGCGTGCGCCAGCGCCCGGCAACAACTGGTCGACGAGGGGCGCAGCCAGCGGATCGCCCTGTGCGTCAACGAGGGCAAGAGCCAGGCCGGGTGCGAACACGACTTCGCCCGCTTTGGCGAGCGTGAGGGCAACAAGCGCCCCGACTTTTCCAAGGTGCCCGCCTGCATGCAGGCGGAGCAGTATCGCAAGAGCTATCGACGTTAAGGATGAAGGATGAGCCCACCCAGAGAGTTAACCCTGCAGTTTCTGGCCGAGCCCTCGGATGTCAATTTCGGCGGCAAGGTGCACGGCGGCATGGTGATGAAGTGGATAGATCAGGCGGGCTATGCCTGCGCGGCCGGCTGGAGTGGCGGCTATGCGGTGACCGTTTATGTGGGGGGGATCCGCTTTATCCGTCCCATCCAGATAGGCGAATTGGTCGAGGTGCACGCCCAGGTGATCCACACCGGCAGTACCAGCATGCACCTGGCAGTGGACGTTTACAGCCGCCATCCCACCTCGACCGACCGCCACAAGGCGACCCACTGCATCATCATCTTCGTGGCCATGGATGAGCAGGGCAAGCCACGCCAGGTACCGGCCTGGGCACCGCAGACCGACGCCCAACGCCAACTCGAGCAGTACGCCCTCAAGCTGGTGGCCCTGCGTGAGGAGATCGACAAGGAGATGCGCCGGCATCTGTGAGCAAGGGGCGCTTGGGCCCAACCCGGGCGCCCGCTATACTGCCCCCTTTTTCCCCGAGGTAACCCATGTCACTGGAGCAGGCCCCCAAGGAAGTGCAGCTCGCCGTCGATCTTATCGAGCTGCTCGAAAACCATCAGATCCCGACCGAGTTGGCCCTCAAGGCCCTGGCCATCGTACAGCGCGACTATGAACGCAAGCTCGCTCAGGGCCAAGCGAGCTAGTCCCAGAGACCTTGGCTAGACTCACGACAGTCGTTCTGCGTCGGAGTCTGCCATGTTGTTCTCCCTCGTCCGGGGCTCTCGTCCCCTGCTGATCCTGCTCTCTGTACTCGCTCTCCCCCTCTGCGCCGCCGAGCCTGACCAGACCCGTGAGCCCCTTCACCTCACCAGCGACGAGCTGCTCGCTCCCTGGCGCGGGGATCTGCCGGGCATGATAGAGCGGCGGGTGATCCGGGTGTTGACCAGCTACAGCAAGACCTTCTATTTCATCGACAAGGGTCGCCAGCGGGGGGCCACCTATGACCGTCTGATGGAGTTCGAGCGCTATCTCAACCTCCAGCAGATGAAGGAAAAGCGTCTCAAGGGGCGCCATCTCAAGGTGCAGATCCACTTCATTCCCGTGGCCCGTGGCGAGATCTTCAAGGCCCTGCAAGAGGGCAAGGGGGACATCGCCGCCGCCAACCTGACCATCACGGCGACCAGACAAACCCAGGCCGATTTCACCCTGCCCCTCTTCAAGGGGGTCAAGGAGCTGCTGGTCAGCGGCCCCGCCTCCCCCAAGGTCGCGCACCTGGAGGATCTCGCCGGCAAAGAGGTCTTTGTGCGCCGCTCTTCGAGTTACTACGAGAGCCTGCTGGCCCTGAACGAGCGCTTTGCCCGGGAAGGGCGCGCCGCCGTGATCCTCAAAGAAGCCCCCGATCCCCTCGAAGACGAAGACCTGATGGAGATGCTCAACGCGGGTCTCATCCCCCTCATCGTGGTCGACAGCCACAAGGCCCGCTTCTGGCAGCAGATCTATCCGGCCATTCGGGTTCACGAGGATATCGCCCTGCGCGAAGAGGGTGCGATCGCCTGGGCGGTGCGCAAGAACAGTCCGGCCCTGCTGGCGCTACTCAACGAGCACATCCGCCTGCACGGCCAGGGGAGCGTCATCAGCAACACCTTGCAGGCCCGCTATTTCAAGAGCACCCGATACGTCAAGAGCGCCGCCGCCGGGCGCGAGCGTCAGAAGTTTCTGGACATGATCAAGGTCTTTCAGGAATACGCGGGAAAGTACGACGTGGACTGGGTGTTGATGGCGGCCCAGGGCTATCAGGAGTCCCAACTCAACCAGAACGCCCGCAGCAAGGTGGGGGCCATCGGCGTGATGCAGGTGATGCCCAAGACCGGCAAGGAGCTGAAAGTCGGCGACATTCGCCGGCTCGACCCCAATATCCACGCCGGGATCAAGTACATGCGCTGGATGATGGATCGCTACTATGGCGACGAGCCCATGACCCGTCTGGACAAGGCCCTCTTCTCGTTCGCCTCGTACAACGCGGGGCCGGCACGGATCGCCAGGCTGCGCAAACTCACCGAGGAGCGGGGCTTTAACCCCAACGTCTGGTTTGGCAACGTGGAGCACATCGCCGCCGAGAAGATAGGTGCCGAGACCGTCTCCTATGTGAGCAACATCTACAAATACTACGTGGCCTACAAGCTCATCCTGGAGAAGATGGCGCACAAACGCCGGGTGACCGATGCCTTAGGCACTCAGCCTCAATGAAAGAAGAGGGGGCCATGTTGGCCCCCTCTTGCAGCAAGCGGATTACAGCTCGACCACGTCGAATTTCACGTCCGGGTTAACGTCGGCGTCGTAGTCCACCTCGTCCAGACCGAAACCGAACAGGCGCAGGAACTCCTGCTTGTAGCCGGTGTAGTCGGTCAGCTCAGAGAGGTTCTCGCTGGTGATGGAGGGCCACAGATCACGGCAGGTCTGCTGCACGTCGTCACGCAGCTCCCAGTCATCCATGCGGATACGGGCCTGCTCGTCCAACGCCAGATCGGCACCATACAGGCGGGTACGCATCATGCGATCCACCTGCTCCATGCACCCCTCGTGAATGCCCTTCTCCTTCATGATCTTGAAGGCCATGGAGATGTAGAGCGGCATCACAGGAATGGCGCTTGATGCCTGGGTCACCACGGATTTGAGCACGGCCACATGGGCGGTCCCCCCCTTGGCGGCCAGATCGCCACGGATGGCGGTAGCGGCGCGGTCCAAGTCTTCCTTGGCGCGGCCCAGGGTGCCATGCCAGTAGATGGGCCAGGTCAGATCGGTACCGATGTAGGAGTAAGCTACCGACTTGGCGCCGTCAGCCAGCACGCCCGCATCGCGCAGGGCCGCCATCCACAGCTCCCAATCCTGGCCGCCCATGACGGTGATGGTGTTCTGGATCTCTTCCTCATTCGCCGGCTCGACGGTAGCGCTGATGATCTGATCCTTGTTGGTGTCGATGGCGGTGGTGGTGTAGACCTCGCCGATGGGTTTCAGGGCAGAGCGCACCACTTCGCCGGTTTCCGGCATCTTGCGCACCGGAGAGGCCAGGGAGTAGACCACCAGATCAATCTGACCCAGATCCTGCTTGATGAGCTCGATCACCTTGGCGCGGCACTCGTTGGAGAAGGCATCGCCGTTGACGCTTTTGGCGTAGAGACCGGCTTCCTTGGCGGCCTTGTCAAAGGCGGCAGAGTTGTACCAGCCGGCGGTGCCCGGCTTGGACTCGGTACCCGCTTTTTCGAAGAAGACGCCCAGGGTAGCGGCGCCGGAGCCAAAGGCGGCAGCAATCCGTGAGGCCAGGCCGTAACCGGTGGAGGCACCGATCACCAGCACCTTCTTGGGGCCGTTCTCGATGGCACCCTTGGACTGGACATAGGCGATCTGACGACGAACGTTGGCCTCACAACCGACCGGATGGGTGGTGGTGCAGATAAAGCCGCGAACTTTGGGTTTGATAATCATACGAGTCTCTGATCCGTTTTATGGATGAAATCGGGGCATAAGATACCCCATTGTGACGCGATTGGGTGCTCTGATGTGTTAAATAGCCCCTGCTCAGGTGTAGCCCGCCGCGAAAAATGAAAAACACTTCTGGGTAAAACGATAAACAGAGCTCGGCCGCATTTATCAAACTCGGTGAATCAGGAATCGCCAAGATTGAAAGGCGCTTAACAGGGACTTAAACCTCGATTTCATAGGTTGGTAAATCAGGGGCGGGCCCAATGATAGCACCACTCTGATAGAACGCCTTCTGGCCGATGGCCACCCCTCCCCCTCGCACGATCACCACGCCCCCGCCTGGCGTCTCCAGTGTGGTACTGGTTCCCGTCGATACGGTGACGGTACCGACCAGCAGCGGGTCGGCACCGGGTATCAGCTCCTGGAACTGCTTGAACAGGTTCATACAAATCGCTCCACACTCAGTTGCTGGCGTACCGTCATGGCCCGGCCCTGCAATTCAACCGCGACCCTGACACCTCGGTTAAAGCCCTTCCAGCCATCCACCGCGAGCAACGCCCCGGGCAGGATGAGACCCGTATCGGCAGACAACGGCAGCTGGATGGTCTGGGTGCGCCTCGGCATGGTCTTGGCCAGCCCCACCACACCCTGAGCACGGGCCGCCACCACATCACACACCAGCGGGTGGGTGATGGCCGGTGCCTGCCGATCCCCTGCCGTGCCTTGGCGCAATACTCGTCCATTGATGCCCTGATGACCACCGCTGACATAGATGCCGTTCGCCATCTGCCCCGGCTGGAAGTCGCTGCCCAGCGTCGTGATGATGGCGCGGGGTATGGCCACGTCGGCCAGCGCTCCGTCGAGTTGCCAGGGCACGGTCGGATAGCGCGGCTTGATGACCAGGTGCCGATCACGCTGGTGCGGCAGCACGAACCCGCCGGCCGCCTCGGCCAGGTACTTGATCGCCTCGATGGGAGTCTGACCGTCGAGGCTGAAGAAGCCGCCAGGTACCAGCCAATCCGGCGCCTGCCAGTCCAGTGTCCAGCCGAACGGCAGCAGGGCCTCCGCCAACTGGGCCATCGTTGCCGCCCCGCTCTCACTCACCGCCTGGGGTAACACGTGGGTCGGCGACAAGTAGGCTGTGCGAGAGCGCCCAGTCAGGGTCGCCGACTCGCGGGCAAAGCTCTGACTCGACTGCCAGCCATCGCACACGCAATCCCACTGCTGGCCATTGACATGGATGCTCACCTCCTCCTCGTCCGTCATTTCGGCCGCCGCGATGCGCGGGATCTGGGCCGTGAACTGCCAGGCCCAAGAGTCGGTATCGAGCTCGATGCTCAGCGAGGTGGCGGGAATGTCGATCCCATCCCTGACCCGCACAATGCTTGCTGCGTTGCTCACCAGGTAAACCCTCCGGGTTGGAATAACGATGTGGGCCTGCCCGAACCAAACAAACTCCAGGGAGGCATCCCCACGGGGTCGGCCAAACACCAGCGCCTTGGTGCGTTTGTCTGGCCGCTCCGGCTTGATGGGCGGCTTGGGGGGCGGGCTGGTCCCCCAGGGGGGCTGCATCGCCTCCTCCCACCGCTCCAGCCAGCCCTTGAGCAGGGGCAGGCCGAGCTGCCACTGCTGGCCGCCCAGGGTGGCCCCTTGCGGGGCCCCCTGCTGCCAGCTGCCTGGCTGCCACACCTTGTCCTGGCGCGGCGGGTGGTGATACTCGTTCACCTGCCAGCGGCTGACCGGGGCCCCTTCGACCCAGAGCGAGCGGGTGACGACATGACCAGGCGGCAGGCTGTCGAACCCCTGGCCATGGCTCGTGCCAAGCGGCAGGGCCTCGTCAAACAGCCCCCGCACCGGCTCATCGTGGCGGGGCATCTGGTCGCTGAGATCCACCACCACCGCCATCAGCGGGCCGGCCTCCTGCCAGTCTGCCTGACAGGTCGCGGGTGTCATGGCGGGCCGTTGCCAGTCGTCGGCCACCGCCGTGGTCACCAGGGCGGCACGGTCCCAGTCCCCCGCGCTGGTGTGGCTGGGGCCCCTGAACACGTTGATGTCATAGCCGGCCTCGAAGTCGTGCAGCGCCGCCTGGGGGGTGCTGGCCAGGGTGGCCTCGATGACCACGGTGGCGCTGACGGTGGCCACCGGCGCCGCCGGTTCGGCGGTCAGGTGGCCGGGGTGAACCAGCCCGGCCGAGACGCCAGGCACCGGCGCGGCACTCTGCCCCTGCAGCACGGCGGGCAGCACCAGCCCCGGCGAGCAGGCCAGGCTGGGCGGCAGGCTGGTGCCCTGCAATACCGCGACATAGCGCACCACCAGGAGCGGGTTCAGCTCCAGGGAGGCGGTGGCCCTGCGGGCCTTGCGCAGTTCAAGCCGGGCGTCTGTTCTGGCCATGCTGACCTCGTGGCTCAGGGGGAGCGGTTAGGGTTCGGTGCTTATGGTTCTGTGATGGTGGCGCTGTTGATGCGCACCATGGCGCCGGTAAACAACTCGGTGGCGGGGATCTCGATGTCGGCGCCGAGGCCGGGCGGCCCCACTTCCAGATCCGCCACAAAGTCGCCGTCCCGGTTGGCGATGCGTCCCCAGGCATGGATCCCGCTGGCAGTCGCCATCTGTTCGGCCAGGGGCTTGAGGGTCAGCACCCCGCCCGTCACGCTCTGGGCGCAGGGGTGGGTGAACTGCAGCGCCACCAATAGCACCTGGCTGGTGATGGCCGCCCCGGGGGCGGGTCTCGGGCCGGTGTAGATTTTGAGGGTCGCGGCCCCCGCGCTGCCCTCGTCGATGGCGGCCGCCAGCAGCTGGGCGCGACTGGTGCGCAGGGCGTCAGAAAACACGAGCATATCAACCTCCGCAGGTAGTGCTGCAGGTAGTGCGGCCCGGTCAGACCAGGCCAACCCCCTCACCGGGGGCGTAAGGGGTTGGGAGCTGGTAGTCGGCTGCCACCGCGTTGTAATCGGCGGGGCCGAACGCGGGATCGTCCTGCGCGACCAGCATGTAACGGCGGTTGAGCCAGAGCAGATCGAACCGGTATTTGCCATCAGAGGCGCGGCTATAGGTCTCCCCGATAAGGTTGCCCGCCTGGTCGAGGCAGAGCACCCGGCGCCGGACCCCCTCCCCGTCGATGGTGACCGTGCTCTCGATATAGCCCTGCAGCACGTTCTGGGTGCCGTCCCTGACCCACGTCAGATCCTGCCCCTGACAGAGCGGGTCGGTCGTCACGGCCACCGCCGGCATGGGGCCGGCGTAACCAGCCCCTTCCCCACCCCGCCAGGCCACATCCTGCGGCACGAACTGGCTGCGGGGTTCCTCGTTGGCAGGGACAGCCGTGAGCGGGGGAACCTTCCACCCCATGGGGCTGCCCGCGAACAGCTGGGCACGAGCCAGCAGCTCATCACTGGTCAGCAGGCGGTTGTAGATGGCCACGTGCGCCATCGGCCCCAAGGCGCCAGAGGCCCCACCCCGGGAGAAGATATGCACGGGGACGGCGGTCTGAGTGGCTTGCACCCCACTCCCTGGCAGGTAGCTGACTGGACTCAGAGCGCCGTTAACCACCGACCACATCCGAGGCCCTTGGAACATCAAGATGATATGCGCCACCGGGGGCAAATTGGCCGCACCACCCAGATAGACATCCGGGCTTTGGGGGACGCCAAGAAAACCGAGCATGGCGGGGGGCTTTCCGGCGGCCGAGGGTTGAGTGGATGCGAGAGATTGAATTGACCAGTTGTTGTTCAACCCGTTGCGCTCCACCCACACCAAGTTGTTGTCGCCAATATCGGCAACCATCAGCTCGACGGTCAACGTTGTCCCACGAAATTCCGGCCTGTCTGGCACCGTCACCAGGGGGGTGTTTTCTCCCTTTGTCATGACCACATCCATCCCACCCAGTTGCCTGGTCTGCTGGCTGAATGTGCCGCTCTGGCTGCCATGGTGGGCATTGCTCGACAGATCCAGCCCAAGGTTGGCGAGATTGTCCAACGGGTAATACACCACCGGATTGCTGGCCAGTATCAGGTCGCGAAGGGCTTGATCGTTCGCCATCAGTTACCTCCAGGGGCCGGTCAGGTCAAATCCCACCAAGCAAACCTGGGTGGCGGGGTTCTGGCTTACGGAATAACCCAGCAGGATAAACCGCACAGTCTTCGCAGGCACCGCCGGCAGCCCCGCAAAGTTCTTGCGGTGCCAATCCTGCGGGCTGGAAAACGGGCAGATCAGGCCGGGAAGATAGCCTCTCAGGTGGTTGTTCGTCTCCATCACCATCACCTGGTCGGCGGAAAGATAGAATCCGTTATCCGGTCCGTTTGGCAAATTCATGCCCGTACCAAAGCGGCCAAACAGCCCCTTTCGCCAGAAGGTCGTGGTGCCGAACAATTGATGGAAAGGACGGGCTATATAGCTATCAACGCTGTCGAACAGTGGCCAGGCAGTGCCATAAGATGAGTTGGCGTTCCCAGCCCCAAGGCTCCAGTTGCGCGATGCCTCGGTGGCCAGCAGGGAGGGGTAGCTATTAAACACCGCGTGATAGCGGTCGCCTGGCCGCAGGCTCTTGATGTAGCCGAAATGGTACATGAACTGGTAATTGGCGGAGGCGTAAGCGGGCATGAAATAGAACAGCTGGGGGTCACCTATCAGATCCCATCGCTTGTCGCTATAGCGCCCCGTCGCGGGCCAACGACCCTCCACAACAGTGGTATAGGTGTTGATGTCCACCACGTCCTCGACCACCAATACCTTAGCCAAGTAGGCATTCGCGGCACCGGTCCAGCCGCTGAACGCGGTGTTGTCGATACGCAAAGACACATTGCCCGACTCGTTGACGTTGGTCGGCCGGTAGATGGCCACCATGCCATCCCCACTCTCGTGGGTCTGGGTCCAGCCGAGCGGGGCCACCTTCATGCTCATGGCGCCGCTGGCGGCCGATCCCGGGTTGCCGCCGTCCAGCTCAAACCACACCTCGGTGCTGCTCACCTTCTTGACCCTGTGTTCGCCGTTGTAGGCGGCCGGGCTCGCGCCGCTCACCTCGACCACCGAGTCCTGCAGGTAGGCGTGGCCGCCCGCGATGGTGGCCTTGGCAGCCCCCTCGGTGGCATCCCACACCAGGCTGGTCAGGGTGAGGGTGCCAAACCCGGTCACCAGCACCGCCTTGAGCAGGGCCGCCAGGGCCCCGGCGCTGGTATCCCCCAGGCTGGGGGCGCCTTGCATGTCGCTCGCGTACCACTTCACGGGAAAAGTAGCCATGGTGTTCTCCAGTTGGATAATTCGGGGTGGGGCAGATTGCCCCACCCGGTTAACGGTTGACGTTGCCGCGCAGCTGCAGCTCGAACTTGTCGGTCTCCTGCGCCGCCACCGACTGCAGGATGGTGCGGATCACCCAGAGCGGATACGCCGCCGCCTGGGTGGTGAAGCGCAGCACGTTGCCGCTTGACCAACCCGCCCCCCAGCCCCGGTGATCCAGCCGGAAATAGGGCTGGCCATTGTTGGGGTTGATGGGCGCCAAGTCGGTGTTCACGTCCCCCACCGCGATCTGGCCCACATGCTCCCCGACCAGCACAAAGGTGGTGCTGGAGTTGAAGATGATGGCCCAGCGCTCCTGCAGGGTGGCGCGGTTGGTGACCAGGATCGGGTAGTCGGTGTCGTTGTACTGCGCGGTGGACTGGTCGCCGATGAGGTAATCAGACCAGACATTGGTCCAACTCTTCTGATCGAACAGCCCGGTGTAACGCGCCCACAAGTCGCCGATGATGAGCGCACTGGACACCAGGGTGTCGGCGGCGTCATAGGCGTGGGACAAGGGCCTGGCCAGTCTGAGCCGGCCCGAGATCTCCACGTCGCTGAGCAGGCTCATGTCCTCGATGCGGTGGACCACGTAGAGGGGTTCGGCGTAACCGGTCAGGTTCAGGGGGCTGGCAAGCGTCACCACGCCGCTGTCCAGGTTGACGCTGTAGAGCGCCTGGGCCAGTTGCTTGCCGTCCTTGTCCTCCACATGGGCATAAGCCAGCCGTTCGCGGCCGGTGTTGAGCTGCTGCCCGGCACTGACCCCCATGGGGAAGGCCGCCTTGCGGGTGCTGTGCACCACCACGATGTTGCCGGTGCGGATGAAGGGCACCCGGCCATCGGACGGCAGCCGCACCGGATCCAGCCCGATCAGGTCGGCATCGAGCGGCAGATAGCTGAACACCACGCAGTTGAACCGGATGGTGTCGGCCACCACGCTGAGCGGGCGCCAGATCTTGCCATCCTCCCCCACCTGCTCGGCGTCATACCAGGGCTGCCCCTCGTTGCCGGCGGCCGTGACCTTGCGGCCAAAGCGCACCCACACCACCCCGGTCTGGTAATTCACCCGGCCATCCATGTCGGTGGTGGTGAAATAGCCGTCGCCGTCCGCCGTCGCCTCGATGCGCCGCCCGGTGGCGGTGTTGGCACTGAGGTAGAGGCTGCCCGGGGCCACCGGGGCCCCGGGGGTACGGAAGGTCACCGCATCCACCGACTGGACGCTGAACGAGGTGGCCAGGGACTGCAGCGACGGCTGGGCCCCCTGCCCTGCCGCCCAGTCGGCCAGCACCGCTACCCCGTTGCTGTAGTCGATGGTCCCCGCCTGGATGCCGGCACCGGTCTCCGGGTCCGGGTTGCGGTAGAGCAAGCCCTGGCGGTCCACGTAGGTGCTGCCCCCTAGGGTGAAGCGCATCGAGCCCTCTAGGATCGCCTCGGCATAGCCCGGGGTCACGTCGATGCGCAGCGCCTGGGCGGTCAGGGTCGCGTTTTGCGCCAGGGCGCTGTTGTTGTTGCGGTAGGTCACATCGACCCAGCCCCCCTCGCCATCGGGGAAGGTGTAGGCGGTGTTGATGTACTGGAAGCCGGTCAGGGTCCAGCGCATGTCGGTGTACCAGGTGCCCGTCACCGGGTCCTGATGGCTGCCCGCCGGCACCCAGGCATAGGTCGGCTCTGGCAGCAGGGCGGTGCCGTCCGGCATGAAATGCAGGGTGCCGGCGCCGTAGTCGATGGCGCCCAGCACGTTGCCGCTGGCGTCTTTCAGGTTGCCCTGACCATCGTCCTGCAGCGTGATGATGGGGTCCTTCTTCTCGATGGAGAGGATCCGCTCATCGGCCGCCACGATGTTGTAAAGCGCGTTGAACTTCACCCGCACCGACCCCGGGGTGAGGTTGAGCGCCCCGCCACCGTCACCGTCCAGGGTGATGGAGAGGTGCCCCACCTGGCCGGGGGTGCTGAGGCGCCCGGGCTCGATGTGGCGCTCGGTCACCGGCTCACCGTACTGGTACTGGGCCACGTACTCCTGGCCCAGTGCCGGCAGGGTGATGTGCTCCAGATCGATGATGCCCTCGGCATAGTCGATGGTGCCGGTGATGTCGCCCCGGATCCGCCCATCCCCCACCGCATCGTTGGCAGTCAGGCCCGCGCCCCAGGTCAGGATCAGGCTCTTGGGGGTGATGCCGGTGTGGGGCAGCTGCCAGGCGCTCTTGCTGATGCTGATGGCCTGGCCGCTGCGGTTGGTGTAGTTGACCGGGGTGGCCCAGCTGAACAGGATCGCCGTGTCCACGTCCGGCAGCGCCCCCAGGGTCAGCATGACCGAGCCGGTGGCCAGATTGACCACACCGGACCCGTAGGACCTGTCGGCCCCGAACAGCTCGCCCCGGCCGTTGTCCTTCAAGTCGTACCATTTGCCTTGCGCCATGAACGACACCGTCAGGGTGCCAGGCGCCGGGGTCGGCTGCAGGGTGATGGTGTAGGCATAGCCCCGGTTGTTGGCCTTGATCTCGATCTGGGCCGTGTCGGCGATACGCGACGGGCGGGCCGCCGGCCAGAAACTGACGCTCTTGCTCGCGGTGCCGTAGTTCGGGCACTGGGCGTTGAACTCCAGCTGGCCACGGCCGTAGTCGATGGCCCCTATCACAGACCCGGCGACAACCAGCTCGCCCCCCTTGTCGGTGATGGTGGCCGCGCCGATGGTGATGCTGAGCGTCCCTGGCTTGACGCCCGTCCCGAGGAACAGGCCCCGACTCGGGGCGATGCTGGCCACGGTCGAGAAGGTGACCAGGGCCTTGCCGGAATCCACCAGGCTGGCCAGCTCGCCGGCGGCGGTCAGATCCACCGCCGGGGTCTCGCTCCTGGCCGCCGGCACCAACTGGGTGAAGATGGTCTTGGCCTTCACCTGCATGGCCCCGAACGCCGCATTTTCCGCGAGCTTGGTGGTGGCGAAGTAGTTGGCCGCATCGGCCACCACGGTCTCGCGCAGGGCGGTCTTGAGGTTGGTCACCACATCATAGGGGGTCGGCTGCTCCCCCTCGAAGGTGTAGCGCAGCGGATCCGCCAGCTTGCAGGTCACCACGTTGCGGGTGAACTCGGGCACCCCGGGGATCTGGAACTTGGCCAGTTGCTGGGTCACCTCCAGCACCCGCACATACTGCTCGAACTCGCCGGCCTTGCCCTCGTTGCCGACCAGCACCAGGGTCTCCCCCACCTCCGGCAGGCGCACCTCGACGCGCTGGAAGAAGCGGATCGCCCGCTGCCCTTCCAGCTGGGTGTCGTACAGGAAGCCGCGCCACTTGGGCCCACGGGCCAGGTAGCGCTCCAGCACGTCACGGGCGGCGGCGCGGGTGTCGTGGTGGTCCTCGGTGCTCATCAGGCAGAGACCCACGTTCGGGTCGCTCGGCGGCAGCAGCACCGTGGTGTTGGCACCGTAGTAGGTGTCGGTGTTGTCGGTCTGCACCGTCAAGAAGGCCTTGCGCAGGTTGACCACCCCATAGGCGCGGTCGAGATCGCTGATGTCGGGGAACAGGCTGTTGTGCTCGCCGCTGACGATCTCGTGGCCGGTCACCCGGCCGCCGCCATCGGGGGTATCCGTCAGCCGCTGGCTGGCCAGCAGCTTGATGTCGCCGGAAAGAATGGTCATCGGATCACCTCGGTGAAGTTAAGGGTCAAGGCATAGGGCTCACCCGCCTCGGGGTCGGCCATCTCGATTAACGGGGTGGCCACGACACCGGGCCTGCGCCAGAACACCTCCCGCTGCTGCCCATCCAGCAGGGTCAGCGTCAGGAGTTGGGCCACCTGGGTCTCCAGCGCCTTGAGTGCGAGCACGGTGGCACGGGGGCAATGACCCACCAGGGTGATGGGGCGCCCCTCCGGTTTGGCCGTTTCCTCGACCAGGAGAGCGCCAGAGAGCGTCGGCGTGACCACTTGCTCGACGGGGGCCCAGTCGAACTCGTCGCGCCAGATGAGATCATCGGGCAGGTGCAGCCCGTTTAAGGTGACGTTCATGAGCGCAGTCCCTGCTGTTTAAGGAGGTTGATAAAGGCGGCGGCATTGGCCTCATCGGCCTGCACCTCGGCCTTGGCACCGTTCGATGCACGCAGCTCGATGATGATCCGCTGGGGTTGCCCCGGGTTGAACGAGGTTTGAGGGAGGCTTGATGGCCCGACTTGGCCGGCGGCCGAAGTGGGGGCTTGCGCCTGCTGGGTCTCTTTCGCCTGGGCCTTGCTCAGTTCCTGCTGGAGCTTGGTGCGCATGGCCTCCATCTCCTTCTGGAACTTCTCGCCGTAATACTTGCTCCACTCGCTATAGGCCGGGATGTCCCTGACCTTCTGGCTGTAGCGGGCCAGCTCCTCTTCCACGCCGGCGAGCGTGTTGGCCAGGGCATCGGCATTGCCGCGCAGGTTGTTGATGTCCACGGTCTTGTAGAAGAAGGAGCCGGCGCCCACGCTGCGGGTCACCTCACCCCGGCCACTGCCCGCACCGCCCCCGCCACCGGCCGAGGCCACGGCGTTGCCGGTCTGCTCCGCCTCATCCTGTACGCCGCGAAGGTTGGAGCGCATGGCATCGGTGGCACTCTTGGCCTTGGCGGCCGCCGTGTCGAAGCCATCGCCGATCGCCGCCACCGCCTGTTTGGCGTCACCGCTGCCCCCTTTGATCTTGTTCATCGCATCATTGGCGATGGCCATGGAGCGGGTGATGCCATCCCCGGTGAGCTGGCCCTGTTTGGCCATTGCCTGCATGCGCTCGATCACCGCGTCGATCTCGGCCTTGTTCTTCGCCTGGTTGAACGCCGCCGCCAGGTACTCCTCACAGGCCGCCGAACTGGAGCCGCTGTGCTGCACCAGGGTATCCAGGGCGCCGAGGGTCTCCTTGAAGCTCTCGCCGATACGGCCATTGGCCCGCTCGAAGTCCAGCCCTAGGGTCTCGGCTGCCTTGCCCAGCGTGGCGGGGAGCTCTGCCGCCGTTTTCTTGGCGACGGCGTTGATCTCATCCAGGTAGTCGCGGGTCTGCTTGGCCTCAGTGCCAAGCGCCTGGACGGCGGCGGCCCCCGCTCGCCAGCTGCCGGTCGCTTCGTCGTAATGGATCTTGCCCTCGGCCACGGCCCTGTCCATGTCTTCCACACTGGTGATCGCAATGCCCAGCTGAGCCGAGAGCGCCGCCAGTTGGCCATTGAGCTGGGCCTGGGTTTGCGAGCGCAGGTCCTGCGCCTCTCTCAGGGCCAGCTCGGCCTGCATCCACTCCTTGAGGGCGGTGGCCAGGCGGATGATCTGGAATATCGACTCGACAGTGACGGCAGCCAGCAACCCCTTGATCGCCATCCCAAGGGCTTGCATCCCGATAGAGGCGGCGGCCGCTGCCGTGCCTGCCGTGGTCATACCACCTGCCGCCGTGGCCGTCGCCGCCGGCAGGGCGATGAACTGGCCATAGAGGCCGCGCAGATCCGCAATCCAGCCCGCGATTTTCAGGCCATACCAGGCCTGGGCCATCACCAGCAAGGCATCCCGCCAGGCATAGACGGTCTGGATAAAGGCCTTGATGGATTCCCCCAACCCGACGATGCCATCGGAGAGGCGCTGGGCCCACGCCTGCAGGCGGCCATCCTGGGCCATCTGGTCGAACTCACGGTTTAGGCTGGCCAGCTGGTTCTTGAGCCAGGTCAGCGCCCCGTTCTCGGCCACCATGCGGTAGAACTTGGCCAGGTTGTCCTGGGCGTTGGAGATAAGCCCCGAGAGCAGGCTCATGTTGTTGGCCGCCGCCCCGCTCGACTGGGCGGCGATCTCGTTCATCAGCGCCTGGATGGTGTCACGGCCAAGCTTGCCCGCTTCCGAGAGCTTCTGCAGCTCGGCAGTGTTCTTGCCGGTGACCTGCTCCAGCAGCTGCCACACCGGCACCCCACGCTCGATCAGCTGCAGGATCTCCTCACCCTGCAGCTTCTGCTTGGCCCAGGCCTGGCCGAGGGCCAGCGAGATACCCTGCACCTCCTCGAAGCCGCCGCCGAGCTTGTAGGCCTGATCGACGATGCCCTGCATGGCGCCGTTCATGGGGTCGATGCCAAAGGCCTTCAGTCGCACGAAGACCTGAGTCACCTCGTCGAGCTGCAGCGGGGTGTTCTTGGCAAAATCCTGGATCCAGGCACTGGCCTGCTGGCCTCCTTCAATGGAGCCCATCACCGCCTTGAGCTGGACGCCAAGGCGTTCGGCCTGATCGCCGGTCTGGAACATGGCCATCAGTTGGGTGGTCAGGGTCTGGATGCCGAACCAGGTACCGGCCATGGCCACCAGGCGCCCGGTCAGGCTACCGATGGCCCCCTGGAAGCCGCCAGCGCCTTGCTCTCCCTGAACCAGGGAACGCCCCAGCCGTTCGGTCTGGGCCGCGCTGCCCCGCAGCTCCCGCTGCAGTCGGTTCTGTTCTTGGGCAAGGTTGCGGGTATCGAGCCCGGCTTGGGAGAGGCCAGCATGCAGGCGGCTATGGCTGGCCGCCTGTGCGACCAGTTGGCGCTCCAGTTGCTTGACCTCGGAGGCCAGCAGCCGTTCCTGGTCGGTGAGCTGGCGAGCGCTACCCGCCGCCCCCTGCTGCTCGCGGCGCAGTTCGGCCAAGCGGTCCCGGGAGAGCACGGTGGCCAGTTCGAGCTGGGTCAGGGCGCGGCCGCTGGCCTCGAACTGATTGATCAGCTCCTGCTGCTGAGTCAGGGTTTCCAGGGTTTGCGCCAGGCGCTCGGTCTCGGCGGCCGTCTCGTCAGATAGGGGGCCCAACTCCTGCACCTGCCCCGCCAGCGCGGCCAGATCCTCGCGGCCGGTGACCTTGGCCGCCAGCTCTAGCGCGAGTTTGAGGGTGGAAGAGGTGGACATGGGGCATTCCTGAGATATTCAGATATGCCCCATGGTAAAGGGATGGCAAAATGAGTAGGTTTATGGGAGGTTACAGGAAAGCGGCGATGCCAGATCACACTAATCTAATCACCACCTATTGACCGTAACTCATAAATGATTTACTATTTGGGCGTTTTCGCTCTTGCCAGCTAACTATTTATTTATGGTAAGACCGGATACATATGCCTCCTTAATTGGGGGCTTATTTATTTCTGGGTAGGGATACAATCAATGGATCGACTAGTTGTCCTTGTAGATGCAGGTTACTTGTTAAGCCAAGCAGTAAAGGTTCTCAGTAATAATCAAAGCCGCTCTCGTGCTGAATTGCAGTTAAACGATGCGTCAGGACTGGTGACAATGCTGGTGAACAAGGCAAAATCTGAACTACAAAACCAGAGCCTCCTACGAGTCTATTGGTATGACGGAGTTAAAAACGGCCTTTCTGCAGACCACAGAGCTCTGGTAGCTGTTGATGATGTTCAGCTTCGAGCGGGCACCGTCAATGGTAAAGGCCAGCAAAAAGGCGTTGATTCAAAGATTGTAATTGATTTGATTGAGCTAGCGACTAATCATGCAATTAGTGATGCGATGATTGTTACTGGTGATGGTGATCTTGCTATCGGAATTGAGCTGTCTCAAAGACGGGGAATTCGGGTGGCTGTCCTCGGTGTAGAAGAGCTAAGCATGGGAGTACCTCATTCCCAAAGCGCCGAGGTTACAGATGTTGCCGACCGAACCATCCGAATAGGTGCAGCAGATCTCTCTCCCTATCTTTCATATATTCCAAAAGCAACGCCTTCACCTCAACCTCTGAGTCCTTCTGGAACTCCCGCTTCCCCCCCCCAACAGCAGACCTCAAGCGGTACACCTCAATCAAGTATCGTTACAGCGCCCCAACCTGTGCAACCTGTTAGCGTTGATGGACTTGTCAGTCAATTTGTATCATCAAAGCAACCAGCACTTGACCCGTCAACGACCATTACAGCCCAAGGTAGAGTTGATCCAACCATTGATAAAGAGCTGATGTTCTTTGTTTTAACTGGGCTTGGCCGTGGGTTAACTGGACAAGAAAAAACTCAAGCCAGATCAGAGCTCCGTACCCTTCTTGGGTGGACTACATCAAATCCCTAGAAGTCATCGTTATAAATTCAAGTGCTTACAAATAAATAAGTGGGTTCAATCAGAGAACATTAACCAAGCATTTACTACAAATGAAAACGGCGGATCTCCCCGCCGTTTTCATTTTACCATCATCACACCGTCTCCGGCCGATCCACATAGAAAGGTGCGGTCTCACCATCCAGGGCCAACAGCTCCCCCTCCAGCTCGATCTCGATGGGTTTGTCGCTGAGGAAGTCCACCGCCTTCTTGGGGGACAAGCTGGCGCGGGGTACCGTCAGCAGGATAGCCTCCCCGCCGATCACGCTGCGCCCATCCAGGGTCAACTTCGCCTTCACCTCCGGCTGCACGTTGCCGGCGATGCGGGTGCCGGTGATGGCGTTATAGCTGGCGCTGACGGTCACCGGGCCGCCATCTGCCACCGCCCCCGCCTTGGTGGCCCGCAGCAGCCCCAGGGCATAGTTGATCTCGAAGTCGGTGCCGAGCACCAAGGAGGTGGCACCCTCCTTCACCACCAGGCCGGTGGCCGAGAGGTTGGTCTTGCCCAGGCTCACCCACTTGGGGTGCGCCAGCAGCGTCACCGGCACCTCGGTGAGCGTCCCCGCCCCCTGGTTGATGGGGCTCTCCAGCCCCATAAAGGCGGCGGCCAGCAGCACCGGCGGGATCTCGCTGGTCTTGATGGTGACCGTCGCGGGCTTGGGCACGAAGTAGCTTTCCCGGGCCTGACCCAGCTTGTGCTTGCGCTTGCTCGGGATACTGATCTTCTCGCTGTCCGGTTTGACTTCCAGGCTGTTGACGTCCACCGGGCCAATCACCCCGTTCGAGACGTTGTTGGTGAAGGTCTCGATATAGAGATCCCCTTCCAGGTGCAGTGTTTCGCTCATGACCGTTCTCCCTTGAATTTCACTGTCGTCTTGAAGGCAAGGGGCAGATAGACCACCCCCCCCTTGTAACTCGGCTTGACTGGTGCGCTTTCACGCCGAAAGGTACTGTCACCGCAGGCCCGACCGGCCACGGCCTGCAACATGCGCCCCAACCACACCCCGGCGCTGACCTCCTTGGGGGTGGCACGGTGCACCAACACCAGCAGCCAAACCTGATCGAACGCGCTTTGCCGCCCGCTTTGGGTGGTCTCGTTCTCTCGTTCCCCCTGGTAAATCACATGAATGGCCGGAGTGTGCTGCCCCAGGTTGGCCACCGCCTCTAGGTCGGTGGCCACAAACACCTCCTTGAGCCCTTGCGCTTTCAAGGGCAGCAGCAGCTCGCGCAGCCGCTCCCCCGCCGCCAGGTAGTCGAGTTCAGGCGTGGGCCCGTTCATAGGAAGCCCCCACTGCCCCGCCCAAACACCCGGCCATCGGACTGCAGCTGGGCCAAGTTCTGGCTTTCCAGCTGCTCGCCGTCAGCTGCCAGCCCCAGCGCCAGCTCCCCCTTGCCCACCGATTTGAGGAAGGCCAGCGCTGCCTCATTGCGCTTGGCAATCTGCTCCGGCGCCTGCTCGCCATAGAGGCGGTGGCGGGCAATGTCGGCGCAGATGGGCACCAGAGCGCTCGGGACATGGACCAGCGGCAACGGGTAGCGCCCCGCCAGGTAGCCGTCGATCAGGGCGCCGGCGTCCTGCAGGGCGATGGTGATGGCCGCACTGTCCAGCTCGCCGGCCGGGGTCATGGCGAGGCGCAACAGCTCCGCCTCGCCAAAGCGGATCACCATGTCATTGACGCTGGCGTACATATCAAGCGCCCTCAGCCACGGGATCGGCAGGCGGCTCAGTGGTCTCGCCAACCTCGTCCTTGACCGGGTATTGCACCTCGGTCGCCGCAATGGCAGCCGCCAGCTCGGCCTTCTTCATGCTGGCGGCGCCCGGGATCGCCATCTCCACGGCCAGTTCCCGCAGCTCATCGACCTTCATCTCGGCCAACGGGGTGACCTTGCCATCCAACGTGGCGACGCCCGCCAGATAGCCCGAGCCAGTCAGGCCGCCCACTGCTGCGTCCAGATCCCCGTCCGTCTGCGGTGCATCAGCCGTCGCAGGGGCGACGTCTTGACCCAGGCGGGTGACCACCAGGCGCGGATCGGCCTCCAGGGTCTCGCACTGCACAGGCGACACAGCCAGCTCAGACTTGCCAGGTGCAATCGCCAGGCCCGCGCGAAAATAGACCTGACGCACTGTCGATGTGATGCCAACTCGAATAGCCTGTTCCATCTCGTGTTCCATCTCATGTTTCCCTCTGTCTCGTTCAATCCAAGATCCGGTTTAAACGGGGGTTAAACGCCCACACTGCGCTCGCTTAACCCCGCCGTTAAACAGCTCGGTGTCGCTTACGGCTCTGGTTTACAAATAATCAGCCACCACCAGTTCCAGCTTGCCCTTGAGCTCGTTGCTGGAGCTGCTTTCCAGCTCACGCTCCAGCATCTGGGTTGCCAGCTTTTCCAGGGAGGCCGGCACCACCAACAGGGTCGGCTTGATACCGAGCTTGCGGCCGCCATCGGCCTGGAATTCCCGCATCCGGCTGTAGGCATCCCACAGGTTGTCGGGGGTCAGCGCCCGCTTGTTGGCGAACGCCAGCTGCCAGAAACCGAAGCCGGCGGCGTCGCGGCAGTCCACCCCGTAGCGGAACTCCTTGCGGGTGAACACCGCCTCGTCGTCGATCTTGGTCATGGCGATGAGCTCGGGGGACTTGCGATCCTGGAAGATGATCGGCTTGAGGGCGCGGCTGGTATCGAGCAGGAACCAGGGCTCACCGGTATAGGCGCCATCCACCACCAGGTTGGCCACCAGCGCCGGGGTGCCGGTGCCATCGACCTTGGGATAGACCGGGTGATCGGTGTCGAAGAAATACTGGGCGTCGTAGCAGGGGGTCGTGAAACCGGCGCCCAGCAAACCGAAACAGAGCTCGTCGGGATGTACCCCGGCCGAGCGCCCCATCTCGGCGAACAGCGGGGCATAGATGCCCAGCTCATCGTCCGCGATATCGTTGCGATCGACGGCCACGGTGGCTTCGAAGTCTTCGTTGACGATCTGGTAACCGTGGGTCTTCATCGACTCAATCACCCGATCCCCGACCCACTTGCGCAGGGACGGGAACTTGCCGAGCCAGCCATAGGTGTTGGACTTGGTGGTCGATTTGATCACGGTGGCGATCTTGGTGTACTGGGTCGGCGCCTCGCTCTTGGCGTCTTCAAAGTTCTTCTTGAAGCCGGTGAAGAGGGACTGCAGCAGCGCGGGTGTAATCATGGCCATGGTCTATTCCTTCTCTGGTTAAACGGAACTGCCTTCGCGTGAAACGGGGCTTGCTCAGGCCTTGGCCTTCGCAAAGTCCTCGTGGCTGATGCCGAGCTGGTCGGCGGCGTACTTGTCTTCGGCCGAGAGCACGGCCTCGCCCTTCTTCTCCGGCAGGGTGACGGCGGCGGTCTGGCTCGCCGTGAGCGCGGCGATGGCCGGGCGCGGCTCCAGCAGCGCCTTGAGGGCGGCCACCCCCTTCTGGGCGGCGTAGGCGGTCAGGTACTCCTCTTCGGCCGCCACCACCTTGCCTGCGGTGCGGGCCTCCTTGATGAGGGTCGCGGCGTCGGTGGTGTCCACCTGGGCGGTCAGGGCCGCCACCTGGGTGACCAGGGCGTTGTAGGTCGCCACCGGCACGAATTGCGCCAGGTCAACCTGGCCTCCTTGTTGTACTGACGTCGTCTGTGCCTTGAGGGCGGCCAGAGCGGTTTTCTCGGCCGAGAGCGCGGCCTCCAGCTCCGGCGCCTTCTTGGCACTGGCCTGCAGGCTGTCGATCTCGGTGAGCGCCTTCTGCAGTTGCTCGTCGGTCGGGTCACCGGTCAGCTCGATACCGAGCTTGGCCAGCAGCTTTTTAAGCAGTTCATTCATGGGAGTCTCCTTGTGTGCCGCATGGGCGGGGGTGGCCGGCTGGCCGGGTTGAATCAGTTGGGCACTCAAGGCCGCCAGCGCCTGCATACCCACCACCCCGGGATCGTTGGTGATGGCGGTCATGCGCAGCTCCAGGGGGCGGCCCTGGGCGTCATAGGGGAAGACGGCAGAGAGGAAGCGATACTCTTTGGCAGCGACCAGGGCGGCGGCCCGCTCGGTCCAGCGGGGTTTGATAAAGAGTCCCTCCCCCTCGCGCCACTCGATTTCGTCGCCGTTGTACCAACCGGCCGCCGGGGCTTCCTTGCCCGTCTTTTCGACATTGAGGGTCTGGTGGTCGTAGTCGATGAGGATGTCTTGGCCGAGCGCCTTGGCCCGGTTGATCAGGGTAGTGGCGATGGTCTTGTCGAGCTGCCAGTGGCCACCAGGCACATCGAAGGGGCGGCCATCCCTGGCCTTGAACGGGCCGACCGGCAGCAGTTGATACCAACCGTCATCCTGCTGGGTAAGCTGCGCATCGAGCACGGCCAGCCCCAGGGTGGTGGGTCTGGCATTCAAGATGGCCACGGCAATCGCAGATGGGGGCATCACTTTCACTCCGGCTGGTCACAGCAAAAATCACTGCGCCAGTGTCAGGGAGGGGAGCTTGAGGTGGGGTTTATGGTGGGTTACTGCAACAGCAGGGGGTGCCGGCACTGTTTAAGGGTGTTTAAACACCGTTTTGCTGTGCGAAGAGCGGTCGGGCCATGCCATCGCACCGGCCCTATCCCCGTAAACGCACTCAGAGGCTTAGGGCGCGTCCGCCGTCAGATAGCCTTCCAGTGTCTCCAGCACGCTCTGCTGGTCTGCCTCTGACAACCCCAGATAGGGGCGCTCGGGCAGGTTGATCTCGGGGCGACCGAACTGGTGAGCGGCGCCATATTCGAGCGGAGTGCCGAAGTAGAGGGCCTGGGGATCAGCCTGATAGTTGAGGGTGTCGCGCAAATCGTCGTTGAGGCGCAGGACTTCATCGGCATGGCGCGGTTTGCGGGCGCGGTACTTGTCCGAGAGGGGGGCCCATGGCTCCCCTTCCGGGGTCTCCTGCGCATCCCAGCGATCCCGGTGGGAGAGCGCCAGCCCTTCGCCGATATCCGCCAGGGGCTCGCTCAAGTCGCCGGTGCGTTGATAGAGCCGGGCCAGCAGCTCATAGGCATCGGCCACCCCATGGTGGCTGATGGCGATAAAGCTGCCCGCCATCAGACGTCATCCTCGAAGGTGGTCATAAAGTGCAGGGCCTCCTCATCGGCCGCAGCCATGGCGGCAGCCCAGAGATCCCCCAGCAGGTCGGCCTCTTCACCTTCGGCTTGTTCGCACAAGGCATCCAGCGCCTTGGCCTGTGCCAAGGTAAAGGGGCCATCTTCTGCCAGCAGGGCGCTGGCTTGCTCCAACAGGGTCATCCTTTCTCTCCTTTGCGGCTGGCGGTCGTGGCCTGGGCCAGCATGGCCTCCACCCGTTTGGCCAGTTCGGGGAAATGCGCCACCATGGCATCCCTCGCCAAGACCCAGGCGGCAAACGCCTCGGCGGCGGCTTCCATCCTGGTCTTGCCAGCATACTCCGTCAGCAGCCCTACTCCCGTCAGGTCAGGCTCCCCGGCCCAGAAGTGAACCTGGTGACCGAGTTCGTGCAACCAGGTTGAGAGCCGCTGGGCTGATTCTCCCTGCTTGCCGCCGACGTTGGCGGAGATGCTCCAGTGACGGCGCAGTGACTCGCCGCTGGTACCCCTTGGCTGCCACTGACGGGGCCCGGTGTTGGCATGGGCATCGGTCACCACCTCGGCCGCCGCCGCTTGCACCGCCTGCATATCCACTGCTTTGAGTGTATCACCCGCCTTCACTTTGATAACCAGATGGCCCCAGCTTTTGGCCGTAAAGCCGTTGGTCGCGCTGGCCCGGCGCGTGTAATAGAGGGAGCGAACCAGGTAAGGGTCTGTGCCCAGGTACTCGGCAATGGCCGGCGCAACCTTGAGCCCTGCCGCCCCCTTCCCCATCTCGGTCTGCTTGATAAACAGGGTCTTGATTGGGTGCGCCTTGAGGAAGGCCGCCAAGGGCTCGCGCTGGGGTGCGGGAAGCCGGGCCAGCAGATCGCTGACCCCCTGCGCCGTCACCCCCTTGGCGGTCGAAAAGGCGCTCTCCACCAACCGCTGCGGCAAGCGGTCGGCCAGCGCGGATTTCGCCGCCTCCCGCTTGGCCATGGCCCCGGTCAGAGCGGCGGGCGTCTTTGGCCGGTAGTCAAATCCCGGGTCGATGCCACGGGGGATCCGGTGTATCTCCCCGGTCGCCTTGTCCACCCACTCATAATTGCCGTCATCCGGTGCCTGGCCCACCGTCAGCCCCCGCCGCTTGAGATCCGCCTCGGAGAGCAGGAACTTCTTGCACTTACAGCCATAGCCGTTGCTGGGGCTGTGAGTATCCCACCAGGGATGGTCCACCGGCAGCACCAGGTTGTTCCACTTGAGGTGCAGCTCCCTGGGGTGCTCGGAATCGCCGTGACGATAGAGCGCATAGGGGCGCTTGTGCTTGATGCGCTCAATCTGGTCATCCCGCCCGGCGTTGTAGCTCTGGCGCAGGTTGGTCTCGAAGATGACGCGAGAGCGCCACGACGCCGGGCCGGTGTGCTCCCAACCGTGACGGGCCACGACTTCCTTGAACGCCTTCTGGAACGCACCGAGGGATTGCCCCTCGCTGATCGCCTTGTCCACCGCCCCGCGCAGGTCCGCCAGCAAGTCAGTCTTGGTCGCCCCCGCCACCATAAAGGCGCGGTTATGGGCGTCCCGCCACACATCGGCCCAGCGCTCGCTCGGCATATTCAGCTTCTGGCGAAAGAAGGCGATCGCCTCGGCAAAGGGCAGTGATCCGTAACGAACGGGCATCAGTTGCCCTCCTCCATCTCCAGCATGCCGAGCAGTTCGCTGGCGGCGATGGCCTGGGCCAGCAGGGCCCCCAGTTCGTCATGACTGAGGTTGGGCTCCAGCGCCAGCAAGCCATCCCGGATCTCCTCCAGGGTGGTGGCCTGCATCACCAGTGCCTGGACGGCATCGGTCATGCTGGCAAGCAAGGGGGCGACCTCCGCCTGCAGCCTCGCCAGTTGGGCGTCGTTGTTATCACCCTGAACAGGATTCTTTGCCGCCAAAGCCGCCAACCCTTGCGCCCTGAGAGCCGCCTCCCCGGCCCCTGCCTGCTTATCGACGATGACCAGCACCTCTTCCCCTTCCTTGGGCGCCGGGATCTGCAGTTTGTCCCGCACCCACTGCGCCGGGATCTGCATTCCCATGCCCACCAGGGCCCGCAGTGGATAGGCCAGATCGCGCATGTCCTCGGGCTCGGTCACGTCGAATTCCAAGCGCGGGCAGCGGCGCGGCCCCTGGAAGCTCTTGCCGTTCAGGGCAAACAGCGGATAGACCAGATCCCGGGTCAGGGTAGCGGCGAGCTGGCGAAGGTCTGCATCCCGCACCTCCTGGCGCACCTCGTTGTGGACGTTGCCGAGCGCATTGGTCGAGCTCTTGCCGTCTGCCTGGCTGGTCAAGGTGCCGCCCAGGATGGCCTTGCTCATGGAGCGTTCGCACCAGTCCATCATCACCACAAAGGGATCGGCCTGACCGCTCGCCGCATTCTGGAACTCGATCTCCATCCCCCGGGGGATGATGCCGCCAGCGTTATGGCCGATGGAGAGCACCGCCTGCAGCAAGGTGGATTTCTCCATCTCGGTGGCCCCTTCCGGGTATTTGCCCAGACGCACCGGCAGGCCGTAGATCTCCAGAAACTCGGCGAGATCCCGCACGCTGTAGTTCTTGAACAGAAAGGGCCAGACCAGGGTGCGGATAAGGCCGGTGCGGGCCAAGTAGCCGGATTTCGACTTGGCCTTGTGCATGATCCAGCCGAACGGATTGAGGGCCGCCCCCTCTTTGCTGCCGTCCCGCAGTCGCACCTGGTTCCAGTCATCCGGGTGGGTCTGGAACCAGGCGGGATCACGCCAGACGATGCCCTTGGGGAGCTGCAACCCCTCCACCATCTCCCAGCCGCTGAACTCCTGAGCACTGAATCCCTTGAGCACCGCATCGGTGGCGTCAAAGATGGCATCATCCAACCAGGTGAAGTCCTCCAGCAGCTCGCGGATCATCTCGCAGTCGCGCTGCTCGGCGGGGGTCGCATTGCGGGGCGGCTCTATGGTCCAGCTCACCCCGAGCAGGGAGCGGCGCCGCTTGCCAAGCTCGCTCTGCAGATGGGCGTCCTTCTCTTCCATGTCTTCGGCCAGCTCGCACTGGGCGATGAGGCTCCCCTCCTCCGCCTCTTTGAGCGCAGCGGCCGCCTTGCCCGGGGTGAGCCCCACCGTGGGGTGTTCGCTGTAGTGGCGGCGCAGTTGGGCCAGCTTGGCGTCGTTTTCGGTTTGCGGCTCTTTCTGCAGGCGCAGCGAGTTGCCATGAATGTCGATGAGTCCGGCCATTACCAACCCCCTCTTTCATATCGGTGATAGTCGTCGTTGCGCTCTGAATCGTGTTTACCAGGTAAGGGGGTGAACTCGATGGCGCCCCCCTCCATCCAACTCGCCCGCACTGCCATAGCCAAGGCCACCGCAAAGTCGCCGTGACGCTGCTGGCCGCCCTGGCCGGTGTTCTTGCCCTTGTCGATCTTGGGCACCCCGTTGATGACCTGGATCTTGCCCAGATCGTCCTGCACGTCCGCATGGCGCGGGATCATGAGGTTGCCATCCTCAAACTCGGCCTTGAGCTTAGGCATCCATTCCCGATACCAGGGGTCATTGAGCATCACGCACTCGATCATGCTGGCGCCCCAGCGCAGCCGGGCAGCTTCTGCCAGATAGCCGCCGTTGCCGGTGGCATCGAAGGCGGCCGCCGTGAAGCGATGCAGCCCCAAGAGCAGGTAGAACAGGATCTGGCGCTGGGTCTCATAAGGGGCGTTCACCAGTTCCACCGCGAAGGGCACCCGTTTGCGCAGATTGGTCGCGATGGCAAGCGGGACGAACACCGAGAGATCCCCTTTGCGGGCGAAGTCCTCCCCGAGCACATGGCGGCAGCTGTGATCGAGCACCTCCAGGCAGGGCTTGAGATTTTCCTCACACCAGATTTCTGCCACCGCCTTGCGGGTCTCCTCGCTTTGCAGCTCGAAGTCCGCAGGGGAAGTGAAGCGCAGGATGGGGATATCCGGCTGCATGGCCCGCTCAATCAGGGTGCGCTTGATATAGACGCCGCTGCTCTGCTTGGGTACGCAGAAATACTCCTCAAGGGCATCCTCTTCGGTGGCGGTGGCCTTGAGTAGCCCGGCCTTCCAGCTCTCCTCGGCCTCCGGCGTCCAGGGCGTGCCCTTGACCTGGCAGATGCGGCGATAGAGCCCTTGGCGGCAGGCGTCGTCCAGGCTGATGGTGTGGATGGAATACTCTTTACGGCCCGCACGGCTGTCGTTGATGAGCTGGTTAAACAGGTTGTCCACGCCGTTGTGGGTGCTGATAAGCCGCACCTTGGCCCCCCACATGGTCAGCGCCATCGCAGCCTTGAGTACCTCGGCCAGCCGGTCGTGGAACGCCGCCTCGTCGATGGTCACATTGCCCTGCATCCCCCGCAGGTTGGAGGGGTTGCTGGAGAGCGCTTGCACCTTGAAGCCCGAGGCGAAATAGACCACGAAGGTGAGGATCGCCTTGTCCTCATCGTCGGTGAACACCTCCTCCTGGATCTCGCCGGCCGCCTTGTTGTACGCCTTGGCCCACATGGCCACGGCGTCGATAAATTCACGGGCCATCTCCTTGTTGCTGCCCACATAGAAGTGGTGGCAACCCCCGGCGGCCTTGGCTTTGGAGGCCGTCAGGGCGGCGTCGGCCGCCTCCGCCCAGGTGATCCCGGTACGGCGGCTCTTCTCGGCGATCTTGAGTGGGCTCTCGTCGGCAATCCAGATGCGCTGGTAGGGCAGCAACACCTCGTCGGGGTTGTATTCGGTACCGAGGGACTGGGCCAACTGCTGGGCGATCGTGGTCATCAGGCAATCCCCAGGATTTCGCGGCGAATGGCGGCGGCGGCCTCACCGCTCAGGCCCGCCTGGGTGACGATGGCCTCGGTCTTGGCGGCCACTTCCTCGGCAAAGGCCTGGCGGATCTCTTTCTCCCGGCGATGCGATTGCATGGCCGTGGATTCGAGCCGCTGAGCCGCCAACATGGCGTTTTTCAGCATGTCGATATCCACCGCCTCCTCCGGGTTCTGCACCTGGGCCAGCATCGCCTTGAACAACTGGGAGCGGCCGAGTTCCAGGATGAGCTTGGTGGTCTCCCCCATCGGCTTGTCACCGAGCTGGGAGGTGAGCGCCGCCGTGGTCTCCCGCAAATCCCGCAGGTGCTGGCCCACCTGCTCCACCTGGCTCGCGTGGCGGCTGAGCCCTGAGCGGGAGAGCTTGAGATCATCGGGCAGCCCAGCACCCTCGATAAGGCCATTGATCTCGTCCAGGATGGCGGCCTGGCTGTTGCCCTTGTCGCGCAGCATCTCGTTGAGGGCGTTGCGGATAGCTTCGGGCAGCAGCCACACCTTGCTGGCCCTGCCCCGGGTCGGTTTCTCGGCCATGGTCATCCTCCCTCAATCCTCGGCACGGGGCTTCTTGACGCCCGGCACGCTGGATCGCCCTTCGGCCACGTCCTGACCCCGACCAGTGAGGTGGGCCACCTGCACCTGGGCAAGGCGTTCGATGCGTACCAGCCCCTGCTCATCCAGCCAGGCCAGCAGGGTCTTGACCCGATCCCGAGACACCCGGCCGGTACCCAGCTGGTCGAGGCAGTCATTGAGGATCGACTCGTTGGCGGCCCCGCCGATATCGAGCAAGGATCGCAAGATCACCAGCCGCTGCTGGGCGTCCAATATTCCTTGAATGCTCATGGTCTCTCCTTGAGTTCATTTTCCAGCAGCAGGTCGGCAAGACGGCGGGCCTGACGCAGTTCCGGCGCCAACGCCCGCAGCTCGCCGCGCAATTCGCTGATCTCCAGCTGCAAGGTGTGCAGCTCCTTCTCGGTCGGCAGATCCGAGAGTTGCTGCTCGACCCTGGCCACCCTGGCGGCCAGGCCGGTAACATCCTCACGCTTGGCGTAGGTCTTGGAGAGCAGGATGATGACGATCAACCCCACCAGACTGGCCAGGGCGTACAGCGGCCCCCAGTTCTTAACGATGAATTCCCACACGGACAGCCTCCTTGCGCTCGAATAGGGTCTGGCACTCGATACAGCGCGGTGCATCGGGTTCGGCATGCAGCCGTGCAATCGGGATGGGCTCATCACAATCGCAACAGATGCCATCGCCACGGGGTTTGGGCCTTGCCCGGTGGGCGTCAATAAGGCGCCCGGTCCGCTCGGCGTCGAGCTGCTGGGCGCGGTCTATGGGGTCGCTCAAGAGTGTCTCCTGCCCTACTTGATGGCTTATTTGATGACGTGGGTCGCCTTGAGGCGCCCCCAAATGGCCAGCAGGCCGCCGATGGCACTGGCCAGATCCACGGCGGTGGAGACCAGGCTGGTTTGGGTACCGACATCGACCGGCACGCCGAACAGGCTGGCGATACCGGCCCCCACGGCAATGATGCCGCCGATCACGGCGCGGCTTTGGAGCGCAGGCTTTGCTTGGGGTAACAGAGAATCAGGCATGATGGGCTTCCTTAGGTTGGGTTGGGGTAAGACGGGCACGGGCCCGCAGGCGATCCAGCTCGCCCACCGACCGCCAGCCCTGGGCAAACAGGGATTGGCGAGTGGGGTGATGGCTGTAGAGCGGGATGGCCTCCAGATCCGCACCGGCCAGGGCGGCCTTGAGATGGGCGCGACGCCCATCCTTGAAGCAGGCGAGGTAACGGGGGTTCTTGAGTTCAGGGATGCCGAAATAGCCGGCGGCCTGGATCCCTTGCAACGCCTGGCGGCGCTTGTTGATGAGGCTGGGTTTGCTCATGCCGCCCCCTCCCCAAACCGGGTCGAGAGCAGGTAACTCTGCAAGCGCAGCAGGCGGTTGCTCCAGCCGTGGGCATTGGCCCACTGGCTGGGGTCTTTGCGCACGATGCCAAGCATGAAACCGGCGCGGACCTCAAGCAGCGCGAGCAGCAGGGCCCGGCCACCATCCCGGCCGGTCTTGGCGGCCAGCACCCGCAAGGTTTGCGAGCCCAGCACCCCATCGACCATGACACCGAGCGCCTGCTGCAACTGGCGCACCGAACGACCAGGGCCGTGATGCACGGCGCCGTCGAACAGGGCGATGGCTATCAGCGGGCAGACGCTATCAACCCGATCGCAACGGGCGGGCAGCCAGTAGTTCGCTCGGTAAAACAACTGGGCATGGGCAGGGGTAGCATCACCGACGGCAATGTCTGGCCGGCCATCGCGATCAAGATCGAGCATGCCGTCTTTCTTGCCGTCAGCAGCATCGGCCATGCCGAACTTGGTGTGGCCGCCACGGTCGGCCGGGTGGTTGACCTCCCCCCCTTCCACATCGGGACGGAGCAACCAGGCAAGCGCTATGGGATAGGTATCAGGCAACATAAAAGGCCCCTCGATTAACTGCGTTATCGCAGCGTACCGAGGGGCCTTAATGGGGCGGGTTTATGGTGGATTAGTACGAACGGCCAAGATATCTAACTGTTGACTATTTATGTATCCATCTTGGCCATATTGGGTACTTACATTTTTCTTTCATCACGGTGCACTTTATCGTGACATACGGTACAAAGAGTAATCAAATTTGACTCTGTGTTCGCCCCACCTTTTGCATGATGTTCAATATGATGTAATTCCAGATGGCGGGGGTCTGCCTTATTCCACATGCCATGGTTCCAATGACATTTTTGGCACGAGTATTTATCTCTTACCAAGACTGAGCGTCTAACCTCATCAGGTATTTTTCGGTCATGGGGCGGAGTTTGATGAGTGTTTTCTAACACATAAACTCCGTTCGGAAGATCAGGACGGCCTGTTGTACGTGTTGCAATGGCCCAACCCTCTTCTGTTCTTAGCTCCCTAACTCTACGAGCCCATTCTGTTTTGTCTTTAGCCACGTAGCGAAGCTCTTCGCCTGTGACAGGTTGCCCAACGTTTGCTTTCAGAAACTCCAGTAACTTATCTTGTACTGCAATTGATTTTTTTCGAATATCATTGGCAGTATGCCAACGATATGCAGCTTCTTTATCTTGACGCTCATCCAGCAGGACATAGTCATCAGGGCGGAGCTTTTTTCCACTAAATTCACTTAGTGAAAAATCACCTTCATCCAGCATCTCTTTTGCTGTGATGCCAGTGACAATACTCCATCCAAATTGAACCCGGAGTTCTCGGACTCTCCTAGCCCATTCGCCAATTCCTGAGACGACCATCAGTTCGTCTCCTTTGATAATCTGACGTGGGTAGCTAGTAAAGTATCGCTCAATTCTGTCCCGTGCCGATTTGGCATCTTCCCGCGGGATAAGAGAACTCCCAAGATCGCGAAAAACATGATGAGCAGGGACCAACGCTATCACTTTGCTTCTTAAGTCTCCATTTTGAAGCTCATCTTCAAAATTCTGAATAAGAATAAGTAGTCTTTTGCGTAAAACTTCTGGATCTTCTTGACGAGATCTTCTTGCCATACTTTCCCCGAGTTTCAGAACGACCTCAAGCCGCTTGGCTTGAGGTCTGATTAGCGAGTGCGCGATAAACTGCGTTCGCAATTGCACCAGCCAACGGTGGTGGCACAGCATTACCTATCTGACGTGCAATTTCGGTCTTAGAGCCCTTGAAAGGAAAATCATCAGGGAACCCCATCAGTCTGGCCGCTTCACGATGAGTAATGGGTCGATGCTTTTCAGGGTGTAGATAACGCCCTTTTTCAGGTTTGAAAAATTCAGTTCTAATCGTCACACTTGGGCGATCCCACCACAGCCGCCCAAACAAGTCTGTTCCACCAGAAGTTTTCTTTATCCAGCATGCGGGGGTGATTTCCGGTGCATTCTTTTGTAGATCAAATCGGTTTCCACCAGGAGGCACAACTTTATAACGCGCCAAGCTAACATCTGTCGGCTTGCGACCAAAGTGGAGATTCAGTGGAGGTTTACAATCGCGTATCTCTGTCCCTATTGGTTCGGGGAGATCTGCAATAGCATCTTTTACTGTTCGCCACGCCAGCAGGCCATTCTCGGGGTCTTTTGAATGTGTTGGGGCAGGAAGGCTTGGATCTTCAACGAATCCTTTTTTCCAACCAATGATGATTGCTCTTTTTCTCGTTTGAGGTGTCCCATAATCTGCCGCATTGAACACGTCAGATATTAGATGAAACCCCATATCACCAGCTCGTTTTGTTATGTCGAGGAACTCATCAGAACGCAGTAGTTCCGTTACATTCTCCATAACAAACATCTTCGCGCCACAGAGCTGCACCACATCCATATAGGGTTCCCATAGAGCACGCCTTCCATCTCCATCTCTGTTCTTATTGAGAAGGCTAAATCCTTGGCAAGGAGGACCACCGATCACAACATCTGCAGCAGGTATAACGGGATTCGTTTTAATCCACTCTTCGATGTTACCCACTATGCATGGTGCAGCATACGCGGCCTCATGGGTAGCCATAGCCGCTGCATTGTTATCAACCGACAGGACACACTCAAAGCCACCGCCAAAACGATGGTCTGTAAATCCAAGTGTCATCCCCCCAGCTCCGGAAAAAAGGTCAATGAGGCGGTATTTTTTCTGCTGCATGTGGAACTCGATATCGTCTTTAACCATAGGCATCGGAGTATACGTTTCTGGAAGAGAGAGTGCTAGAACACAGGACTTCATTGCTCATCAAACAATCTCAATTGGCTTCTTGATCTTTGTAACTGCCGCTGTTCCGCCACCACCGCATAGGTCTGGGGCACCGACAGGCCATGCTTGCGGGCCAATTGGTCGATATTACGGCCGTTAAACTCATCCCAGATGGCTCTGTCCCGCAGCGCGGCCTTGAGATGATCGCCGGTGGGGATGTAGTAGGCGCGGCCCCCCATATAGTGGGCCTGCACCAATGCCAGCTTGCGGGCCTGGGCCAAGGCCTTATCCGCCGCCATCCCGCCGCGCCCCAGCTCACAGGCGAACACATCGACCAGCTCGGCCAGTGCCTTGGGCCACTTGGCGGTCAGCTCGGCCGCCGGGATCTGATCCAGCCGGTCCACCAACTGTCCCAAGGATTCATGGTCATCGGCGAACAGGTCCAGATTCTCTTGACTGCTATCCATGTTGTACCTCCGCCTGCATCTGCTCGAAGGCCGCCACAACGGCCTGATAGCCTGCCACCCGCCCGGTCTTCTCATTGATGGGGACAGGTTTTTTGGCAGCCTGCAGGGCCTTGACCATCTCCCGCTTATGCCAGTGCTTGAGGGACTCCAGCACCGGATAAGCCAACGCCTCGCTGAGCCAGGCCACCTCGGCCACACCCACCCCGTTGTTGATCCGCACCGTCTGACGCTCAACATAGTGATTGAGCGCCGTCTCGCTGCCATCGCGCAGCAGGCCGTGGCGGTGCATGGTGATCCAGATAGCCCGGATCACGCCTATCTCGGCGGTCCTGGTCGGGGCACCGCGAGCAGGGCTTAAACGCTTTGGTTTGCCCCCGTTTACGGCACGTTTAACGGTCGGTTTAAACCCCACCCCCTTCATCGCCAGCAGCACTTTGTCCAACTCCTGGAGCGTCAGTTCTGCAGCCGAGCGCTTACCACTCTGCTGGGCCAGCAGCTCTCGATAGGTCTCTTCATCCAGCCCCAGGGAGCGGCGGCCCACCTGTACCAACCGGATCAAGCGGGTACGTTCATTGCTTGCTGTCATGATTTTTCCCCACTTTTGCCACCCAGATCTGGCCAGCGACCACGTCGCCCCCACTGCGCCATTGCGGACAATGACGATCGAGCCACTGCTCGGCCCCTTGCTGGCTCAATGGGCCGAACTTCATCACATAGGCCAGCAAACCCTGCCAATTAGACGCCGCCATGGCTGACCTCTGCTGCTCTGGTTTGCTGCAGCTCAGCCACGAGTTGCCAGCGCATCTGGCTGGCCTCCCCTGCCAGGGCAAACAGTCCTTGGGCACGAGCCTCTCTATCAAACTGCTTGAGCTGTCTGCACACAGCCCGTTTATCAGGGGTCGCCTGTGCAATGGCGGCCGCACTGAATATCTTGGTAAGCCGAATATCCATCTCTGTTTTGGTCATCGCCGTGCTCCTTGTTCGAGGCGGTGAAGACCTGGGCCCAGGTCGGCTGCTCATCAGTGCCCGGCCACCACGCCAGGCAGACGGGGGAAAGCCCCCGTTTCGCTTACTTGACCAGGCGCTTTCGTGCCTTGCTCACAATGGTGGCCAGCATGGCCATCCTGGACTTCTGATTGATGGCCTGACCGTACTGATTGATGAAATCAACGGCCAGTTGCGCATCGTCCAGAGCCTGCTGCGGATTGCTCATCAGCAGGCACTCCAGGGAGCTTTTCGCATCGGCCACGCTGGTGTTCAGAAGTGCTTTCACGTTATCCATCCATCCTCCGGCTGCTCATCAGTGCCCGGCCACCACGCCGGGCAGACAGGGCGGCATGGCCGCCCTGTTTCGCATCGTTACTGCTCGAACTGCAGCGGCATCAGATCCTGGTACTCCTCTTCGCTCAGCGGAGCCGGGCCCAGCCCCAGCACCCATAACAACGCGGCCTTGATGCCATCCTCATAGGTGTCATCGGGATAGCAGGTGCCTTCGGTCTCGCTGATCTGTTCACAGAGCTGCAGTTGCTCTTCGGCTTGTTCTACGTTGATATCCATCGCGCACTCCTCCCTTACAACTTCGCCAGATCCAGGCTCATCTGAACGTAACGCCCCTGGGCGTCCCGCTCGTAGAGCCGCAGATATTGGCTGGTACCGGTCACCTGGATGGCGTCGGCGATCGCCTGCATGGCCTGCTCCCAATCGGCGTCGTCGATATTGAGCTGACGCAGGGAGAGCACCTGGTTGACGTCGATATGACCGGCCTTGGACACCCGAAAGGCGTGGTCCACCAGGGCGCGGATCTCGGGGCTGGCACCATCACTCCAGCGGGCGATGCACTGGTCGATCAGTACCTTGGCCGCCTGGATCCGTTCATCAAATTTGCGGTGCTCACCCACCGCCCGGATCAGCTTGTAGCGACCGTCGAAACTGAGCAGGGTCACATTGCCCTTGGTGCCACCCCAGGCCACCCCGTATCGCTCGGCCGAGAGGTCCACAAAGTCGGCGATCTGCTGCATGGAGCCGATCTTGAAAGCCGCCAGGCGTGAGCGCTCTTCCTTGGCAGCCGCGATGATGCCCATCACCACCTCATCGCGCAGCTTGTCAGCCGGGGCGATCAGGTTCTCCGGTACCCAGTGCCCCTGGGCGTTCTGCCGCATCGGCGTCGTCTCTTTGGTCTGTGCTTCTTGCATAAGGCTCTCCTTGATTTATCCCGTTATTGTTCGGTGGTCGATTACTGGCGCCAGTGCAGCAGGCAGCCACCAAAGCGAACCATGGCCACCTCGCTGACCACGCCAGCCAGGTACTCGCGCCCCCACACGGCCCGCCGAGTCATCTCCGGCGGCAAGGGACCGGTCACCATCAGCAGCGGGGTATCGCGCACCTGGCCGGTGCGGACCTTGCAACCGTTCGCCGTCAACCAGAGACGCAGCTGGTCGGCCGTGTTTTGCAGATTTCTGTTCATCCCGTTCTCCTTGTGATGTCTCACTGGGCCCACCGCACACCCCGAGCCCGCTGGTTTATTGGCCGTGCTTCTCCACCTTGTCGAGCAACCGGTTGTATTTGATGCCCAGGATCTTGAGCTCTTCGGCCAGCAGCTCTGCCAGAATGCGCAGGCTGTTGCTGGCGTTCTCACCATCGCTTTTTGCCTGGCGGCGCAATCTGGAGAGGGTGGCGTCAGCGTCATAACGGACGCTTCTGTCCCCACCTCTGCAGCCCTGTTCGACGGCAAGACGCATCGGCCGGCGCAGTTGCTGATCCTCGCTGAGCTGGCTATGGGGGCAGCCGCTGTGGCACGCCTTCCAGAGCTTGATATCCATCGGTCTGGTTCCGACCTCATCCGCCCGTCGGCGCTGATGGGCCAGGCACTGATGCACCGGGATCTCCCCCAGAATGGGGCAGATCACCTTGTGGCCCATCAGGTTGCCCTCCACCAGCTTCTGTACCCGCGCCAGATCGCCCGGGTACTTCTGGTTGCAGACCTGGCTGATGGTGGTGCGGGACAGACCGAGCTTGTCGGCCACCACGGCCAACGAGCTGGCAGCCACCTCGGCTTGCAGAACCTCAAGCCACGTGTCCATGAGGGGCCTCCTTCACATCGAACTGGTAAAAACGCTGTTCGTTTTGATCCCAGCATCCCCCCTGTGTGGCCCTGACCATGGGAGCGAATCGCCCTGTATCCCTGACCAACTGGTAGCGATTCTGGTCACCCTTCACTTTGAAACGCTCAATCTTGTCCACCAGCCGGACATAACCAGCCCGGACCAGGAAGGTGGTGAAGGTACTCGCGCCGCTGTCATCTACCCCAGACGTGATCGCGAGGTCATTCAGGGTGAAAAAACGGCTGATTTTCATGGTGTTCCACATCTTTTGTTGAACCGTTTTACGCCGTATCCGCCGCTTCTTGCGGTGCTTGGTGCTGCGGTTTCCTGACCCGAATTGAGGTGTTAGCGCTGCATCCACAACCTGATAACGACTGCCCCGGAACGATATACGGCGACCAAATGGTTTCTGGTAGACACAGCGCAGATGGCCACTTGCCAACCAGCGCCGAACAACCAGATAGACATTCCCCAGCTTTAATGGGCTGGCTGCCGCTAACTCCAAAAGATCAAAGGATTCTTGCTGGCACATCCACTGCCAAGCCGTCTCTGCATTGGTGTTTACACTTTTCCCGACCACTGGTATCCCTCCCGTGCTTTGTTGTTATTTGCTGGAATCCAGTGGCTACCGGCTGCGGCGCACGTCATGCAGCAGTTCGCTGGCGTCCACGTCCTCCAGCCGGATAATCCGGGCATCGGAGGCCATGGCCATCTTCTCGATCTTGTCCAGGGCCGAGACGATGGTGCGCACCACCCCGTTGGAGCGTTTGCGGATGAGGTCCAGCAGGGCGTCGTCGATCTCCACGTCCACCTCCAGCATTTCGCTGGCAATCAGGGAGACGTCTTCCAGGTCCGCCGGCTTGAACTCGATCCACTGGGAGATGCGGTTGAACAGTTGCTTGCGCTGGCTGATGCGGCGGGCAATCTCCTCCATCCCTACCAGGATCAGCGGCTGTTCGGTGGCGTCGTAGATATCGCGCAGGGTCTCCATGATGCGGGCATTGCCGACCACGTAATCCGCCTCGTCCACGAAGATGGCCAGCTCCTCAGCCCGCACCGCTTCGACGATGCTGTCCACCTGTCCCCGCAGGTTGTGGCGCTGGGGAATGCCGATCTCCTTGGCGATCTGCTCCAGCAGGCTGGTCACGGTGTCGGCCTTGTAGCAGCGCACGTAGATGCCGTTCACTTCGTCCTGGTTGAACAGCCACTCCACGGCCGTGGTCTTGCCAAAACCGGATGGCCCGTGGATCAAACCAATGCCCGGCACGATGCTGGAGCGGTTAAGCAGGTTGTCGAGCAGTTGCTCGGTCTTGATCATGTTTTTGACTTCGACGATCTTGTGTCTCATAGTCTTCTTGTCCTTTTGTTCATGGTTCAGCAGGGCCGCTCGTTAACCTTTGGCTTGGGTGTTGCGAGTGGCCCTGATTTTTTCCAGATGGCGATAAATCCGTTTCGCCATCAACTTGTGGCTGTAGAGGTACTTGGTCAGCCATTCCTTTTCCCGCTCAGTCAGCGGGGCATCCAACTCCTTCTCGGCCAGATAGATGGCCTGCTCGTATTCGGTCTTGAGCGCCCTGGACTCCTGCCCGGCCGCCGCCTGGGCACGGGCCGCTTTTTCCTCACGGCGAGCTTCTATCGCAGCCAGTTCGGCGGCGCTGAATTGTGCCGGTTCGCGGGGAGCGGCAACGCCTGAGAGTGCGGCCAATGCCGGGTTATCGAGCCCGAGATCGCCGCGCTGGAACTGGGCCACATCACGGGCCTGGTCAACGAAGTGACGCACCACATCCTGATGCAGCTCGTTGACGCCGAAGGTCTTGGCGAGACTGCGCATTTCGCGGCGAAAGCTGGCCAACGCCTTGGCATCGGCACGTTTGGCGGCGCGGAAGGCATCCGGGCTGACGCCATTGCCCAGCAGGTCGAGGTTCACCGCCTCGATCCGCTCGTTCCAGTCGCCAGTGCGGTACAAGATGGCCCGGCCCACATCGCTCGGGTCGAGGAACACGCTGACCCGCTGGCTCTTCCAGCTGTTCTCCAGCAGCTCCGGGGCGCTGTATTTGAGGCCGCCGGCCTTAATAAAGCCCTTGGATACCGTGGCCTCACCGATATGGTTGAGCAGCAGATCCAGCGCCGATTCATCGACGATGGCGCGGCGCTGGTAACGGGCGCTTTGGTACTTCTCGTTGGGGGTCATCCCGAGCGAGCTGTGTTTGCGGTTGTGATAGCGGGCATCGAGCCAGTCATCGAGCAGGGTCTGCAGCTCGGCCGCGGTCATGGCCAGCTCATAGAGCTCCTTCTCCGCATTCGGCTTGCGCTTCTCCTCCAACCGCTCGGCAAAGCTCTTGCGAGCCTCGATCACCTGGCGATCAGCCACGCAGTGCCCGATATAGGCGGGCAGCAGCTCGATCAGACCGTGAGAGAGAGTGCGGAAGAAGCGCTCGATATGGGGCTTCTCCCATCCCGAATAGGCGTTGGAACGGCTGACATTCATGCCGAGCAGGGTGCAGATGGACATGACCCGCTGGCTCACGTAATCGGAGCCGTTGTCGGTACGCATCACCCCGTTGTCGTTGAGGGTGCCCCAGGTCAGCAGGGTCTTGCGCAGCAGCAAGCAGATCCCCTCGCTCGATGAGGTCTTGGCCACCAGCAACCGCACCCGACGGGTGAACACATCGATCACCGCGATAATGCTGTGGCGACCTTCCACCAACATGGCATCGACGGGGGTGCTGTCGAACTCCCACACGTCGTTGGGCTGGCCCATCCAGGGGTACATCTCCTCGATGGCGGTGCGGTACTTGTTGTTGTAGGCATCGGGGTTGGTGGCATAGGTAAAGGCCACCTTGTTCTCTGCCAGCCACTTGACCAGCCAGCGTCGCAGGGAGGACTGGCTCGGGATCTGCCAGCCAAGCTGGTTCATCTCGCTGTACTGGGTCGCCAGCTCATGCAGCGCCCCCCACTTGTTGGCCAGATGCGGCTTGGCAGTGATCAATGCCGTGAGGAAGCGGGCCAGATCCGGGCTTTGCTCGACGCTGGATGGCCGCTCCCGCTGGTAGTTGCCAGCCAGCGCCGCCGGACCGGCATCCGCCAGGGTGCCTTGCCAGCGGCGCAGGGTGATCAGGCTGAACGGCTTTTGTTGCTCATAGACACTCGCTGGGAGTGACAGGCTGCGGGTACGGTATGCCTCGATAAAGGCACGACGTCCCACCTCCCCTTGCTGGCAGGCTTGGTAAGGGGTCAGGAAGATATCGGCGGCCTGCAGGATCAACAGTCGGGCATCCACCTTCTTGCGGGCGACAGCGCCCAGGGTCAGCAATTTACGCCCCGCATCCGGCTTCACCGGCACCTCGCGGGCAAGCAGCTTGGCTATCGCCTTGCCGCCGGCCGCATGATCGGTCACCGCTTGCCCCTGCTGGGCGACGGCCTGCTCCGCCAGAAAACGTCGGGTTTCTGCGGGCAGCGAGCTGATGTGGTATTCAACGCCCTTGCCTTTCTCGCGCTTGCGACTTTGCCACTCTTCACGCTCCGCCTTTTTGCGCACACCATCGGGATAGGCTGGCATGCCAATCAATCCGGCCAACCCTTGGGCGGTGAACCAGGTACTCATTGGCCACCTCCCAGCAAGTCGATGCCCAGCGAGTCGGAAAGCTGCGCCATGATGGAACGGCTTTCCCTGCGCTTGGGGCTGACGCCCATGGAGGGGGCATATTGTTTGATGCAGCGCTGCACTGCTCTGGGATGCAACCCTTTGGCGCGGGCCCAAGCAGCCTGGGAATATCCGCGTTTTATGAGCTCAGCCCTGATCCACTCTGGTGTTTTCCCTGACATACTCACCCCGTTTCGGTATCATCAAGTGTCGCGGCGCGTATCTTTATCATTCATAAAAGAATGATTTTATGTCGCAATGCGTCACATATGAATGATTGATCACCCCAAAAAGATTGACAAGTCTTTTTGTGCGGAATTTTTTGTCTATCGACTCACCAGCAATAGCCACTAGCCGAGAATTCCTTGTATGTCAGAGCGTTATGAAGAAAAACCACAATCAGCACAAAAAGACGGTGAGGTATCTTTTCTGACGGTTGGAATGGATACTCTGAGTGACCGCCTGGACGAGCTACGTGGGAGTCTGAGCTACAAGGCATTCGCCGAGTTGGTGGGGATGAGTGAGTCGGGGATGCGCAAATACTTCCCCCCGTTCAATTCGCTGCCCACCATCGACAAGGCGCTGCGAATTGCACGAACGTGCAATGTGAATCTGGAGTGGCTGGCCACGGGTCAGGGCCCGAAACATCCCGATGGAGTTGCCGAGCAGGCGGTGCGTCGTGATGAGTTTGATGAGGAGTACGCGCTGATCGATGGCTACCATGTCACCGTCAGTACCGGCCATGGCGCGTTTAATGATGATCATGAGGTTAAACGCAAGCTGGCATTTCGCCGCAAGTGGCTCACGTTTCGCAAGTTGAGCCCGGATAACCTGGTGGTGGTCTTCGCCAAAGGCGACAGCATGGAACCCACCATTCACTCTGGCGACTCCATCCTGGTCGATATCAGCAAGAATCAGATCGAAGACGGATCCATCTTCGTGTTGCGGCTTGGAGAGGAACTCTATGCCAAGCGCTTGCAGAAGAACTTCGATGGCGGGATCACCATCATCAGCGATAACCGGGTTGATTACCCCCTGCAGGTCGTTCCTGCCAACCAGCTGGAGAGCCTGGCCGTGATCGGCAAGGTAGTCTGGGCCGGGCACGATTTTTTTTAAATGACGGCGCTACAGACAGTCGCTTAAACCCGGATTTAAACCACTAGCTGTAACCACAAACGGAAAAAACAGGCGGTCAGCCTGTTTTTCATTTTCAACGCCCCCCCCTGAAGATCGTCCGTGTTCTTTCATTTTGATGCCGCCCGTGCCTGGCATCACCGAATCACCCTCTAAGCCTTGCCAGCCTTGAGTTTGTCCCACGAGATCCCACTTACTTTCGGCTGCTCCCGGTTTTTTCATTCTCAGTGGTCGGTTACATCAGGCTGGCTTATTCAAGACGTCGCCGCTTGGCCAGTGCCGGTTCGATGGCCACCTGATACGCAAAAGCGGCCTGGTGTGAGGGGGGGACGTTATAGTGGCGATCGGCAAACACCCCCTGCTCGCTAAAGCGCTGGGCAAAGTAATCGGCAAAACGGGCCCCCTCCATCCCGACCAGCTCCTGCCGGTGCCGCTCCAGAAACTCCCGCACCGGCTCAAAACCCGCCTCCATCGCCGCCGCCATGGCGGCCTCATAGTCAAAGCGGGTTCGGATCTCGCTGAGCTTCACCCCCTTCTTGTCCCCCCGGGTCTGGAACAGTCGAGTGACCAGATAGGTCAGATTATGCAGTTGGGGCAGCTTGTTTTTGGAGAGATAGGAGTAGGCGAGCCGCGACAGATCCGTCTCCACCGTCATGGTGAAGTCGAGGAGAAACGAGATGCCCCGCCAAGGGTGTCGGTTGGTCTGCGACGCTATCTCCAACTGGCTGGCAATCTCCTCCCGATCGGGAGCCAATAGGGCGGGCTGTGCCACCGGGTGTCGACTCACCGGCACCGGCGCCTCGCCGGCCGCCTCGAAGCGAGGTGCAAAATGCGCCTCCAGCTCGGCCCTGTTACAGGCAACCAGGCTGGAGGAGAGCCCCTCGTACTCGGCGCCATTGGGACTGAACGCGGGTCGCGCCCCCTCCCTTAGCAAGAGGGTGCCATCGATAAAGAGGTTGGGTTCGGGGGCATAAGGGAGCATGGGATCCAGGGCGGCGTAGCGAACCCGGATCCCCATGTCCTCCCGAATGGCCGCCTCGAAGGCATCCAGCTTTTGCCGGTGCGCCTGTGGCATGAGGTGGTCGGGATAGCGCGCCGCCGTCATCGCGATCAGCCTCTCTCGCGGCTGCGGCCGGTAGCCACCCGCGATCATCAGGGGACGCAGGGTGCCGCCGCTCTCGTCTTCGGCCAACCTGGCATCGATATCGTCGAAAATATGCAGGCCGCTTTCCAGCAAGCGCGAGCCGGTGTCGAAGTCTTGAAACGACAGATAGGGCGCCCACCCCAGCCCGGCAAAGTGGCGCACCAGACTCAAGGTCGCCTCGCTGTACATGAGCGTGTTTCGCATGGTGCCGTAGGGAAACTTGCTGCCCCTAAACGTCATGGGCACCAGTTGCACCTCAACGGCCAGGTTGGCCAGCCCCTCATTAGCCTTTGCCACGGCCGCCCTTACGGCCTCGCCGGCCGCCTCCGGGCCGTTAACCCCCAGCACGATGGCCACCCGCTGCAGAGTGTCGGCCGCCAATCCCCGGGGCATCGCCGCCACTACCTCGGGCAGTCGCGCCAGCTCCCCGTAAGGCAAGATGGTGTTGATCACATAGGCCACACGAGCAGAGACCCGCCACAGGTTGACCAGGGGAATATGCCTGTCCACCAGCTGCGCACTGCGAATGGCAAAGTAGCGGCGCCCGCTGTCGAGATGGGTCTGGCCACAGGGGTAGTGGCTACTGGCGGCCGCGTTTATCTCGGCGGGTGCCCGCAGGGAGGCGGTGGGGGCATCGGCGCCTTCGCCGATGGCGCTGTGCACAGCCGCCAGATCGAGGCGCAGGGCGTGAGCTTGCAACCACTCGGGGGAGATGGCATCGAGCTCGTCTTGCTCAAGGCGCTGCGGGCAATAGGCCAGGTGCTGCTCACCCGGCGCGGCCCCGTCGACTTGGTCAAAGACCAGCAGGGCAGACTGGAGCCCCTCATCGCGCTCATCGACCAGCCGCCCACCGGCGCTGCGGGTACGCGCAAAGGCCCATCCCGAGACAATCTCATACTCCTGGGCCAGGCGCCCTGCGACGAAGTGGTAGTAATAACCGTGAGCGGGAAAGACCAACCGCTGACCGAGCCGCACCGTGGGCATGAGGGCCAGATAACGCTCCTTCACGACTCCCGGGGTCGATTGTGGCGTCACCTCGGCAATGCCCAGCCCCTCATGACAGCCCCCCCCCTCTCATGACCCGCAAGCCCCGGGGCAGGGAGGTTCGGGTGGTGGCCACCCAGCGCGTCCCCCATGGATCCGGTTGTGGCATCAGGGTCACTTCCCGCTCCTGCGCCGTCCCGGCCAACGTGAAATGGGGAGTGATAAAGCGCTGCAGGGAGGCGGGTGGACAGGTCACCTGCAGCGCGTAGTGAAACACCTCGCGGGGCTCGGTATCCTGGACGATCACCTCGCTCGGGTAGGGATACGCCTCCCCCGATCCCCCCGCCACCTGCCCCCCTTGGGAGGGTGCCGCGGCGCCCCCCATCCCGCTCGGGCCCTGTCTCGCCCCGAGCCGGCCCTGCACCCGCGTCTGCACCTCCTGGCTCACCAGTGGCGCCGCGCGTTCGCTGATCAGCCACTCCCCCTGGGCTCCCGGCTTCAGCAGGGCGACATCGGGCGTGTCGGCCAACAGGAGCAGCTCTCCGGACTCGAGCCCCCGCCACACCATTGCCTTGCTCATGCCCGGCGGCGCGTCAACGTGCGCATGGGCAAGATGGGCTTCGATATGAAGGGCGTCGTGAGCCATCAGCTCATCCAGACGTATGATGCGATATTTCATCGGTGACTCCATGTCCAGGGGATATACCGCCCCCCGGCACGAAGGCGGTCCACGCTTCAACCTAGTCATGCCAGGCTGAACTTAGACTTAACCGAGTCTTTATTGAAAAGAGATAACAGAAGGTAATATCGTCACCCCGCCTTGCCGGCGGTCGAGGCAACAGGGCTCAGGCATCCTCCAGGCGGCGGCCAAACTCCCGGGCGAGGGCCAGATCGAGAAAGCCGTCCCCCTTCTTGTGGGTGCGCAGGAATTGATAATAGGCAAGCAGCCTGACCAGCTGTTCGGTCTCCAGGGGCGGCAGGCTCTCCTGCTCGGCGAGCAGGCTGCGGGCGGCCAGCAGGGCCTCCCTGTCGACCACTTCGGCCTGACGGTAGAGGTAACCACAGCCGGTGGCGAGCCACTCCAGGGAGCAGTTGGCCCCCATGGCGATCTGGTTGGCCTTGGCCAGGCCCGGCTCGGCCCCCTTGAGGTATTTACGGATCAGCGCCTCGGAGAGGCCCACCTTGCGGGCGAAGGCGCTGATGCTCCCCTCCCCGATGAGCGCAGCCAGGCGTTCGGCAAATCCGGACATAAGAAGACTCCGGCTCGAGTGAAAACGGGCCTCATCTTGTCACTGCCCCCCCTCGGGATCAAGGCATCACTCCGACAACAGTCGCTGATGACCACTGTAGATTTCTGCCCGGCCGGGCCGACAGAAGCCCGCCAGAGTGAGGCCGGTCTGCTCGGCCCGCTCGATAACGTTCTTCAGCTCGCGGATGTTGCCGTACCAGGGGAGCGAGACCAGCATCTTCATGGCATCGGCAGGAATGGCGGTGATGGTGCGGCGCATCCGCTTGGCGATCTTCTTGATAAAGAAGTTGACCAGCAGCGGTATGATCTGATTCACCGACATGGGAACCTTATGATACCTTTTCTAACCCAAAAGCCCGGGTGATGACCCGTTCCCGTCAACAGATAGAACCAGAGTTCGAACCAGGAGGTGCCCCTCTCTTGCCACCCACCTCTACCTTGGCCAAGATGGGACCCTTGTCATCACGGAGCTTTCACCATGCAACGCCTCTCTTTGCACCCCCAAGGGCCCGAGTTCTCCCGTCTTATCATGGGCTATTGGCGCCTGATGGAGTGGCAGCTCTCTGCCGCCGAGCTGCTCGATTTCATGAAATTTCACCTCGATCTCGGCATCACCACCATAGATCACGCCGATATCTACGGCGGATATCGGTGTGAGGCGGCCTTTGGTGCCGCCCTGCGTCTCGAGCCTTCCCTGCGCGATCGCATGGAGGTGGTGAGTAAATGTGGTATTGCGCTGACCGCCAATCCGGCCCACCGGCTCAACCACTACAACACGAGCCGCGATCACATCATCGAGAGTGCCGAGCGCTCTCTCTCCAACCTCGGTGTCGATTGTCTGGATCTGCTGCTCATTCACAGACCCGACCCCCTGATGGAGGCCGACGAGGTTGCCGATGCCTTCGTGCGCCTTAAAGAGGCTGGCAAGGTACGCCACGTCGGGGTGTCCAACTTCACCCCGAGCCAGTTCACCCTGCTGCAGTCCCGCCTTCCCTTCCCTCTGGTCACCAACCAGGTGGAGATCTCGCCCCTCCAGCAGGGCGTGACCCTGGACGGCACTCTGGATCAGTGTCAGCAGCTGGGGATCCGCCCCATGGCCTGGTCCTGTCTCGGCGGTGGCCGCCTGTTCAGCGCGCCCGAGTATCAGCCCCTTCGCCAGGAGCTCGAGGCGATCCGTACCGAGCTGGGTTGTGACAGCATCGAGCAGGTGGTCTACGCCTGGGTGCTGATGCTCCCCTCCAGGCCACTGCCCATCCTGGGCTCGGGCAAACGCGAGCGGATCGCACAGGCGGCAAACGCTGTCGATATTGGATTGTCGCGTCAGCAGTGGTTTCGCATCCGCAAGGCGGCACTGGGCTATGACGTCCCCTGAGCCCGGGTTGCTTCAAACAAAAACGAAGAAGGCACCCATGGGTGCCTTCTCTTGTTGCATCGCTGCATTAGTGGCGCGGTGAGCGCGGTGGACGGCGCGGCGCATCCGTTTTCGGTTTGGCCTGGTTGACGGTCAGGGTACGACCACCGACTTCGGTGCCATGCAGCCCCTTGATCGCCGCCTCGGCTTCGCTGCCAACCGGCATCTCGATAAACCCGAAACCCTTGGACTTGCCGGTTTCACGATCCATGATGATGTCAGCCTTCTCGACCTGACCAAACTGAGAAAAAATCCGCTCCAGTTCGTCATTGGTCATCCGGTACGACAGATTTCCTACATAAATCTTCATGCCATCCACTCTCGATTCAGGTGCCTTCACTGTGCATTCACCACCCCAAGGTAAGGGCACAACCCTTCGGGCTGCTTGCCGGGACTCTCCCGGCCTTCCCTGTCACAGCCAAACCACAGCAAACAGGCAAGTCACTCCTTGGGCAGTATCCGGTCTTTAGACTGAATTGTCGAGACATTAGTCAGCCTTCCTGCAGGGAGGCCAACACCCGCTTTAGTGCACGCTGGCTGTGCCAGGCGCGGCGAAAAGCGAAGCGATAGATGCCGGGACTGATCTCGTAGGCCTGCTCTCGCCCCAGCTGGAGCAGGGCGAGCGCCTCTGCCAACTGTGCCTCATCAAGTGTGAGATCCAGGGCAAAGCCCAGCCACTCCCCCTGATGTCCAAGCTGACGCTCGAGACACACCCCGTAAAGCACGCTGCGAGGCAGTGCCAGGGCCAGATCCCGACTCGGGCAGAGCAGATAGAGGTGCCTCTCGTCCCAGCCCAGCTCGGCCAGCCGCCAGGGCTGCCAGCTGCGGGGCAACAGAAGCATCAGCGCGACCAGGCCCCCAAACGTGAGTGCCGCCCAACGGGCTGCATCCATGGCTCCCCAACCGGCGGCCCCCCAACTGCTCGCCAGCAGGGCCAGCAGCAAGATCAGGGCAATCACAGGTCGATAGGCATGTGCGGCGGGCATCAACAGGGTGGTTTCAGTACGACGACTGAGAGCGGTCACGGTAAGCGGGGGCATAGTAGACTCCTGAGATCGGGGGCCTATTGTGGCGACCGGCCAAGTCGCTGGCAAGGGAGTGCCTGTCGCCCTCTGTTGTTGGTATGCTCTTCCCACCGTTTTCATGACGACACCCAGCCAGGAGCCCGGTTTTTATGCTCGCAACCCTGTTACTCACCGCCACCTTGCAGGCAGAGGCCATCGGCAGTTATGCCGCCGGCTGTCTGAAAGGCGCCGAGGCGCTCCCCCTCTCGGGCACAGGCTACGAGGTGATCCGTGCCAAGCGGCTGCGCTATTACGGTCATCCGGATCTTATCGACTATCTGGAGCGGCTGGCGCGCCAAACCCGTCAGGCGGGGCTGCCCAACCTCTATATTGCCGATCTGGCCATGGCCCACGGCGGCCCCTTTCGCAGTGGACACAGCAGCCACCAGACAGGCCTCGATGCGGATATCTGGTTTCGCATGAGCGACAAGCCCATCGGGGACAACGAGCGTGATGCCCCGCGTGAGTGGCCCCTCATCGACGAGCCCAGCTATCGCCTCTTACCGGGTCGCTTCGGCCAACAGCAGATGACTCTGCTTCGTCTGGCCGCCCAATCTCCCCGGGTGGAGCGCATCTTTATCAACCCGGCCATCAAGGGTGAGGTGTGTCGCCGTGCGCCCAACGCCGCCTGGGTTGGCAAGTTGCGTCCCTGGGTCGGGCACTTCAGCCATTTTCATGTGCGCCTGAGCTGCCCGCCGGGCAGCCCGGAGTGTGTAAACCAGGCGCCGATCCCACCCGGTAATGGCTGTGGCGAAGAGCTCGCCTCCTGGCTCAAAGACAAGCCCCAGTTACCCAGGGTCTCTCGGGTACGCCCCCCCCCCTCGCTGCCCGAGCGCTGTGGATGATGTTCAATCCCATACCAACCTGATATGGTGATACGACTCAAATCATTAAGGAGAACAAGATGATAGAGCGCACGTTACGGCGCCGCCTGCAACAGATGCTGGCCCTGATCCCCCTGCTTTTTATGCTCACAGGCTGTGGCGTCAACACCATTCCCGAGCTCGATGAGCAGGTCAAGGCGAGCTGGGCCCAGGTGGAGAATCAGTATCAGCGCCGCGCCGACCTCATCCCCAACCTGGTGGCCACCGTGCAAGGTTATGCCAAGCACGAGCAAGAGACCCTCAAAGCCGTTACCGATGCCCGCGCCCGGGTGGGCAGCGTGCAGGTGAGCGATCCGGCCCAGTTTCAGGCTTATGAGCAGGCCCAAAATCAACTCTCGAGCGCCCTTTCCCGCCTCATGGTCGTGGTCGAACGCTACCCCGAGCTCAAGGCTGATCGGCAGTTTATGACGCTGCAAGCCCAGTTGGAGGGCACTGAAAACCGCATCAGCGTGGCACGACGCGACTATATCGAGTCGGTGCGCCGCTTCAATACCGAGATCCGCACCTTCCCCGGCGTCATCTGGTCCAAGCTGCTCTACTCGGATCTCGACGCCAAGCCCGGCTTCAGTGCCAAACCGGGTAGCGACGAGGCTCCCAAGGTGAGCTTCCAATGAGCGCGGTTCCCCGACCTTGGTTGTTCTTGCTACTGCTTTGCACCTTTGCACTGCAGGCGGCCCCCGATTTTCCGGCCTTAAGTGGCCGGGTCGTCGATGAGGCCAGGCTGCTCGATGCCGGCCAGCGCCAGAGCCTGACCAATCGCCTCGCCCGGTTCGAGCGCCAGAGTACCATTCAACTGGTGGTGGTCACCCTCCCCTCCCTGCAAGGCTATCCCATCGAAGAGTTCGGCTATCAGCTGGGCCGCCGTTGGGGCATCGGCCAGAAGGACAAAAATAATGGTCTGCTCTTGATCGTGGCTCCCCAGGATCGCAAGGTTCGCATCGAAGTGGGCTACGGCCTGGAGGGCGATCTGCCCGATGCCATTGCCTCCAACATCATTCAGACCCGGATCCTGCCCCAGTTCCGTCAGGGAGACATGGCTGCCGGCATCGATGCCGGTGTCACCGCCATCGAGCAGGCCCTGGCAGGGCAATATCAGGCACAGAGTGAAGAGAAGCAGGATAACGGCTTCTGGCTCTTCGTCATCATGGTGATCATCATGATCCTGCTGCAAACCTTCCGAGGTGGCCGGGGTGGTGGAGGTCGCGGTGGCCGACGCGGTATCTACATCGGCGGCGGCAGTGGTCTGTCGGGCGGATTCGGTGGCGGCGGTTTTCGCGGCGGTGGCGGCAGTTTCGGTGGCGGTGGCGCCTCCGGTGGTTGGTAATTCGAGGACCCAGCAATGTTATCCAAGCAATTTATTCACACCCTCAACGCTCGGGTGAAGAAGGTCGAGCAGGCCACCGATGCCGAGTTGGTTACCGTGCTGGCCCCGGCCAGCGACGGGTATCGCTTTATCCCGACCCTCTGGGCCGCTCTGCTCGCCATGCTCACCCCCCTGGTACTCCACGAGCTCGGTCTCTGGCTGGCCTGGCACGACGTCTTGATGATCCAGTGGGGCGTCTGGTTGCTGCTCACCCTGCTGTTTCAGTGGCGTCCCATCAAGATGCTGCTGGTTCCCGCCTCGGTGAAGCGCCATCGCGCCTCCCTGATGGCCAGGCTGCAGTTTATCGAGCAAGGACTGCATCGCACCCGTGAGCGCCTCGGCGTGCTTATCTTTGTCTCGGTTGCCGAGCACTATGTAGAGATCCTGGTCGATGACGGGGTGGCCCAGCATATCGACAACCAGGTATGGCAGGAGATCATCGACGATTTCGTTGCCGAAGTGCGTCGTGGCAAGGTCGAAGATGGCTTCGTGGAGTGTGTGCGCCGTACCGGCGAGGTCCTGGCCGACGCCTTCCCGCCAACCCATGATCGCAACGAGCTCTCGGATGATCTGGTAGTGCTGGATCAGCCATAAGGTGAGAAAGTATGCGACCTTTGCCTACCCCCTGCGCAAACGGCAAAGAACATGAAAAATAAGGGGAAAAATGGTTGACCCCACACCGGCTTTCCCCTAGATTACGCCCCGTTCCAGCGACAAGGCCGGGGCGGTGGCGATGGGCCACGTTAATCCACCATCAACACTTTTCGGTGAAGTGTCCGAGTGGCTGCCCGTCGACAACGTCGACATCAAGAAGCACGCAGAGCGTGCTCCGCACAGCCACTGATATTAAACCGAAAACAATTTGGTGAGGTGTCCGAGTGGCTGCCCGTCGACAAGGTCGACATCAAGAAGCGCGCAGAGCGTGCTCCGCACAGCCACTGACATTAAACCGAAAACAATTTGGTGAGGTGTCCGAGTGGCTGAAGGAGCACGCCTGGAAAGTGTGTATACGGCAACGTATCGAGGGTTCGAATCCCTCCCTCACCGCCAAATTACGACAGAGTGCCGTGGCGATTGACCACGTAAAAACAATCGACAATTTGGTTTAGCGTTCGAGTGGCTGCCCGTCGACAAGGTCGACATCAAGAAGCACGCAAAGCGTGCTCCGCACAGCCACTGACATTAAACCGGAAACAATTTGGTGAGGTGTCCGAGTGGCTGCCCGTCGACAAGGTCGACATAAAGAAGCGCGCAGAGCGTGCTCCGCGCAGCCACCAACAATAAACCAAAAACAATTTGGTGAGGTGTCCGAGTGGCTGAAGGAGCACGCCTGGAAAGTGTGTATACGGCAACGTATCGAGGGTTCGAATCCCTCCCTCACCGCCAAATTCAAAAGGGTCCACTCAGGTGGGCCCTTCTTCATTTCTTGCCCTGGTCATCCCCCCGAAAACCTGAGGTGCTCATAAGTAGAATTTTCCCGTACTGTGAATGCAGGAGGTTCTACATGAAAGCATCACGCTTTAGCGATGCCCAGATCATCGCAGCCCTCAAACAAGCCGAGGCCGGTTCACCCGTCGCGAAGCTCTGCCGCGAGCATGGCATCAGCACCACGGCCTTCTACGGGTGGCGCTCCAAACTCGGCGGGATGGATGCCTCCCTCATGGCTCGTCTCCAAGAGCTGGAGGACGAAAACCGCCGCCTTAAGAAGAGGTATGCCGAGGAGCGCCTCAAGGCCGAGATCATGGCAAAAAAGTGGTGACGCCATCTGCCCGCCGGGAGATGGCGACCAAGGCCGTGGTTCACTACGGCATCTCTATCCGCCTGGCTCCCCAGGTGTTCAAGGTGAGCGAGGGCTGCTATCGCTATCAGCCCGTGCTGGCCGATGAAAATCAGGAGATTGCCGACTGGCTAGTGCGCCTCACCGCCAACCAGCGCAGCTGGGGCTTCGGGCTCTGCTTCCGGTATCTGCGTAACGTCAAAGGCTTTGGCTGGAACCACAAGCGGGTATACCGGGTCTATCGGGCGCTGGAGCTCAATCTGCGGATAAAACCCAAGAAACGGCTGGTGCGTGCCAAACCGGAGCCGTTGGCCGTCCCCGACCAGCCTAATCGGTGTTGGTCGATGGACTTCATGCATGACCAACTCAGCGATGGCCGCTCGGTGCGGTTGTTTAATGTGATCGACGACTTCAACCGCGAAGCACTGTGCATCGAGGTGGATTTTTCCTTGGGTCAAACGGCGCTGGAGCAGGTGATCGAGTGGCGGGGCAAACCGGCCGCAATCCGCTGTGACAATGGCCAGGAATACATCAGCGAAGGAGCTCAAGCGCTGGGTAAAGCAAGAGGGAATAGGGCTGAGGTATATCCACGCAGCAGAATGCCTACATCGAGCGGTTTAACCGAACGGTGCGTTACGACTGGCTGGGACAACACCCGTTTGAGTCACCAAATGAACTACAGGCGTTTGCTACGAACTGGTTGTGGGTTTATAACCATGAGCGGCCCAATATGGCACTGGGTGGCTACACGCCGAAACAGCGCCTGGCACAGGCCGCATAACCTCTACTTTTGAGTGCCCCTAAATACCGGCGATACTACATAGCTAACTGCACCAACGCAAAAAGGCCTTCCCGTTTGGGAAGGCCTTCGAAATGAATGGCGGAGCGGCAGCCGCGCCAGCGGCTGAAGTGGAGGGCGCAGCCCGACCTCCTTCAGCAGTCCGGCTCAAGCACAAGGGACAACAGACAGGGACCGAGTTGCCAGCAGCAAGTCGCAGCCCAGTCTGTTGTCCCTTGTTTCCTTATTCCTGTCCGCATACGCCAGAAAGTAAAAAGGCCTTCCCGTTTGGGAAGGCCTTCAAATTTAGTGGCGGAGCGGACGGGACTCGAACCCGCGACCCCCGGCGTGACAGGCCGGTATTCTA
>NZ_JBFODE010000073.1:56363-82248 GCF_040908155.1 Aeromonas sp. R6-2 | reverse complement strand
GGTATTGGCTCCCCCTTCAATCCGCCGAGGTGAGGGCGCAAGGTCAGGAGCGCCATCAGGATGATGGCGCAGCCGCAGCGGGGCATGGATGCCCCATCTGCGGCGGTCCGTCCGACCTTGCGACTGAGCCGAGGGAAACCGCATCGCGGTCGGATTGGCGGGGGAAGGCCTTCTTGGTGACTTCTTGGGCCAGCAAGAAGTCACTCGCCAAAGCCCGCAGGGCGGGCGAAAAAATGTCGAGGGCGGAGCCCTCGTGTCCAATGCGGCGCAGCCGCATCGAGAGGCTGGTCGTAGGCCAGGAGCTCGACTGAGCGCCTCCAGATGGGCGGGCGAACCCCTTTCGAGGGCAGCGCCCTCGCATGCAGGGGCCCGTCGTAGGCCAGGAGCTCGACCGAGCACCTCCCGGGGCGTCGGCTACAACTTCACCATAATATGCCGCGGCACCGTGTAGTCCTCCAGCGCGTAGAGGGAGAGATCCTTGCCGTAGCCCGACATCTTCATCCCCCCGTGGGGCATCTCGGTGGCGAGCATAAAGTGGGTGTTGATCCAGGTGCAGCCGTACTGAAGGCCAGCGGCCACCCTGTGGGCCAGCCCCAGATCCCGGGTCCAGACCGAAGAGGCGAGGCCGTAGTCCGAGTCGTTGGCCCACTGTACCACCTGCTCGGCGTCGCTAAAGCGGGTCACCGAGACCACGGGGCCGAACACCTCGCGGCGCACTATCTCGTCCTCCTGACGGGCGCCGACGATCAGGGTCGGTTCGTAGAAAAAGCCGTTGCCCGCGCGCATCCGCCCGCCCGTGGTCACCTCCATGTGGCCGCTCGAGACGGCTCGCTCGACGAAGCTGGCCACCCGGTGGCGCTGACGGTCCGAGATGAGCGGCCCCATCTCGACCCCCTCCTCGTGCTGGCTGCCCACCCGGATCGAGGCCACCGCATCCGTCATAGCGGCGACGAACTTGTCGTAGATTTTGCCCTGGGCATAGATGCGGCAGGCGGCGGTGCAGTCCTGCCCCGCGTTGTAGAAGCCGAAGGTGCGAATGCCCGCCACCACGGCCTCGAGATCCGCGTCGTCGAAGACGATCACCGGCGCCTTGCCGCCGAGCTCGAGATGGGTGCGCTTCATGGTGCGCGCCGCGCTCTGCAAGATCTTCTGGCCGGTGGCGATGTCCCCGGTGAGCGACACCATGCGCACCAGGGGGTGCTCCACCAGGGGGGCCCCCACGCTCTCGCCGCGCCCGCAGATGACGTTGACCACCCCGCGCGGGAAGATCTCGCTGGCCAGCTCCGCCAGGCGCAGGGCGGTGAGCGGGGTCTGCTCCGAGGGCTTGAGCACCACCGTATTGCCGGCGGCGAGCACGGGGGCCATCTTCCAGGCCGCCATCATCAGGGGGTAGTTCCAGGGGGCTATGCTGCCCACCACGCCGATGGGGTCACGGCGGATCATGCTGGTGTGGCCGTCCAGGTATTCGCCGGCCAGGGGGCCGTGCAGGCAGCGGGCGGCGCCGGCGAAGAAGCGCAAGCAGTCAACCACCGCCGGCAGCTCGTCGCCGAGCACGGCGGCGTAGGGCTTGCCGCAGTTGAGGGATTCCAGCGCCGCCAGCTCCTCGGCGTGCTCCTCGATGGCGGCGGCCAGGCGCAGCAGCAGGTTGCTGCGGGTGGCCGGCGTGGTGTGGCGCCAGCTGCCGAAGGCGCGCTGGGCGGCGTTGACGGCGCGGCTCACCTGCTCGAAGGAGGCCTCGGGCAGGGCGACGATGAGCTCGCCGGTGGCGGGGTTGAGCACGGGCTCGCTTTGGCCCTCTCCCGTGACGAACTGGCCATCGATAAGCTGCTGGGTCGATATCTTCATAGAAAACCTTCCTTGGTGGTTAGCGAGCGGCGTCGTTGCCGTCGCGCGTCAGGTAATAGGCGAGCAGGATGGGCACGGTCGTGACCGCGACTATGATGAGCGCGACCACGTTGGTGACCGGCCGATCGCGCGGGCGGATCAGCTCCTGATACATCCAGATGGGCAAGGTGGTCTGCTGGCCTGCGGTGAAGGTGGTGACGATCACCTCGTCAAAGCTCAGGGCAAACGCCAGCATGCCGCCGGCCAGCAGGGCCGTGGCGATGTTGGGCAGGATCACGTAACGCACGGTCTGAAAGCCGTCGGCCCCGAGATCCATCGACGCCTCGATAAGGGATCTATGGGTGCGGCGAAAGCGCGCCAGGGCGTTGTTGTAGACCACCACCACGCAGAAGGTGGCGTGGCCGATGACGATGGTCCAGAAGCTGAAGGGGATCTCCAGCACCCCGTAGGCCGAGCGCAGCGCCAGCCCGGTGACGATGCCCGGCAGGGCGATGGGCAGGATCAGCAGGAGTGACACCACCTCCTGGCCGAAGAAGCGACTGCGGGCGATGGCGGCCGCCGCCAGGGTGCCGAGCAGCAGCGCCACCAGGGTGGCGAGGCTCGCCACCTCGAGGGACAGGCGGATGGCGCGCCACACGTCGGGCCGCTCCAGGGTGACCCCAATCCACTTCAGGGTGAGGCCGGGGGGCGGGAACTGGTAGCTCTTGCTCTCGGTGGTGAAGGCATAGAGGAAGATAAACAGCATGGGAAGGTGCAGGAAGGCGAGCCCGCCATAGGCGGCGAGGCGCAATCCGCTCCCGGCTCGGTCAAAGCGCATCGAAGGCCCCCAGACGTTTGGCCACCGTCAGGTAGATGGCGATGATGAGGATCGGCACCAGGGAGAAGGCGGCGGCAAATGGCAGGTTGCCGGCCGTGCCCTGCTGCATGTAGACCACCTGCCCGATGTAGAGGGTGGAGTTGCCGATGATGCCCGGGATGATGTAGTCCCCCAGGGTCAGGGAGAAGGTGAAGATGGAGCCCGCCACCACGCCCGGCAGCGCCAGGGGCAGCAGCAGGGTGCGGAAGGTCTGGCCCGGGGTGGCGCCGAGATCGGCGCTCGCCTCGATGAGCGAGACCGGGATCCGCTCCACCGCCGCCTGGATCGGCAGGATCATGAAGGGGAGCCAGACATAGACGAAGACGATAAAGGTGCCCAGGCGCGAGAACGAGAGCGACGGGCCGCCGATGGCCGGCAGGCTCAGCAGGGCCTGCAGCACGCCGTCCAGCCCGAGCTGACCGGCCAGCCAGTTGATGGCTCCCTCCTTGGCCAGGAGCAGCTTCCAGGCGTAGACCCGCACCAGATAACTCGACCAGAGCGGCAGCATGATGGCGATGTAGAAGAAGGCCCGCTGCCGCCCCCGGGTGTAGCGCGCCATGTAGTAGGCGATGGGGAAGGCGAGCAGGGCGCAGGCCAGGGTCACCAGCAGGGACATGGTCAGGGTGCGCAGGATCACGTCCCGGTTCTCAGGACGCGCCAGGTCGATGAAGTTTTGCCAGGTGAAGGCATAACGGATCTGGCCGCTGAACTCGTCGAGGCCGAAGAAGGCGTTGGAGAGCAGCATCAGGAGGGAGCCGGCATAGATGAGGCCGAGCCAGATGAGGGGCGGCCCGAGCAGGATCCCCAGCAGCAGGCCGGAGCGGCCGTAGAGCAGGGTCGAGAGGCGCCGGCGCAGGGGGGCGCGGGGGGCATGGCTTGGCATGGTCAGGCTTGCACTGTTCATGGGGTTGCTCCCAGGGCGTGCACGGCGGGGGCCGCCCAGCTCAGAGAGACCCGCTCCCCGAGCGGCAGGCGGGCCTGTCCCTCGTTGGGGTGGTTGACGATGAGCTCGATGTCGCTGTCGATACGCACCCGGTAGCGCACGTAGGGGCCGAGGTACTCCACCTCGCGCACCTCGCCGGACCAGCCCGGGGTGCCGGCCGTGGCGAGGTGGATCCGCTCCGGGCGCACCATCACCTGACCGCTGTGGCCGGTGAGGCGGCGGGCGGCCTCGCCCTCGAACAGGTTGACGCTGCCGACGAAGCGGGCCACGAAGGGGGTGGCCGGGGTGTCGTAGATGGTCTCGGGGGCCGCCACCTGCTCGATGCGCCCCTGATTGAAGATGCAGAGGCGATCGCTCATGGAGAGCGCCTCCTGCTGATCGTGGGTGACGAAGATAAAGGTGATGCCGAGCTGGCGCTGCAAGGCCTTGAGCTCGAGCTGCATCTGCTCGCGCAGCTTGAGATCGAGCGCCCCGAGGGGCTCGTCGAGCAGCAGCACCCGCGGCTGGTTGATGAGGGCGCGGGCGATGGCGATGCGCTGGCGCTGGCCGCCGGAGAGCTGGCCCGGGTGGCGATCGCCCACCCCGGGCAGGCGCACCAGCTCGAGCATCTCGTCGGCGCGGCGATAGCGACCGGCCCTGTCGACCCCCTTGATCATCAGGCCGTAGGCGATGTTGTCGCGCACGTTCATGTTGGGAAACAGAGCGTAGTCCTGAAAGACGGTGTTGAGGGGGCGCTCGTAGGGGGGCAGGGTGGAGCACGCCTCCCCGAAGAGGCGAATGGTGCCGCCGGTCGGGTATTCGAACCCGGCCAGCATGCGCAGGCAGGTGGTCTTGCCCGAGCCGCTCGGTCCCAGCAGGGAGAAAAACTCCCCCGGTGCGATGGCGAGCGACACCTGGTCTACCGCCTTGACGGCCCCATAGTGGCGACTCACCCGTTCAAACTGTACCGCGTGCATGGATTGACTCCGAAGTGAGGGGCCGGCGTGACCGGCCCGGCAGGATCAGCGGCCGCCGAGCACGGCGATGTAGTCGGAGACCCAGCGGTAGTAAGGCACGCAGGCCCTCTGGGTCTGGCACTGGGTGGTGGGGGTGCGCCAGAAGTGCACCTTGTCGAAGTTGTCGGCGCCGTTGGTCTGGCACCCCTTGTCCCCGAGCAGGGCGTTACCCTGACAGGCGGCGGGCACCACGGGCACAGAGCCAAACCAGGCGGCGAGATCCCCCTGCAACTTGGGATTGAGGGAGTGCTCGAGCCACTGGTAGGCGCACACCGGGTGCTTGGCTTCGCTGTGCAGCATGGTGGTGTCGGCCCAGCCGGTCACCCCCTCCCTGGGCACCACGGTGGCGACGGGCTGCTTCTCTGCGGCCAGCGTGTTGGCCTGGAACGGCCAGGAGCTCGACGCCACCACCCCTTCGTTCTTGAAGTCGTCGATCTGCACGAAGGCATCGTGCCAGTAGCGCCCCACCAGCTGGCGCTGCTGGCGCAACAGATCCAGGGTGGCCTTGTACTGATCCTCGTTCAGTTCATAGGGGTCCTTGATACCGAGCTCGGGTTTGTGGGTCATCAGGTAGAGGGCGGCGTCGGCGATGTAGATGGGGCCGTCGAAGGCCTGGATGCGCCCCTTGTTGGGCTTGCCGTCCGGCAGGGTCTGGGGCTCGAACACCACGGACCAGGAGTCGGGCGCCTTGGGGAAGACCTTGGTGTTGTACATCAAGACGTTGGAGCCCCACTGGTAGGGCACCCCGTAGTGCTTGCCGCCCACCTTGTGCCAGGTGGCGTTTTGCAGGCGCGGGTCTATCTTGTTCCAGCTCGGGATGCGCGAGAGATCGATGGGCTGCACCTTGCCACCGGCGATGAGGCGCAGGCTGGCATCCCCCGAGGCGGTCACCAGATCGAAGCCCCCTTCGTTCATCAGGGCCACCATCTCGTCGGAGGTGGCGGCGGTCTTGACCGTTACCTTGCAACCGGTGGCCTTCTCGAAGCCGGTGACCCAGTCGTAGTTCTTGTCGGTCTCGCCCCGCTCCACATAGCCGGCCCAGGCGACGATATCGACCTGCCCCTCTCCTTGCGGTGCCGCGTGCAGCGGCAGTGATGAGGCCAGTAATCCGAGGCAGAGTGCGCGCGCTCTCATGGTGCTCTCCTTGCATCTTGTATGGGGTGTTGGGTGATTAACATCCTGTTAACGCACTGATGAGCGTAGGAGAGGGGGCGCGTAATGAGAATTTCAATTTTTAGGCGGGTAGCTATCGGGAAAAGTGATATCGACTTCGAATGAAGCCCGCTTGTTACATGGTGGCGCAGGCCCTGCGCTCCTGTCGGTTCGCAGCGCTATCGGTTCGGGCCGAGCCGGGCGCGTAGCCGCCCCTGCTCCTTGGCGATCTCGATAAACTCCCTGGCCTCCCAGGGCAGGTGGGATCCGCGTCGCCACACCAGGCCGATGTCGATGGCCGGGATGGGCTCTTTGATCTCCCGCGCCTCGACCCGCTCCTGCTCCAGAGACCAGGGGCGATAGGCAAAATCTGGCAGCAGGGCCAGTCCCAGGTGGCTGGTGACCAGGCTGCGCACCGCCTCCACCGAGCCGGTACGCAGCACGATGCGCGGGCGAAGGCCATAGCGGCGCAGGCCCGCCTGGATCACCTGCTCCATCTGATCGGCGGTGAGGGCGATGAGGGGCTCCTCGGCCAGCTCGGTGAGGGAGAGGCTGGGCTGGGCGCAGAGGGGGTGGTTGGCCGGCAGCCAGAGGCGCAGGGGGGAGCGGGTCAGCAGCTCGGTCTCAAAGGCCTCGTGGCGAATGGTGCGATTGGTCATCAAGAGCCCCACGTCGATCTCGCCGTTGACGATCTGATGCTCGAGAAAGGCCTGTTCATCCTCTTTCACCTCTATGTTCACCCCGGGAAAGAGGCGGCGAAAGCGGCCGAGGGCGTCGGAGAGGTAATAACCCGCCACCAGGCTGGTGACGCCGATGGTGAGGCGCCCCTCCTCTTCCTTCGCCGTCCCCTTGAGGGAGTGGGCGGCGTCGCTCATGGCGCCGAGGATGCGGCGGGCGTGCAACAGGAACTGGTGCCCCTGGGGGGTCAGGGTCACGCCGCGCGGCCCCCGTTCGAACAGGGTGGCGCCGACCCCCTCTTCGAGCTCGCGAATGGCGCCGGTCACGGCGGATTGGGAGATGTGCAACTCCTGGGCGGCGCGGCTGACCGAGAGACAATCGGCCACCGCCACGAAGTAGCGAACCTGGCGAAAGGTGAAGTTCATCGGGCGTCCTGCCTCGGGCTCTCTTGCCGCACTGACCGGCGGCGACCATGGGGTGGGGGGCTAAAAACGGCGGGGCCCGAAGGCCCCGCGTATCAGGGGTGGGGGTGTTCGAGATGCTCTTCGAGCAGCTCTTCGAGTTCCCGGTGCAGCAGATCTTCGTCGCCGACGTTGAGCTCAATCATGCGGCGCAGGTGGGTGGCGCTGTCGATATCCAGGTGGTGGCAGTAGAGGCCGAGCTTCTCGTCGTCCAGATGGGAGAGCTCCACCTCCATCTTGATCTCGATCTCGCTGCCGGCGAGATGGAAGGTGAGGTGGTAGTCGAGGCTCTCCCCATGGCTCCAGTCAGACGGGCGGCGGATCAGGGCCCCCTGAAGGGAGATGTCGATAAGCTCGGTCTGCCAGTGGCGCTCACCCTGGCTCAGGCGAGCGGGGGTGGAGTAGAGGATCCGCGAGAAGCGGCGGCGCTCGGACATGTGGCTCTCCTCAATGGTTGCCGGTCATCTCTTTGCCAAGTGTAACCCAGCCCGCGAGGGGCGGCAGTGAGCTGACTCGGAAAAACGACCTACTGGGTGGGGGCGGTCAACTGCTCGAGCAGTTGCAGCGCCTTGACCAGCTGGTCCTCCTGGCGGAAGCGCTCCTCGAGCACAGGGCCGAGGCGGTTGAGATCCTCGTCCAGGCTCAGCAGCTCATCCTCCTGGGCATCGGCGTACTTGTCGTTGAAGCGCAAGGCGAAGTCGGTGCAGGCGCGCAGCTTGGGATAGATGCTCTGGGCCAGCTCCAGCTGCTCACCCTTGGCGTTCTCGTAGGCGTGCATCACATGGTCGTAGATCTCGAAGTGCCCGGCGCTCACATAGTCCACCAGCAGATCGCAAAAGCCGGTGATGGCGTCACAACAGGGAAGGGAGCGCGCCTTGCTGCGCTGGGCCGACAGTCCCGCCAGCTTCATATACTCCACCAGCAGGGTCTGGCGGGCGTCGAGAAAGGCATCGATGGCGCTGTGTTGCCCCGCATATTTCTGCCTGGTCTGCTCCAGTTTGCTCAGCATATCCCCTCCATGGTGCATGCACGATGCGGCACTCTAACAAATCTATAACTATGTAAATTCCCCGCGAGCGTCAATAGCCGGATGAAGAGGATATGCAGCCCGTCTCCCCGGGAGTACCATGTCCTTTCGGTTGTTCATGGACAAAAGGCATTCAGATCATGGGGTTAAATAGCGAGTCGGGATTCTGGTTCATCCTGGGCGGTGAGGCTCGCCTGTGGCTTGAAGAGGGGCGCTTGCCCGGAGTCGTGCCCGCCGCCTTCGCCGATCGCCGCGCCGAGCCTTTCGATCACTGGCAGGGGCGCCCCTGCTATCTGCTCGATCTGGGGGAGGGGGAGCCGGGAGAGGGCTTTGCCCCCCTGCGCTCCCTGATGGAGGCCGGCGACGAGGAGGCCTTTCGCCTCGCCGGTCGCGCCTGGCAGCTGGTGAACTTTCGCCGCAGCCACCGCTTCTGCGGCCACTGCGGAGCCCCGGCGGTCCCCGCTGATCGGGAGTGGGCCATGGTCTGCCGCGAGGGGCACACCGTCTATCCGCGTCTCTCCCCCTGCATCATAGTGGCGGTGCGCCGTGGCCCCGAGATCCTGCTCGCCGCCCACCGTCGCCACCATCAGGCGGTGGATCCCATGTACACAGTGCTGGCGGGGTTCGTCGAACCCGGGGAGAGCCTGGAGCAGTGTGTGGCACGCGAGGTGTTCGAGGAGAGCGGCATCCGGGTCACCAACATCCGTTATGTGGCGAGCCAGCCCTGGCCCTTCCCCCACAGCCTGATGATGGGATTTCTGGCCGACTACGAGAGCGGTGAGCTGACGCTGCAGGAGGAGGAGCTGGTGGATGCGGATTTCTTTCGGGCCGGGGCCCTGCCCCGTCTGCCGCCCCACGGCACCATAGCCCGCCGGCTTATCGCCCTGACCCTGGCGGCCATCGAGGGCGAGCCCTCCTGACTTTGCGCTCTCTCACACTTTGGCGGTCCCGCCCACGGCCCCGGGGTGGTACAATGTTGCACTTTCGATACCAGATTGGATGTAGGGATGAGTGAACTGAAGAATGATCGTTACCTGCGCGCCCTGCTGCGCCAGGAGGTCGACATGACCCCGGTATGGATGATGCGCCAGGCTGGCCGTTATCTGCCGGAGTACAAGGCAACCCGTGCCCAGGCCGGTGACTTCATGTCCCTGTGCCGCAACGCCGAGCTGGCCTGCGAGGTGACTCTGCAGCCCCTGCGTCGTTACCCGCTCGATGCCGCCATTCTCTTCTCTGACATCCTCACCGTGCCGGATGCCATGGGTCTCGGACTCTACTTCGAGCAAGGGGAAGGCCCCCGCTTCGAGCGCCCGGTGCGTTCCCTGGCCGACGTGCAGGCCCTGCCGGTACCGGATCCGGAAGACGAGCTCGGCTATGTAATGAACGCGGTGCGCACCATCCGCCGCGAGCTCAAGGGGGAGGTGCCGCTGATCGGCTTCTCCGGCAGTCCCTGGACCCTGGCCACCTACATGGTGGAGGGGGGCAGCTCCAAGGCCTTCACCAGGATCAAGCAGATGATGTACGCCGATCCCCGGGCTCTGCACCTGCTGCTCGACAAGCTGGCCGACAGCGTCATCCTCTACCTCAACGCCCAGATCCGCGCCGGTGCCCAGTCGGTGATGGTGTTCGACACCTGGGGTGGGGTGCTGACCCCCCGCGATTACCGCGACTTCTCCCTGCACTACATGCACAAGATCGTCGATGGCCTGATCCGCGAGCACGACGGTCGCCGCGTGCCGGTCACCCTGTTTACCAAGAACGGTGGCCAGTGGCTCGAGCAGATTGCCGCCACCGGTTGCGATGCCCTGGGGCTGGACTGGACCACCGATATTGCGGACGCCAGGCGCCGGGTCGGTGACAAGGTTGCCCTGCAAGGCAACATGGATCCCTCCATGCTCTACGCCTCACCCGCGCGCATCCGTGAAGAGGTGGGGAGCATACTCGCCGGTTTCGGCAAGGGCACCGGTCACGTCTTCAACCTGGGTCACGGCATCCATCAGGATGTGGACCCGGCCCACGCCGGCGTCTTCGTCGACGCGGTACACGAGCTCTCACGCCCCTATCACGGGGGCTGATGGCAACAAAAAGGGCCCGTTCGGGCCCTTTGTTCTATCAGCTGTGTGGCGCGGCGACCGGCTCTGCCAGCCGCCACCCCTGCTCGGTGCGCACCACCCAGAGAGTGCTCTCCTGCGCTCTGCGCTCCCCCGCCTTGAACTCCCCGTAGCGGGATTCCAGGGTCATCAGGGGCAGATCCTGGTGAAACTTGCCATTGCCGTCGTAGACCAGATCGTCGTTGCTCTGGGTATCGAGTTCGGCAAAGTCCTTGAGGAAGTGGAGCTGATAGCGCACCGCCACCTTGTAGAGCCCCTCCTGGGTCTCACTTTGCTCCACTATGGTCAGATCCACCGGCTCCACCAGGGCGCTGCCGAGTTCGGCCTGCAGATGGGCCTGCACCAGCCGCTTCACCTCATCCGCTCCGGGCCCCGAGCTGCACGCGCCGAGCAGCAGGGCAAGCAGCCAAAACCATCTCTTCATGAATACTCCGGAATACAGCGCGAAACGGGAGGCGCGATTGTGCCACGGGGGAGGCCGAGGGGAAACCTCTCCCCGGTTACGGCTGCTCTCCCAGCACCTGATCCAGACGCCGGGCGAACGGTGCCGGCTCCATAAAGCCGGTGATGCGGCTGCCGGGCACCTCTTTGCCCTCTCGATCGAAGAGGATCAGGGTCGGTAGCCCCAGCACCTTGAGGTCGTTGAGCAGGGTGACGTCGTCATCGTCGTTGGCGGTCACGTCCGCCTGCAGCAGCACCATGTTCTTAAAACGCTGGCGCACGGCCGGATCGCTGAAGGTCTTGTGCTCGAACTCCTTGCAGGCCACGCACCAGTCGGCGTAGAGATCGAGCAGCACCGGCTTGCCCCTGGCCTCGGCCAGACGGGCGGTCAGATCGTCACCGCGCTTGATACGGATAAACTGCGGCGCCTCGGGGGCAGCCACGGCCAGCGAGGTGCCGCGCCAGGTGTCGTGGGCGGTGACCACGGCGCCCATCATGGCGAGCAGCAGCACGAAGCCGCGCACGCTGCGCCAGGGGGAGTGGGGGGCGTGCTGATTGTGGTGATAGAGATAGCCACACAGCAGCAGGACCCAGCCAATCCAGGCCAGGGTGGTCACCTGGTCGCTCCACAGGCGTGACAGCAACAGCAGGGGCACCGCCAGCAGGGCGAAGCCAAACAGCTGCTTGACGCGATCCATCCAGGCGCCCGCCTTGGGCAGCAGGCGACCGCCCGAGGTACCGAGCAGCAGCAGGGGCAACCCCATGCCAAGTGACAGGGCGTAGAGAGCGGCCCCCCCGAGCAGCAGATCGCCGCTCTGGGCCACGTAGAGCAGTGCCCCCGAGAGGGGAGCCGTGGTGCAGGGGGAGCAGACCAGCCCGGAGATCATCCCCATCAGGGTGACGCCGGCCAGGCTCCCTCCCTGCTGGCGGTTGGACAGACCCGCGAGTCGGGTCTGCAGGGCCGAGGGGAGCTGCAGGGTGTAGAGGCCGAACATGGAGAGGGCGAGCAGCACGAACAGCACTGACAGGGTGATGAGCATGGCCGGCGCCTGCAGGGCCGCCTGGAACTGCAGCCCTGCCGAGGCCACCACCAGACCGAGCAGGGTATAGGTCACCGCCATCCCCTGCACATAAGCCATGGAGAGGGCGAAGGCGCGGCCGGTAGAGAGGCGTGCCCCGGCCCCGGCGATGATGCCGGTGAGGATGGGATACATGGGGAAGACGCAGGGGGTGAAGGCGAGCCCCAGCCCCAGGGCGAAGAAGGCGGCCACGCTCAGCCACAACCCCTGACTGCCGAGGGTCGCGGCCAACTGCTCCTGTTCGCTGGCGGCCCGGGTCGTCGTGTCGGGTGCCCCGGCCGGTGCGTCGGCCGCGATGGGCTCAATGGTGATGATCTTGTCGGTCGGCGGGTAGCAGAGTCCCTCGGTGCACCCCTGATAGGAGAGGTGCACCCTGCCCCCTTCGCTTGCGGTGAGCAGGGTGAGGGGAATGGTGACGCTCTGGGTGTAGATCTCGCTCTTGCCGAAGAAGTCGTCCTCATGGGGGAGGCCGGCGGGGAGCTCGGGCTCGGCGAAGGTCACCCCCTCACCCTTGAAGGAAAAGCGGTGGCGATAGAGGTAGTAGTCGTCGGCGATCTGCAGGGTCAGCAGCAGCTGTTTTCCCTCCTGGCGGCTCTCCAGGCGAAACGCCTCATCCACCTTGAGAAAACGGGGAGCCTGCTCGATACCGAGGGCACCGAGCAGATCGTTCGAGGCTGCCTGGGTCGGCAGGGTGGTGCCCAGCAGACAGGCGAGCAGAAGGAGCAGACGGATCATCGGGTCTCCTCGGCCAGCCAGGCGAGATAGGGGGCGTGACCGCCGGCCACGGGCAGGGTGAGGATCTCCGGCACCTGATAGGGGTGATGGGCCAGAATGCACTCTGTGATGGCGCCCTGATGGCGGGCCGTGCTCTTGATGATCAGCTGGATCTCGCTGGCGCGCTCTACCTTGCCTTCCCAGCGGTAGACCGAGGTGACGGCGGGCAGCTGGTTGATACAGGCGGCGAGACGGGCTTCGAGCAGGGCCTCACAGAGGCGGTCGGCACTGGCGGCATCGGGGCAGGTGCAGAGCACCACTATGGCTTCGGTCATGGCTGGATCGGGTCTGTGAAACGAGGTCACTACTATACAAGTCGGCCATCAAAATGACAGCCATTCAGCCTGCGCAATCCCCCCTCGACGGGTGGTGGACGACGCCCCGTGTCGGGTGCAAAATCCCAGCTGGATGTTGGGGGATGTGGATGACAAAGGACACTTATGACGCACAACAATGAACAGCAGCAGATTCGCAGACTGAACCTGATCCGTGACGGGGAGCGGCGCATGCTGGCCCAACTGCACGGCTTGCTGCGCAGCACGGTCGATGAACTGAATGCAGAGCTGGAGAAGGAAGAGCTCGAGCCGGTGACGGTGGAGCAGCTTCACAGGGTGATCCAGCAGCACCTCTTCGAGCGTCTGCACAAGGGGGATCAGCTGGCGGCGCGAGCCTTGCTGCAGCAGGCCCTGGCCGATGTCGAGGCGCGTCTTGCCGAGCCCGAGATGGAGGATGATCCCGCTTGACCCCTCCGGCCGGTTTTCAAACCGGCCTCTCTTTCTGCTTTTCTCTGGCGACTTTCAACTTTTTTGTTGCTGCAATGTTACGTTTGCTTTGGTTTTTAAAACCAACCTTTCGAATTTAACCAGCTAAAAATGCCATAAACCTGTCGCTCCATCAGTGCTTGCCACTAAATCATGATGGGGTTCGTTTGGGTTTATGTGCTGCCCAGGCCGTTCCATGCGGTGATTAACGCTGTTATTGTGAGGCCCTTCACAGGCTCGAGTAGTCATATTCGCTGCTAGTGGAAAAGTTGTTTCATGGATGTTAAATCTGTGTCGCGCCATCACTCCAGTGATACAGGCTAAAAAAACGACAACAGACAGACACGGAAAATACAGACACGCAGGAGTCTCCAATAATGGAAAAGTCGCTTTCCTCCCGTATATTCATCGGCCTCTTCGTGGGGCTCTTGATCGGCACCGCCATCCAGTACCTGTTCCCGGGCAATGGCCTGCTCAATGAGTGGGTCGTCGGGACCGCCAGCGGTGTGGGCGGCATGTTCGTCTCCCTCATCAAGCTGATGGTGATCCCCCTGGTCTACATCTCCATCGTATGCGGGGTGTGTGAGCTCAAGGACGTGGCGAGCTTCGGTCGCCTCGGCTCCAAGACCTTCTTCCTCTATATCGCCAACACCGTGCTGGCGATCACCGCCGCCCTGACCGTCGGCCTGCTGCTGCAGCCGGGCCTGGGTGCCCATCTGCCGCTGGCGGCCCAGGCGGTCGACATCGGCGACACCACCACCCCGGACATCGGCAAGATGATCATGAATATCGTGCCGAGCAACCCGATCCAGGCCTTTGCCTCCGGTGACATGCTGCAGATCATCTTCATGGCGATCCTGACCGGTCTGGCTATCCAGGCGCTGGATCACCGCGGCGGTCCGGCCGTCAACACCTTCAAGATCGCCAACGAGGTGATGATGAAGCTGGTCGGCCTGGTGATGAAGCTGGCTCCCTACGGCGTCTTTGCCCTGATGTTGCAACTGGGTGCCACCATGGAAGCGTCGACCCTGCTCTCCGTCGCCAGCTACGTGATACTGGTGGTGGCCATGCTGGTGGTCTGGATCTTCGTGGTCTACCCCCTGCTGGTGTGGGTGATGGCCGGGGTCAAGCCCTCCGAGTTCCGTCGCAAGACCCGTGAGCAGGTGCTCTTCTCCCTCTCCACCGCCAGCTCCAACGCCACCATCCCGGTGACCATGCGTACCCTGGTTGAGAAGTTTGGTGTCTCCAAGTCCATCGCCGGCTTCGGCGTGCCGCTCGGCGCCACCATGAACATGTCCGGTGTCTCCATCTACATCACCCTGGCGACCCTGTTCGTGGCCAACGCCACCGGCGCCACCATCCATACCGGCGACCTGCTGGCCATCGGCTTCACCGTGCTGATCCTCTCCATCGGTGCGGGCGGTGTGCCGGGTGGTGGTGTGGTGATGATCGGTGTGATGCTGATGCAACTCGGTCTGCCCATGGAGGCCCTGGCCATCATCATGGCGGTGGATCGCATCAATGACATGTTCTGCACCTCCTCCAACGTGGTGGGTGACACCGCCGTCTGCGTGGTGGTCGCCAAGAGCGAGAACGGCATCGAAGCCGTGGCCGAGGAGGAGCAGGCCGCCGCCTGATCCCTTCCCAAGCCACACAGGGGCCCGCGATTGCGGGCCTCTTTGCGTTCAGGCGTTCTGGGGGATGGGGAAGATCTTGTCGTAGGCCAGGTTGTAGAAGAAGGCGTAGACCAGATAGAAGAGGGCGAAGCCCAGATCCATCAGCAGCGCCTGCCACAGGGAGAGTGAGAGCCACCAGGCGATGAGCGGCAGGCTGATGAGCAGCAGTCCCCCCTCGAAGCCGAGGGCGTGCAGCAGCCGCTCGTGCCAGCGCTTCTCGACTCGCCCCAGGTGGCGCGCCATCCAGCGATCCACCATCAGGTTATAGCCATAGTTCCAGACGGTGGCGATCAGGGTGAGGCCGATGGCCATCACCCCGGTGTGGCCCAGCTCCAGGCCCAGTAACCAGCTGGCCAGAGGGGCGCAGAGGGCGACCCCGAGCAGTTCAAAGCCCAGGGTATGGCGCAGCCGGTCCGATCCGTTTCTCATCATCTTGGTTCACTCCGGTAGGGGGTTGCCGGCACTATATCGATGAGTAACGATAGAACTAAGTTAGAACCTATCTATAAAGGCGATAGATGACCCCCTCTCTGGAACAGTTGCGCACCCTGTTGGTGGTGGCGGATCAGGGCTCCTTCTCGGCGGCGGCCCGCCATCTGGGCAAGGCCCAGTCGGTAGTGAGCAGTGCCATTGCCAATCTGGAGATCGATCTCGATCTCACCCTGTTCGATCGCAGTGGCCGGATGCCGCGCCTCACCCCTCAGGGGGAGCGGATCCTGGCCGAGGCGCGTCTGGTGATGGCGCGCTGTGGCGAACTGACGGCCCTGGCCGGTGAGTTGGCCGCCGGAGTGGAGCCCCGTCTCACCCTGGCCGTCGACGACGACACCTGGCTCCCCTGGCTGGGGGATCTGCTGGAGGCGTTCTCCCTGCGCTTCCCGACGGTGGAGCTGGAGCTGCTTTTTCCCCTGCTCGAGGATCTTCATCAGCTGCTGCTCTCGGGGCGTGCCCAGCTGGGGATCAGTTATGAGCAACTGGCCCCCTCACCCGATATAGTGGCGGCCCCGCTGGGACGGGTCACCATGCCGCTGGTCGTGGCCCCTTCTCACCCGTTGGCCGGGCAGCAGAGCACGACCCTGGACGCCCTGCAGGGGAGCCGGCAGATCATGGTGACCGGACGCCACGACGGGCAGGAGCGTCAGCGTTTTCGGGTGGCGAGCCGGGTCTGGTGGGCCGAGGGGGACATGGCGGTGCTGGAGCTGGTACGGCGGGGGCTGGGGTGGGCCAGTATCCCCGATGTGCTGGTGGAGGGGCCCCTGGCCCGGGGTGAGCTGGTCTGCCTGACCCCCACCTTTCTGGCGGGGCCGCCGGCCATGAGCACCGAGCTCTTGTGGCATCGCGCCCGCCCGCTCGGACAGGCGGGGCGCTGGTTGAAAGAGGCGCTACAGGCGCGCACCCGGGGTCAGGGAGAGGAGGGGTAGAGGCGCCCCTCCCTAGTCGATCAGCTCGTAGGGCAGGGGGCGCAGGCGCAGGGCCGAGCCCTCGTCCTCTTTGAGGCGGAACTCGGCATCGGCCTCGGTATCCTTGGGCAGTACGGCGCTCACCAGCAGGGCGTCACCTTCCTGCCAGACATTGATCACCATGCCGCTGCGGCGCCAGTTCTCCCCGAGGCGGAGCTCCAGGGTATCGCCGGCCGACACCTCGCGGCCGGCGTTGCCTTCGAGCAGGAACAGGGCGCGGTTGTTGGCGCCCCGGTACTTGGCGCGGGCCACCGTCTCCTGACCCGTGTAGCACCCCTTGCTGAAGCTGATGCCGTCCAGGGCCTGCAGGTTGATCATCTGGGGAATGTACTCCCCCTGATGGGCTGCCTCGAGATGGGGCAGGCCGGCGAGGATCTCAAAGCCCATCCAGTCGCCCTCGCTCCCCTCGGGCAGGGTCAGTGCGGGCAGGGATTCGCTGGCCAGCAGCCAGCGGTCGGCCTCGAGGCGCACCGCCATGCCGCCGGGGATGAGGCCGCTGCCGGTGAGGCCGAAGGTGTCGGCCATCAGGGCGTCACACCCGTTGCCGGCCAGGCCCGCCAATGTGTGGGGCGCCTCGACGATCTCCACCTTGGAGAAGACCGCGAATTTTTTCAGCTCGGGCAGCTCGCGAGCCAGGGCCGAGCGGCGCAGCACCAGCAGCAGGGCCGACGCCAGGGTGAGCAGGCGAAAGTCGCTCCACAGCTTGCCCTTGGGATCGCAGTGCCCCCCCAGGGTCTGCTGGCCCGGGGTCAGTGCCGCCACATCACAGGTGACCTGGCCCTGCAGATACTTGACCCGCTCTTCGCCGGTGAGCCGGATGGCGGCGAAACCGGGCAGGGTATAGAGGGTGGGTTGTGCTGGAAAAACAGGCAGTTGGCTACTCATGATGGGTGTCCGACAGGGGCAAAAGATGTGACCGTCATGGTAAAGATGGAAGGAAAATTTGTCAGCCGGAAAATCGGGCTGCTACCATCCCCCCGTTTTCACTTGGAGTAATGTCGATGTTGACCCCAGCCGAGAAATCCCGTCTCAAGTGGGCCTGCCGCCGTGGCATGCTGGAACTGGACGTGATCGTGATGCCCTTCTTCGAGCACGAATACGACGCCCTCACCCCGGAGCAGCAGAAGACCTTCGAGCGCCTGCTCACCTGCGACGACCCGGATCTCTTCAAGTGGTTTATGGGCCACGGCGTGCCCAGCGACCCCGATTTTGCCGCCCTGGTGCCCTTCATCCTGCAGCGCAACCAGGCCCGTCACGACGCCAGGCTGTGACCGGCGCCCCCCTGCCACTGCGCCCGTCGCGCCGGGGGCGGGGGGTGATGCTGCTGCTCTATCTGTTGCTGATCGCCCCGACCCCCTTCTGGCTTGACGGCTGGCAGTGGGGGTTGTTTGTCCCCCTCTGGGGGCTGGCCCTGTGGCGTTCCTGGTTGGTTATGGGACGCGCCGCCCCGACCCTGGCCTGGGACGGGGAGCGGCTCTGGCGCGATGGGCACCCCTGGCAGCCGGCGCGCTGCCGCGTCTTGCCGGGTCTGCTCTGGCTTCGCTTCGAGCAAGGCGGACTCGCCCTCTTCGCCGATCAACTCGGCGATAGGGATTACCGCGCCCTGGCCCGCGCCATTCATCTGTCGTGAGCCCCCATTTCGGCGGCTAACCCCTGCCATAGTTTGTTCCCCTGCGGGGGAGGGGTTAAGATTCCCATCAACTCTCTTTTGCCCAGACCCGAGAATCCATGTCTCAATACAATGCCGATGCCATTGAGGTCCTTAATGGCCTGGAGCCGGTGCGACGTCGCCCCGGCATGTACACCGACACCACCCGCCCCAACCACCTGGGTCAGGAGGTCATCGACAACAGCGTCGACGAGGCGCTGGCAGGCCACGCCCGCAGCGTCGAGGTGATCCTGCACGAGGATCAGTCCCTCGAGGTGATCGACGACGGCCGTGGCATGCCGGTGGATATCCACCCGGAAGAGGGGGTCTCGGGGGTGGAGCTTATCCTCTGCAAGCTGCACGCGGGGGGCAAGTTCTCGGGCAAGAACTATCAGTTCTCCGGCGGTCTGCACGGGGTGGGGATCTCGGTGGTCAACGCCCTCTCGACCCGGGTCGAGGTGACGGTGCGCCGCGACGGCCAGGTCTACGAGATCGCCTTCGAGAAGGGGGAGAAGGCCTCTGAGCTCGCGGTCACCGGCACCTGCGGGCGGCGCAACACCGGCACCCGGGTGCGCTTCTGGCCCGAGGCCCACTACTTCGACTCCCCGAAATTTTCGGTCTCCAAGCTCGAGCACCTGCTCAAGGCCAAGGCCGTGCTCTGCCCCGGCCTCTCGATCACCTTCCTCGACAAGAACACCGGCATCAAGCTCGCCTGGTGCTATGAAGATGGCCTGAAAGATTACCTGGTGGACGCGGTCAAGAACGTCCCCTGCCTGCCGGAGCAGCCCTTCGTCGGCTCTTTTGCCACCGAGAGCTCGGCGGCGGACTGGGCCCTGTGCTGGCTGCCCGAGGGGGGTGAGAGCCTCGCCGAATCCTATGTGAACCTGATCCCCACGGCGCTGGGCGGCACCCACGTCAACGGCCTGCGCCAGGGGCTGCTCGACGCCATGCGCGAGTTCTGCGAGTTTCGCAATCTTCTGCCGCGCGGCGTCAAGCTCACCCCGGAAGACATCTGGGATCGCTGCGCCTACATCCTCTCGGTCAAGATCCAGGATCCCCAGTTCGCCGGCCAGACCAAGGAGCGGCTGTCGTCGCGCCAGTGCGCGGCATTTGTTTCGGGCGTGGTGAAAGACGCCTTCAGCCTGTTCTTGAATGCCAACACCGAGCTGGCCGAGCAGATCGCCGAGCTCTGCATCTCCAGCGCCCAGCGCCGCATGCGCGCCGCCAAGACGGTGGTACGCAAGAAGGTCACCCAGGGGCCGGCCCTGCCGGGCAAGCTTACCGACTGCGGCTGCGCCGACCCCATGCAGGGGGAGCTGTTCCTGGTGGAGGGTGACTCGGCGGGCGGCAGCGCCAAGCAGGCGCGCGACCGGGAGTTTCAGGCCATCATGCCCCTGCGCGGCAAGATCCTGAACACCTGGGAGGTCGAGGCCGGCCAGGTGCTCGCCTCCCAGGAGGTACACGACATCTCGGTGGCCATCGGCCTCGATCCCGACTCGGACGATCTTAGCGGCCTTCGCTACGGCAAGGTGTGCATCCTCGCCGATGCGGACTCCGACGGCCTGCACATTGCCACCCTGCTGTGCGCCCTGTTCGTGAAGCACTTCCGCACCCTGGTGGAGAAGGGGCACGTCTATGTGGCCATGCCGCCCCTCTATCGCATCGATATCGGCAAGGAGGTCTACTACGCCCTCGACGAGGACGAGAAGAATGGCGTGCTCGAGCGGGTCGAGGCGGAGAAGAAGAAGGGCAAGGTGATGGTGACCCGATTCAAGGGCCTGGGTGAGATGAACCCCAAGCAGCTGCGCGAGACCACCATGGATCCCAATACCCGCCGCCTGGTGCAGCTCACCATGGAAGACGCCGAGGCCACCATGAAGCTGATGGACATGCTGCTGGCCAAGAAGCGTGCCTCCGATCGCCGCGAGTGGCTCGAAGAGAAGGGCAACCTCGCCGAGGTGTAACCCCAAGCGGCACGGCCCGGGCCGTGCCCCCGAATTCGGGCGGCCAGCGCCGCCCCCTATAACCAAGAGAAGAACCCATGAGTGACCTAGAGCAGAGCCTCGACGGGGTGGAGCGTCAGCCACTGCACGCCTTCACCGAGAAGGCCTACCTCGACTACTCCATGTACGTCATCATGGACCGCGCCCTGCCGCACATCGGCGACGGTCTCAAGCCGGTACAGCGCCGCATCATCTACGCCATGAGCGAGCTGGGACTCTCGGCCCTCTCCAAGCACAAGAAATCGGCCCGTACCGTGGGTGACGTACTGGGTAAGTACCACCCCCACGGGGACAGCGCCTGCTATGAAGCCATGGTGCTGATGGCCCAGCCCTTCTCCTACCGCTACCCGCTGGTGGACGGTCAGGGCAACTGGGGTGCGCCGGACGATCCCAAGTCGTTCGCCGCCATGCGTTACACCGAGGCGCGCCTGTCGCGCTTCTCGGAAATTTTGCTCTCCGAGCTCGGCCAGGGCACGGCCGACTGGGTGCCCAACTTCGACGGCACCATGAAAGAGCCCAAGGTGCTGCCCTCGCGCCTGCCCCATATCCTGCTCAACGGGGTGACCGGCATCGCGGTGGGGATGGCGACCGACATTCCGCCCCACAACGCCCGCGAGGTGGCTCACGCCTGCGCCGAGCTGCTCGACAACCCCGAGGCCGGGCTCGATGCCCTGATGGCCCACATTCAGGGGCCGGACTACCCGACCAACGCCGAGATCATCACGCCCCGTGACGAGATCCGCAAAATCTACGAGACCGGCAAGGGTTCTATCAAGCAGCGCGCCGTCTGGGCGCTGGAAGACGGCGAGATCGTCATCACCGCCCTGCCGCACCAGGCCTCGGGCGCCAAGATCCTCGAGCAGATCGCCGGGCAGATGACCGCCAAGAAGCTGCCCATGGTGACCGACCTGCGCGACGAGTCGGATCACGAGAACCCGACCCGTCTGGTGATAGTGCCGCGCTCCAACCGCATCGATGTGGGTGGCCTGATGGCGCATCTCTTTGCCAGCACGGATCTCGAAAAGAACTACCGGGTCAACCTCAATATCCTGGGGCTGGATAACCGCCCCCAGGTCAAGGATCTCAAGACCATACTCACCGAGTGGCTCACCTTCCGCCGTGAAACCGTGCGCCGCCGCCTGCAGTATCGTCTCGACAAGGTGCTCTCCCGCCTGCACATCCTCGAAGGCCTGCTGATCGCCTACCTCAACATCGACGAGGTGATCCACATCATCCGCACCGAGGATGAGCCGGGCGCCGTGATGATCGAACGCTTCGGCATCACAGAGACCCAGGCCGAGGCGATCCTCGAGCTCAAGCTGCGCCATCTGGCCAAGCTCGAGGAGTTCAAGATCCGCGCCGAGCAAAAAGAGCTGGAAGAGGAGCGCGGCAAGCTCGAGCTCATCCTCGGCTCCGAGCGCCGCCTCTCGACCCTCATCAAGAAGGAGCTCTTGGCCGACGCCGAGAAGTACGGCGACGATCGCCGCACCCCCCTGGTGGAGCGCGCCGCCGCCGTGGCCCTGACCGAGAAGGAGCTCACCCCGAGCGAGCCGGTCACCGTCATCCTCTCGGCCGCGGGCTGGATCCGCGCCGCCAAGGGGCACGACGTGGACAGCGCAGGCCTCAGCTACAAGGCCGGCGATCACTTCCTGTGCGACGCCCAGGGGCGCAGCAACCAGCAGGCGGTATTTCTCTCCACCCTGGGGCGCAGCTATTCCCTGGAGGCACACACCCTGCCCTCGGCCCGCAGCCAGGGCGAGCCGCTCACCGGTCGCTTCGCCTTAAGCCCGGGCGAAGAGGTGCACCATGTGGTGATGGGAAGCGAGCAGGAGCCCTATCTGCTCTCGACCGATGCGGGATATGGCTTCGTCTGCAGCTATGAAGACATGATCGGCAAGAACAAGAACGGCAAGGCGCTGCTGTCGGTGCCGGAGGGAGGCCAGGTGCTGGCGCCGCAGCCCATCAAGCGCCCGGACAGCGATCTCTGCATGGCCATCTCCAACGAGGGGCGCATGCTGCTGTTCCCGCTTTCGACCCTGCCGGTGCTCGGCAAGGGCAAGGGCAACAAGATCATCAGCATCCCCTCGGCCCGGGTGAAGGCACGCGAGGAGTTTGTCACCCAGCTCGCCGTGGTGCCCGCCGGCCAGTCGGTCACCCTGTTTGCCGGCAAGCGCAAGCTGACTCTGAAACCCTCGGATCTCGAGTACTATCGTGGCGAGCGCGGCCGCCGCGGCGCCAAGCTGCCCCGTGGCTTGCAGCGGGTGGATCGCATCGAGATCGAACCGGTCGCTGGCACCGAGCCGGTGGCAGGGGAGAATCAGGAAGGGTAATTAATAGAAAGGGCGCGAAAGCGCCCATGTTTTCTCAATGATGGTGATGTTATTTAATTATGAGGTATTGCTATGAGTGTTAATATGATTGTTATGCCTTTTCTATCCCATTTGAGATTAAGGCCATTTTAATAAAAAGGTCTTTTTCTTTTGGTATCTCTATTAACTTGGTTTTTATATTGTTTTCTATTAGCTTTTCTATTCTTACATTGGTAGGCATTGAATGCCATAGCCCTTTAATATTTGGTATTGTAATCCTTGATAAATAAAGAGTAGCGTAGTTACCATTTTTTGTATAATTAGTTGTGTGAGCATATTTGAATAAATATTTTAGGTCTTCTTTTAACCAGTCTATTCTAGCATTTCGCATGCGTTCTAGCTCTAGAAAACTTAACAATGATTCACGTTCAATAACTACGCAATCGACACCCTCTTTCCATGCCAGTAGTGATAGGTATGCTCCTAAAACCCTATGAAGTCTTGCTTGTGTTTCTCTGTAAACGTCTTCAGCAGATGCCATGATTTATCTCTTTAAATGTATTTCCTTGAAGTTATAACAATAAAGAGATTCACGTTTTGTGATCAGAACCATATTTTATTTGTGAGGGTGGCGTTATTAGGGCCGTAGGTTTGATTAGCGAAGCGTAATCAGACGTTCGCGAGAACTGGTTGTCGTAATTCTGATTCTGGGACACCCACCGTTGTGATAGAGGCGTCAGAGGAAGGGGAGTGGCGAAAGCGAGGCGCTTTCGCCATCTGGCGTGGTTATCGCAGACCGAGTAGCTGGTAGAAGGTGGGATTATCCTCACATTGCCCGGTGCCGCATTCGAGCAGGGTCGAGGCGAGATTGGCCGCGATCAGGATGACGAAGATCAATGAGGCGATACGTCCCCAGCGGGCTACCGTGGGCAGGGAGAGGGTGAACCTGTCGCTCACTATCAGCACCAGGGCGACGGCCAGGATGATCAGCAGGGCGCTCACCAGCGACCAGGTATAGAAGTGCAGGCCGAGGAAGGTTGAGCCATAGCCGGGATCGCCGGGGAGAATATGCAGGAGCACCTGCCGGGTGGCGATGAGGGCCGTGGTCAGGGCGCCGATCATCACGATGCCGTAGTGGGTGCCTCTGGGGCCAAATTGCAGGTTCAACATAAAGCCGAGGCCCGCCACAATCAGGCCGGCCCGTTGCAACAGACACAAGGGGCAGGGAAGCTCGGAGAGGTAGAGCTGGTAATAGAAGGCGACTATCAGCGTCAGGGAGACGCCCAATAATCCGAGGGTATTGAGCAGTGGTGGCAGATCGTTCTCTTGTGCCGGAGCAGAAGGGGTGGAGAGGGTCATGGCAGGCTCCTAAAACGAGAGGGTAAGCGGGTCGGTCACATGGTGCATAAACGAGAGCAGGGTCACGATCAGAAGAAGAGACCAGAGCAGATAGGAGGCGGTGCGCTTGTTTAGCAGGATGCTGATACCGGTTATCAGCGCAAGCAAGAAGGGTAGAAACATATACATCGTATATTTCCTCATTGGCCGGGCAGTATGAAAGGTGCAACCAGTATATATGAAATGAGTGACAGGGTGCGCACATTGCCCCGGCACCTGGTGACGCTGCCGGAATTTAATTAATCCCGGGGCGGGATGCGCGGGAATAAATGGCGTGGGCAGAGCATGGCGGCAAGGCCATTATAAGCCCACGTCAACACAAGGGTCACATGGCGGGTAATTCCCGCCGGGTGATTTATCTCGTGCAAGTGATCAGAGGCGAGGCCCAACGGGCCCCGCCCGGGAAATGGCCGGACACGAAGCGTCAGGCGGCCAGGGGCTGCGCCCGGGAGTCGCGCCGGGGGGCGATCAGCAGGCGCAGACGGGGCACCAGCAACAGCAACACCAGACCTGCGCCCGTGGCGCCCCAACCCAGCATGCCAAACACGGCGCTGTAGCCAGGATCGGTGGCAGCCGGCGTCGTGCCGATATTTTGCGGCATGGCACTCGAGACATATCCCGCCAGCACAGAGGCGACGCCGGTCACCATCATCCAGCATCCCATCAAGACCCCTTGCAGGCTGGCAGGGGCCAGTTTTCCAATCATGGCGTAGCCGATGGGGGAGATAAGCAGCTCGCCCAGGCTCTGCAGCACATAGCTGATGGCGATCCATTTGAAGGCGACCAGGCCGTCGGCCCCGGCCAGATGAATGCCCAGTGGCAGCACCAGCATGCCCAGCCCCATGCAGAAGAGGGAGGCGGCAAACTGGGAGGGGATGTCGATATTCCACCCCCGTTCGCGCAGTCGCTTGAACAGCAGGGCCATCAGCGGGCCACCGATGACGATGACCAGGGTGTTGATGTTCTGGATCCACTGGGGCGCGATCTGCAGCCCGAACAGGTTGAGGTTGATGTTGTGCTCGGAGAAGAGCATCAGCCCCATGGGGGCCAGCTGGTAGAGCGACCAGAAGACCAGGGAGCCGAGGGCCAGGATCAGATAGGCCAGCATGCGGCTGCGCTCGGCCCCATCTTGATGGCGGGCCGTCATCACGCCGAGCAAGACCAGCACCAGCAGGCCGAGCAACAGCACGAAGTGGCTGCTGAAGTCGGCATGGGTCAGCAGGAGGCGAAGGACCGGCACCAGCATGGCCAGAATGAGAAGGCCGGCGAGCATGCGAAGATAGAAGCCTCTGCCCTTGATATGGCGCAGTGGGGTACTGATATCGGCCAGGATGGGCCAGCAGGCGAAGGTGGCGACGATGGCGATCACATTGCCCAGGGTCGCGAACAGGAACAGGCTGTGATAATCCGCGGCGAGCTGGAAGTAACCCGCCACCGAGAAGCCGATGAAGAAACCCAGATTCATCCCGGCGTAGTTCCAGAGAAAGGCACTCTCGCGGCGATGATCATCGGGGGTGAAGCGTTGGGTCAGCATCATGTTGAGGCAGGTTACGTTGAGGCCGCTGCCGGTCAGGAACATGGCAAGACCCCAGTAGAGGCCGTCCGCCCCCGTCTCTGCGATGACGTAACAGCCGATAACCTGGAGCACCATGCCCAGCACGAAGAGATTGCGATTGCTGAGGTAGCGCCCACCCAGATAGCCACCAAACAGGTGCAGCCCATAGTTGAAGGCCCCGAACACGCCCATCATGGCATTGGCCTGGGTTTCGCTGAAGCCGAGTCGCTGGGTCGCATAGAGCACCAGGGTGGAGTAGAGCACGGCAAAGCCGAGGGTGGCGAAGGTCTGAATAAAGAAGAGAGCCCCCGAGCCCGGGGGTATGGTGGTGTGTTGGTTGGAAGCGCTCACTGTCAGTCTCCTGTGAGAGAAAAAGTCATCACTCGTCCTGAGAGCATCCGGTCTGTTGCCGGTTAGCCTTGCGCGCTTCCTTGCCGCTCTGAAGGCAGACCTGTCATTTAGCGGCCAAGTCGTTCAAATAGCCATACCTAACATTTAATCGGGAAGGATTAATTTGTTTTTATCGATTTTATTTGATTTTTTATTCTTGCTGGCAATGGCGGACTGCCCCTGCTTGAGGGCAGTGGGAATCCATTTTCTGTTTTCCTTTCTGGTGTTGACAGGCAGGCTCAGGGGCCGTCCGCCGATGGCGAGGGGGGGCCGGACATCGTTGTGATGAATAAATATGGCGTGGGTGGCGAAGCCCGTGCGGGCTT
>NZ_JBFODE010000073.1:0-56062 GCF_040908155.1 Aeromonas sp. R6-2 | reverse complement strand
CGGGCTTCGCCACCAGACTCAATGACGCGCCAGGGGGTAGGTAAAGAGCGCCAGATGGGTGATGTTGAGGGCAAAGTGAAAGAGCACGGCAACCCAGAGGCGCTGGCTCCAGTGAAAGGCGAGGCCATAGCACAGACCGGCCAGGGCCGCGAAGATCATCATCAGGGGCCCCCCTGCCAGATGATCGGCACCAAAGAGCAGGGCGGCCAGTGGCAGGCCGATGGGCAGGGAGAAGCGACGCACCAGCCCCTGCTGCAGGTAGCCGCGAAACAGCGCCTCTTCGACGACGCAGGTCAGCAGCAGATTGTTGATGGCAAAGAGGAGCCACCAGTCGGGTAGCCCCACCTCGGGCCTGAGGGCCCCCAGCTGCCACGCCAGCAGCAAGAGTCCCAGCATGGGCAGCGGCAGTAGCAGCAAGGCTCGCCGGTTTATCGGGCCACCGCTGCCCCTCAGGCCGGGCCAGGCCAGCAACAGGGCGAAGAAGATGAGCGGCTTGTCGTAGTTGAAGTAGAGGTTGAAAGGAACGCTCTGCCCCCCGGCAAGCACCCGTTCGAGCACCAGCGGATTATGAAAGCCCGGCACCTTGTGATGGAGCAGGGCCACCATCCAGAGCAGCAACAAGAGGTGCCCCCCCATTCGCCACCGGGGCGACAGGGTCGGCAGGCGCCATGCCAGCACCAGGCCTGAGAAGGCAAAGCTCAGCGCCTGCGGAGTGATGGCCCCCTTGATGGTCGCCCACCCCAGAAACAGGGCCAGCAGTAGCCAGGCCTCCCGCTGGCGGCCAAACAGGGCGAGGAGGATGGCGAGCCACAGTGGGGCCCAACTGGTGAATAACGCTATGGTCATCATGTTCTCCCTAAGTTGTCGCCAAGGATAACGGCCATGGGGCGCTGAAAAAACCATGGTGTTGATGATGGATAGCGCATTTATTTCGATGTGAGGCGGAGGGCGGAACCGGCATAAGGGGTTCTGTTCAGGGCTGAACTGGTCGATCATGGATAAGGTTCGGTCGAATCAATGGCTGAGGTCATGGATAGGAGGAGAGTGAGAAGATGCGAGTGATTCCGTTGCTGCTGTGCGCCGTCTGGTCCCTGCAGGCCGAGACGATCAAGCCCGTGCAGGAGGGAACCCTGGCCAACCAGCAACTGATCCGGGATGCCCTGGTCGGTGTGGCAGGCCAGGTGGCGGCGTTGGGCTGCGATGCGCCGGAGCGCTTTGTGCCCGTGGTGCTGCAACTGCCCAAGGGGGAGCCCGGCAGCCGGTACTGGAAAGAGCGTTGGGAGGTCGAGGGGTGTGGCAAGCGCTATCCGGTGGTCATGGATTTTCGCGAGACCGGCATGGAGAGTGCCATGTGGAGCATTGTGCCCTGATCCTGCCGCCTTGCCGGCGGCCAATGGCTGGCTCGGGGCCTAAACTGGAAGAGAACAACCGAGTGCCAGGAGGCCAATCATGGAGACGGAGAAAGCCATCGGGCTTATCGAGGCCCACGGGGCCTTTCACGGGGATCACTACAGCTTTAACAGCGACGAGTTTGTGCAGTGGTGTGAAGAGGATGCCCACCAGCGCCTGACGCTGGATCAGGCCAACCATGACCTCTCGCCGTTTTGCATCCGGGTCGGCTATTCGGAGCCGGTGCGGATGTGGCGCTACTACCTCACCTAGTCGCTCGGGGGATGGGCCGACACACGGGGGGCCTGGGCCCCCTGTTTCATTGTGGGCTCGGCAGGTAGAGCTCCTGCCACAGGGTGATCAGGCCGCGCTCGTCAAAACGCAGCAGCAAGATGGCCTCGAAACGCTCTGCCTTGCCGCTCAGGCGCGTCACGCTCGCCTGCATCGCCGACACGGCGCTGCCCGGCTCGCAGACCCACTCCTGCACCCGATAGTCGATGGTGGCGATGCTGGCCCGAAACTCCTGCAAGAAGGCGAGGTAGCCGGGCCGGTCGGTCTGGTACTCCCGACCGTTGGCGCGCACCGTGAAGTGTTCGGCAAAGCGCTCGCCGATGGCCGCCTCGTCCAGCGTCGCCTCGGCGCGCAGGTGGTGGCGGTTCCAGGCGAGCAGCTCCTCTGCCCACTGTCGGCTCTGAATCATGGGGTCTCCCTGGGTTGGTATCACTCGAGCGCCACTCTACCCGGCCAGGCGGCTCGCCCCCACTGCCCGGACGGGGGCAGCAAAGAGAAGGAGCCGTGAAGGCTCCTTGATGGGGTGGGGCGCTTAGGGCTCCTGGCGGGTGGCGGCCAGCACTATCTCGCGGATGCACAGGTGTTGGGGCTGCTCGTAGGCAAAGCGCACCGCCTCGGCGATATCCTGGGCCGAGATGACGCCGCCCATATGCTCCTTCCACTGATCGTAACCGGCCTTGATCTCATCGCTGCTGGTGTGGCTCAGCAGCTCGGTCTCGGCCGCGCCGGGGGCGATGGTGATGACGCGCACGTCCTGCATCGCCACCTCTTCACGCAGGTTCTCCGAGATGGCGTGCACGGCGAACTTGGTGCCGCAGTAGGCGGCGTGGTTCGGGAAGGTCTTGCGTCCGGCGATGGAGCTGATGTTGATGATGGTGCCGTGACGGCGCGCCAGCATGCCCGGCAGCACGGCGTGGATGCCGTTGAGCACCCCCTTCACGTTCACATCCAGCATGCGGTCCCACTCGCTCGGGTCCTGCTCGGCGAGCCTGCCAAGCAGCATCTGGCCGGCATTGTTGACGATAAGGTCGGCCGGGCCAAACCGGGCCTCGGCCTCGGCCAGTGCGGCGGTCAGGGCGGCGCGATCGGTCACATCCACCTGGCGGCACAGGGTGTTGGGGAGCGCCAGTGCCTCCAGGCGCTCGATGCGGCGCGCCAGCAGCAGCAGGGGATAGCCGCGCTCGGCAAACAGCCGGGCACAGGCGGCGCCAAACCCGGAGCTGGCACCGGTGATCACGATAAGGGGCTGGGTCATGTTGAGTTCTCCACGCTATCAGGAATAGGAAGGCTTGATGCCTTTTGCGATGGGGGCCACTATAGAGGGGTGAAATCCCGGTGAAAAATGGCTTTTTTCACTCTCTGGTATAGGTCTTTTCTATGGATATTCGTCCCCTGCGCGCCTTCGTCGCCGTCTTCGAGGAGCGCAACATCACCGCCGCCGCGGCGCGTCTGTTCATCACCCAGCCCACCCTGTCGGCCACCCTCAAGGGGCTCGAGGAGGAGCTCGGCACCGCCCTGTTTACCCGCCAGGCGCGCGGGGTCGAGGCGACCGAGGCGGCGCGCCGCCTCTATCCCGGGGCCAAGCGGCTGATCGGCGATGCCGAGGCGCTGGCGCGCTCATTGCGCGCCGCCGAGCCCCACCTCGAGCTCACCGTCGGCATCGAGGGGGAGCTGGGGGCGGAGCTGGTGGGGGCGCTGAGCGCTCATCTGGCCGCCATCGAGGGGCTGCGTTTCACCCTGGCAGAGGGGTGCTGCGGCGATCTGCGCCTGGGCTGCGAGTCGCTGCGCTGCGAGGATGAGCTGTTTTTACCCCTGCTCGAAGAGCCCTTCCTGCTGGCCCTGCCGCCCGGCCACCCTCTGGCCGGGGAGGAGGCGCTCGCCCCCGAGCGGCTGGCCGGAGAGTGCTGGGTGATGTGCCCGCACCACTATGCCCAGCAGCGGCTGTTCGCCATCCTCGGCAATCAGGCGCCGGTCTGGCCCCAGCACGCCGGTACCCTGGCCCTGGCCGCTCGCATGGTGGCCGCCGGGGTCGGCATCGCCTGGCTGCCGGCGTCGCTCATCGCCCCCGGCTGCGCCCGGGTGGCCCTGGCCGCGCCGCCCCTCAAGCGCCGCCTCGGGCTCTGCTATTCCCCCGATGCCCTGCGCCTGCCGGCGGTGGTTGCCCTGATGGCGCGCCTGCGCGCCGACGTGGCCCCCTGAGGTAGCGACGAAAAAAGGGCCATCCCGTGGGATGGCCCTTCTTGTTAGCAGCTGGCGTCAAACGCCGGGTCGAACTGCACCGCTCCATTGGGCGTCCCCCCCGCGAGCGGCAGGGCCAGCAGGTACTCGGGGGGGAGCCCGGGCAGTTGCAGGGTGGGGGCGGCCACGAAGCCGAAGCGGCCGTAGTAGTCGGGCTCGCCCACCAGCACTATGCCGGCGGCGCCCTCGGCCTGCAGGGCTTGGATGGCGGCGCTCATCAGGGCGCTGCCAACCCCGCCCTCCTGTCGGCTCGGCCACACCGAGATGGGCCCGAGCCCAAACCAGCCGGTTTGGCCCGAGGAGAGGGTGAGGGGCGAGAGGGCCACATGGCCCAGCAGCTCTCCCCCCTCCTCGGCGACCAGCGAGTGGGTCAGGCGGCCACTGGCCCGCAAGGCGGCCACAATGCAGTGCTCGGTCTGGCGGGAGTGGGGGTGAGTGGCAAAGGCGGCGCGGGTCAGGGCGTCGATGGTGGCGATGTCGTCGGGGCATTCGTTTCGGGTAAGCATGGTAGGTGCTCCACCGGGGAGTGCTCTCCCCGGTTATCAAGGGTTAACGGTTGTCGAGCTGGGCGCGCACGGCCTGCAGGCCATGGCGGTTGATGCGATAGGGCTGGCCATCACGGGAGGTGATGAGCCGCTTGTTGCGCAGCCGGGTAAAGGTCACGACCGTACAGTCGCTCAGCAGATAGCCTTCTTTGGTGTAGCACTCGACGTGGAGGATACGGGGGCCGTCGCACAGCACCAGCAGGCGCCCGCCCTTGGCCAGGACGTGCAGGGTCCGTTGTTCCGGTTTGGAAAGGTTCACGTGGATTCCTTGTCATTCACCATAGGTAACCAGGGCTCAGTACTGTGGGTACTCGCCTCGCTTGCGAATGTGATAACCGGGCAATGCCGATTATCGGGTGATGACAATCTCCAACATGCAGGCCTCGAAACGATGAGGTTGAACAGAAATGCGCCGGCACTGTAACAAATCGTGCCGGCGCCGGGCAAGCGCTCGTTACCTCTAAGCGCCCTCAGTATCGATCCATCGAGCCAGCCACAGGCGCAGCCGCAGCCCGGGGCCTGAACTCCACCCCGTCGTGCTTCCCACTACCTTGCCCCCCTTTACCATCAGGAAGGTGGGGGTCACGGAGACCCCCAGGCTTGCGCCGATGGCGCCATCCTGATCATTGATGTTGGCAACGTCATACCCCTGGCGGGCCAGGTAGCGGCTGAGGGTCGGATCGTCCCCCGAGCGCAGGGCGATGCCGAGTACCGGCACCCCGTCTTCGTGCAGGGACTGCACCGCGTCGCCGGTGAAGCGGCACACCCCGCACCAGCTGGCCCAGACATAGATGAGCAGGGGCCGGTCACGGCTCAGTGCCGCGAGATCGACCCGCTCCCCGGCGAGGGTAGTGAGGGGCTGAAGCGACAGGCTCGTCGCATCCGGGGCGCGCAGCCAGTCAGCCACCCCGGTGACAAGCACCAGCAGGAGCAGGGCCAGAGCCCCCTCCTTGAACCAGGCACATACTCGGCGGCTCATCGGGGCGCCCCCAGCTCGGCCTGGACAATCTGCTCGAGCTGCTCATAGGGGATGGCGCCAGGGATGAGTTGCCTGCCGACCAGCAGGGCCGGTGTCCCCTGTACGCCAAACTCCCGGGCCAGCTGCAGGTTGATGTTCACCTCCCGGGCGCTCTCGTCGCTTGCGCGCAGGCTCTCATGACCGGTGGCCTTGAGGGCCGTCCGGATGGCGCTGTCATCGAGCATGCCACGCTTGCCCATCAGGATCTGGTGCAGAGGCAGGAAGGCCTCCGGTTTCTGGCTCCACAGGGTCAGAGCCAGGCGCGCGGAGTTGTTCGAGCTCTCCCCCTTGAAGGGGAGAAACTTGATCACCAGGCCGAGCCGGGGATTGCGTTCGAGCAGCTTCATCACCTCGGGGTCGAAGCGCTTGCAATAGGGGCAGTTGTAGTCGGTAAAGAGCACCAGGGTGAGGGCAGGATCCCTGGCCCCCAGCCGCGGGCTGGCAGGGCTCTCGAACAACACCTTGCGTTGGCTCTCGATAAGCCGCCCCAGATTGCTCTGGTAGTCGGCCTCCTGCTGGCGCTGCCAACTCTCGGCGGCCTCGTCGAGGATGGCGGGATTTTGCACCAGGGTCTCGCGTACCAGCTCGCGGATGCGCGCCTCCTGCTCCGGGGTGAAGGGGGCGGCGCCGACGCCGGCGCCGGCCAGCAGCAGGGCCATCAGTATGGATTTCATGGGGTCTCTCCTCTCGCCTCGGCCAGGGCGGCCAGGGTGGATGGGGTATCGAGCAGGGGCGGCAGCACCTTGCCCCGGGGCAGGCCAGGTCCGTAGATCTGGTTGAAGGGGATGGCGGCGACGCCGCGTCCCTTGAGGAAGACGCTGATGGTGTCGCTCGGGGTGCTCCAGTCTCCACGCAGGGCCACCACGTCGTCGGCAGCGAGGGCCGCCTGCACGGCAGGATCGAGTAGCACGTTGAACTTGTTGGCCTTGCAGGTGATGCACCAGTCGGCGGTCACGTCCACGAAGACCCGCTTGCCGTCGCCGAGCGCCGCCTGAATGGCCGCTTCGCTGAGCGGCTGCCAGGTCACGGCATCGGTGCGTACAGTGGCGCTGGCACCGCGCAGCGCCAACAGGGCCGGGGGCAGCATCAGCACCAGGGCGAGCAGGGCCAACACCCCGTGGCGGCGGCTGACTCGGGCCAGGGCCGCGCAGGGCAGCAGCAACAGCAGCGCCCCGAGGGCCAGCACCAGATAGTTCGGCAGATGATGCTCGAGCAGGCTCACCAGCCACAGGCTCGAGCCCAGCATCATGATCCCCAGCAGGGGGCGCAGCCCGTTAAGCCAGAGACCGGGTCTGGGCAACAGACGCGCCATGGTCGGGCTCAGGGCCGGCAGCAGCCAGGGCAGGGCCATGCCAAGCCCCAGGGTGGTGAACACCAGCCAGAGTTGCGGCAGGGGGGCGGCGAGGGCAAAGGCCACGGCGGTGCCGAGAAACGGTGCCGAGCAGGGGGTGGCGAGCAGGGTGGCAAACATCCCCTGCAGGAAGTGGCCGAGGCGCCCCTGACCGCCGGCCACCCCCAATCGGGTGGCCAGGGCGCTGGGCAGGCGCAGCTCAAACAGCCCCAGCAGGTTGGCGGTGAAGAGGCCGGTGACCAGCACCATGATGGCGATAAACCAGGGGCTTTGGAACTGGATGCCCCAGCCGAGCGCCGCGCCGGTGAGGCGCAGGAGCGCGCTCATCAGGGCCAGCAACCAGAACGAGACCAGGATGCCGAGACTCGAGGCGACAAAGCCGGCGCGCACCTCACGCTGATCCTCGCTATGGCGGGTGAGAGAGCCGATCTTGAGGGCCAGCACCGGCAGCACGCAGGGCATCAGGTTGAGGATGAGGCCACCGGCGAGGGCCAGCAGAAGCAGGCTCCACAAGGAGAGAGGGGGCGCCGGTGCCTCGCTCAGGGGCGGGCCGGGACGGCTGTCGAGCTGCCAGCCCTGGCCGTCGTTGACCAGCACCAGGGGCAGGGGCTGCCCCTGCAGATCCGGCGCCCCCTTGCCCCACTCGTCTTCCACCGGTAACACGGCGATCAGGCGATCCCCCTCCAGGGTGAAGCGCGGGGCACCGAACAGGGCTCCCTTCACGGTGTCGACGAAGAGCGCAGGGCGCTGCCAGCCGCCCGGGCGGGTCGCCTCAACCTGCAGTTCACCGGGGCGGTAGCCGCTTTGTACCTGCATCGTCTCGGGCAGGGGGCGCGGCACCTGGCTCAGGGCTTGGGCATAGCGGCGATCGAAGTCGGCGTCGGTGGCGCCGCCCTCGTCCAGGGTGAAGGGGAAGTCGGTCAGCACGCAGACATTGCTGCAGGTGGGCAGGCGCAGGGTGCCGCCGAGTTCGCCCGGGCTGGTTACCGTCAGGGGGAAGGTCACATCCCCCGGGTAGCCCTGGGCGGGCAGGCCGGCCACCTCGAAGCGGGTCGGGGTGGGCCAGTGCCAGGTTACCCGGGGAGTGCCCTGCCAGGCGATGGCGGGGGCAATGCCTCCCTCGCCCGGACTCTTCCAGTAGGTCTTCCAGCCCTCGGCGAGCTGTACGCGCAGCAGGGCTCGCTCACCGTCGCGCTCGAGGCGCACCTTCACATGGGGGTGGCGGGTTTCGCTCAACCAGCCGGTATCGGCCGCCCGTGCGGGCAGCCAGAGTGACCCGATCACCAGGATCAGGGTCGTCAACAATCGAAACATGGGGTTCTCCAGAAAAAGACCAATAACAGACCGGATGGGCTGCCTGTCTATTCCCGGAAGTTGCACAAGGTCAGGTGTAATCGCCGCTCGGGGGGCGAGATGGGGATGAGACGTGGCCGGGCGCACCGGGAGAGGGGGGGCGCCAGTATCTGACGGGCCAGCAGGTAGAGGGCAAACAGCAGAGGGGCGATGGCGCTCCACTGGGTGGCCGAGAGCAGTTTGCCGACCAGAGAGCAGGGACTCGGCATCCCCTCTTCCCGGGAGGGGGCTTCCGTGTCGGTCGATGCGGCCGGCGGCAGGCTCAGCTGCCGGGCTTGCTCGAACTGGACCAGCATCCGCATGACCGGCTGCAGGGTGCAGTTAAGCAGCAGCACGGCGATCAGCAGCATAAAGAGGCGGGCCAGACGCGGGCGGTGGGTGAGGGCTCTTGGCATAGGGGAAACATCCTAATGGGCGAGGTTGGCCGAGGCAAGCCAATGGCTCGCTTCTGTCTGGCTAACGCTTGTTCGCCAAAATCCACGCCAGTATACTGCGCCCAGTCTTAATTCGAGGTGTTCGATGCTCAAACTTGCCCGCGTGCTGCTGCTTGGCGTGCTGCTGCTCTTCTGGTTTATCTTTGGCCTGCTGCTGTGCCTGGTGCGGCCGCGCCATCCCAACAACGTCTATGTCTTCGCCCGCATGTACCATGCGGTCTGCCCCCTGATTGGCCTCAAGGTGCGGGTCACCTTCCCGGAGGGGGCCGAGCGGATCGGTCCTGCCGTCTATGTGTGCAACCACCAGAGCAACTACGACATCTTTACCGTGACCGGGGCCGTGATGCCCGGCGTGGTGGCGGTGGGCAAGAAGAGCCTGGTATGGCTACCCCTCTTTGGCATACTGTTCTGGCTCTCGGGTAACGTCTTGATCGATCGCTCCAACCGCAACCGTGCCATCGGCACCATCGGCCAGGTGGTGGATCGCATCAAGGGGCGTGGCACCTCCATCTGGATGTTCCCGGAGGGGACCCGCTCCAAGGGGCGTGGCCTGCTGCCGTTCAAGGCAGGCGCCTTCCACACCGCGGTGCAGGCCGAGGTGCCCGTGGTGCCCATCATCTGCTCCAGCTACTTCGATCAGGTCGATCTCAACCGCTGGGACAACGGCGAGGTGCTGATTGAGATGCTGCCCCCTGTCTGCCCCAAGGAGCACGGTGCCGCCGGGATCCGTGAACTCTCCGAGGTGTGCCGCGCCAAGATGGAAGAGAAGCTGGCCGAGCTCGACAGCCGGGTCCAGCGTCGAGCCTGACGGGAGTCTATGAGAGAGGGAGCCGGTGGCTCCCTTTTTTTATGGCGAAAATAACCATCAATAATTGGTGAATTTCGCCATGCTTTGATGCGCGTTGTCTGCCATTCATAGTCAAGTAATTGAAAATATTGGAATTACTACTTATGGCACGCTCCTTGTAATTGACAGTGGGTTCATCACGATTCAACGAGGAGAAGACCATGAGCCTGTTTCGCCGACTGACCGATGTCCTGAATGCCAACCTGCACGCCCTGCTCGACAAGAGTGAAGAGCCCGAAAAGCTGCTGGGGCTGGTGATCGAGGAGATGGAGGAGGCCCAGATTGAGATGCGCACCCAGGCTGCCCGCCTCATCGCCGAGGGCAAGCAGATGGAGCGTCATCAGCTGGCCCTCGAGCGTCAGATCGCCCAATGGGAAGAGAAGGCGGCGCTGGCCCTGGAGAAGGGGCGTGAAGAGTTGGCCCGCGCCGCCCTGGCCGAGAAGTTGGCCGAGCAGGAGAAGTTGCGCCTGCTGGGTGAAGAGCAGGCGCGCCTTGGGGAGCTGAAGGTGCGCCTCGAGAGCGATGGCGAGCGCCTGGCCGCCAAACTGGCCGAGGCCAGAGAGAAGCGCAAGAGCCTGACCCTGCGTGAGGAGACGGCACGCAGCCGCCTCAAGGTACAGGCTCAGCTCGATACGGGCAGGATGCAGGCCCTGATGGATCGCTTCGATGGCATGCAGGGGAAGGTGGAGCAGCTCGAGGCGCAACTCGAGGCCGCCACCTGGGGGCAGAATGCCTCTCTCGCCGCCCAGTTTCGCGAGCTGGAGCAGGCCGACGAGATCGAGCGCGAGCTGGCTCGTCTGCGTGAGCGCCAGGGGAGCCGGGCATGACCCGCTGGCGCCGGGATCCCCTTCATGCCCGCCTGGGGGGCGTCTGCGCCGGCGTCGCCCGGGGGCTCGGGGTCTCGCGGGTGGCCGTGCGGCTGGCGGCGCTCTTTACCCTGGTGTTGATGCCCCCCCTGGCGCTGGCCCTCTACCTGGCCGGTATGGTGTTGATGTCGCCACGTGCCGAGGTGCGGCGCTGGCTCGATTGAGTGAGGGCCATTTGGCCCGTTGGAGGTAACCCTGATGGTCGAGTTTCTGGTACTGCTGGTGGTCCTGATCGGGATGGGGCTGGCGGGGTTTACCCTGTTGGCCATGGTGGTGGTGACGGGGCTGTTCGTCCTGTTTGGCATAGTGGGCGGCATGTTGGCGATGATCGTCAAGCTGGCGCCCTGGATCCTGCTGGTGTTGCTGGCCTGCTGGTTCTTGAGCTGGCGGCGCAACCGGCGCCCCCGTTACTACTAAACAGAGAGGGCGGCGTCGGCCGCCCCGCTTCGTTCAGCGCTCCATAATCTGGGTGATGTCATCCTTCTTTACCATCACCTCTCTCCCCTCGGCATCGTAATAGCGATACATGCCGGTGCTCTCGTCCAGTTTCGGCTTGCTGTCGGTGGTGATGAGCCGTCCATCCTTGGTGCTCATGATGTACTGAGAGCTGCAGCCAGCCAACATCAGGGTGCAGAGCAGGGCAAACAGGGTTCCTTTCATAACGCACTCTCCTCGGTGGGGTCAGTCCGCCCAAGTATAGGTGGCAGAAGGGGCGCTGAGGGGGAGTGGCGGATAACAAAAAGGCGCCTTGAGGCGCCTTTTGGGGATCGCTTCACCGGTCAGGTGATGCTCTTTTTCTGGGAGGCGGGCATCAGGCCCTGATTGACCTCGGCCAAGTCCTGCTCTTGCAGGGTACCGGCTGCCTGCTTGAGCTGCAGTATGCTCAGGATGTAGTTGTAGCGGGCCTCGGAGAGCTTCTGCTTGGCCTGGTAGAGCTTGCGGGTGGAGTCGAGTACGTCGACTATGGTTCGGGTACCCACCTCGTAGCCGGCCTCGGTCGCCTTGAGGGAGCTCTCGGCGGAGACCACGTACTGGGCATAGGCACGGACGGCACCGATGCTGGAGTTGACGTTGTTATAGGAAGAGCGGACCGTGCTCTGTACCGAGCGGAAGGTCTTCTCGAGCTGCTCGCTGGCGGCCACATAGGTGTGCTGGGCCTGCTTGACCCGGGAGGTGGTTGCACCGCCGCTGTAGAGGGGAAGCTTGAGGGTCAGGCCAACGCTCGCCTGATCCATGGTGCCATCCTGGGGATTGTCGAGCTTGTAGTCGTTGTTGGTGGTGCCAAGGCCGGCGCCCAGATCCAGGGTCGGCTCGTGACCTGTCTTGGCCAGATCGATCTGCTCCTTGGCGATGTCTTTGCCGATGCGGGCATTGTGCAGGGCCAGGTTCTTGTCGAGGGCCGTCTCGAGCCACTGATCCGAGTTGAGGGGGCTCTTGACCGGGCTGAAACGATCGGTATTGAGCACGTCCAGGCTACGGTAGTCGACACCGGTCAGCTCGCGCAGGGTCTCGTAGCTGTTGGCCAGGGTGTTCTCGGCCTGGATCTCGTCGGCCAGAGCCTGGTCGCGTTCTGCCTGGGCTTCGTTAACGTCGGTGATGGCGGTCAGGCCCACCTCGAAACGCTGCTGGGTCTGCTCGAGCTGGCGCTCGACCGCAGCCTTGTTGGCGCGCACAAACTCCAGGGTATCCTGGGCCTTGAGTACGTTGAAGTAGGCCTGGGCGGTACGCAGCATCAGGCTCTGCTGCTCGAGGTTGTAGCTGACATCGCTCTGGGTGGCACCCTTCTCGGTCAGGCTGAGATTGACCCAGTTGCTGCGACGGTAGATGGATTGATCCAGGGTCACCTGGGCGCCCAGCTGGGTGCGGGTGGCCACGTCATCCGTGGTGTTCTGATAATCGGCGGTGCCGGCCAGGTTGATCTGGGGCAGCAGGGCGGCACGGGATTCGTTGATCTTCTCGAAGGCGGCATCACGCTTGGCCTTGGACTCCAGCAACTGAGGATCCTTGACCTGGGCCTGATGGTAGATGTCGATGAGGTTCTCCGCATGGGCCGCGGTGCTGACACCCAGCATGACAAGCACGGACAGAAGAGTTCGTTTCATAGATTCCATAACCTTATTGGTAGATCCTGAGCGGTTGCCGGACGGGAAGGGGCGATCAAGCATACCCCCATGGGCTTTATCTGAGCTTAATGACCCTACTATAAGCAAAAATTCTTTCGTTTCATCCATTTCAGCGAATAACCGGGGGGCAAGGTCAATAGGTGACGCTTCCTGTGGAAGAGATTTACAAACTGTCACTTAGTCATCCCGTGGCATCCTGCTAGAATCCGCCCTCTGATGTCGGGGGGAGAAAAATGAATGAGCGTTCATTCATGGCCCCGTGATTCTAGATTCATCAGGGTTCAAGTCAAGCCAGGAGGCCAAGATGGTAGACAAGCGTCCGGTTGCGACCTTTGGTCCAACCGATGTAGAGGTGCTGGAGAAGCGCAGTGGTTACGACGGTTTCTTCAAGATCAACAGCTATCGACTGCGTCACCGTCTGTTCGCCGGCGGCTGGTCCGAACCCATGGTGCGCGAGCTGTTCGAGCGCGGCCATGCCGCCGCCCTGCTCGCCTATGATCCGCACCGGGATCAGGTGGTGATGGTCGAGCAGTTCCGTATCGGAGCCCTTACCACCAGCCAGACGCCCTGGTTGCTGGAGCTGATCGCCGGCATCATAGAGCCGGGCGAGCCCGCCGATGAGGTGGCACGGCGAGAGGCCGAGGAGGAGGCCGGCGTCACCATCGGACGCATCGAGCATGCTCTCAGCTACCTGGTGAGCCCGGGGGGCACCTCGGAGCGTATCGAGGTGTTTGTGGGCGAGGTGGATGCCGGCTCGGCACAGGGGCTGCATGGCCTGGCCGAAGAGGGCGAGGATATCCGCGTGCATGTACTAGGCAGAGAGAGCGCCTATGCTCTGGTAGAGTCGGGGGGCATCGACAACGCCGCCTCGGTCATCGCGCTGCAGTGGCTGCAGTTACATCATGTGCAGTTGAAGGCCCGTTGGGCAGGAGCAAGTTGAGTGTTACAGGCACAGCGAAAATATGTGCCGGATCTGCGGACCATGCAGCGCACCTGTGAGGTGAACTACATGGCCCTGATGCGGTTGCTGCCGGGTGAGCTGGTACCCGGGGCCGAACGCCACTATCAGGCGGGCGACCTCTTTTTTCGCCTCGAGGTTCTGGAAGAGAGTCGCTTCACCACCCGGGTTGCCTTCAGCCAGTGCAACCCCGATCTGCCGGCCTGGTTGCAGAGTCAGGCAGAGATTCGTTTGTATCATGATGTGCGCATGGCGGAAGTGTGTGCGGCCCAACAGATTTCCCGCCTGCAACCGCGATATGATTACCCGAATGAAGGCATGCACCAGCCCGATGAGAAGGCCCAGGTCAACCAGTTTCTGGCCGAGTGGCTTAACTTCTGTCTCAGGCATGGTTCCACCCTTGCCAAGATTTTCTAATCCATAAGAAGAAGCGTGATTTTGGAAACAGAGCGACTTCAGGCGCCCGACGGGTGTGTGCGCCTGCTGCAAATAACCGACACCCATCTCTTTGCCAACCCCGAGGGGCAACTGCTCGGGGTGCGCACGGCCGACAGCCTGGCGGCCGTGCTGGAGCGTGTGCAAGGCAGTGACGAGCCCTTCGATCTGGTGCTGGCGACGGGAGATCTCTCCCAGGATCACAGCGCCGGCTCTTACCAGCGCTTCGCGCAGATGATGGCCCCGCTTGGCAAACCCATCTACTGGTTGCCCGGCAATCACGACGACGGCCCCCTGATGAACCAGAGCCTCTTTGAGGCGGGGATCAGCGAGGCCAAGTGGCTGGTTGGCGAGCATTGGCAGATCATCCTGCTCGATACCCAGGTGCGCACCAAGCCCCATGGTGTGCTGGCCGATCATCAGTTGGCTGCTCTCGATCGCGCCCTGCGCACCCATCCGGACAAGCATGCCCTGATCGCCTTGCACCATCAGGGGGTGCCGGTCGGTTGTGCCTGGCTCGATCAGCACAATCTCAAGAATGCCGACGATCTGTTTGCCGTCCTGGCCCGCTATCCCCAGGCCAGTGCCATCCTCTTTGGCCATGTGCATCAGGAATTTGACGAGGTGCACAGAGGAGTTCGTCTCATCGCCACCCCCTCCACCTGCATTCAGTTCAAGCCCCTGTGCGACGACTTTACCCTCGATGAGTCGGGGCCGGGCTGGCGTTATCTGACCCTGCATCCGGACGGCCGCATCGACACCCAGGTGTGGCGACTGCCCGCCGGCAGCTTCGTGCCGGACTCCCAGGCCCGGGGGTACTAGGTGGCCTCGGTTCTGCTCTATCTGCACGGGTTTAACTCTTCTCCCGCCTCCCTCAAGGCAACCCAGATGGCCGAGTGGGTGGCCGTTCACAGACCCGATATCCGGGTGGTGATCCCGGCCCAACCGAGTACACCGGCGGCCGCCTGGCACTGTATTGAACAGACCATTGCCGCCCAGCCCGAGGGAACCTTGCTCGGCGTCGTGGGCAGCTCTCTGGGGGGCTTCATGGCCACCCGGGTGGCCGAGCGTTACGGTTGCCGCGCCGTGCTGGTCAATCCTGCGGTGCGTCCCCACGCGTTGCTGGCCGACTATCTGGGGCCCCAGCAGAACCCCTATACCGGGGAGTGCTACGACCTGACTCATGAGCACATGGCCGAGCTCGAGGCGCTGGCCGTGCCGGTGACGGCCCCCGAGCGTCTCTGGGTGTTGCAGCAGGAGGCTGATGAGGTGCTCGACAGCCATCAGGCGCTTCAGGAGTATCGCTTCGCCCGCTTCACCATGGAGTGTGAGGGGAACCACGCCTTCGTCGGTTTCGAGCGTTACTGTGCCCAGATAGTGCGCTTCCTTGGCCTCTGAGCCTGAGTGTCATAAGAGTGGCCCATGAAAAAGGCGACCATGCGGTCGCCTTCTTGTTTCCAGAGGGGCTTAGGCCTCTTCGATCCCGACGATGTGCCAGGGGGCTCCGGCCTTGGCCAGGTCGCGCTCCAGGTGCCACACCTCCTTGATGTCGGCCTCGACGTTTTCGGTGCGGTCCATGTAGCGACCGGTGAACAGCACGCTCACCTGCGCCCAGTCGCTGCCGTGGTCGGCACGAACCAGCTGGGTATCCACGTACATCACTTCGGTGTGCTGCTCGCCGGCGAGCTCGGCGCGGTCAGCCTTGAGCTGGTCGAACAGCTCCGGGCTCACGTATTCACGAATCTTCTCCAGATCGTTCTTGTTCCACGCCTCTTGCAGGGTGCGGTAGTGATCGCGGGCGCCGGAGAGGAAGGCATTCATGTCAAAGCCCGGGGGCAGACGGAAGGGGACATCGCTCTCGGTGAAGCCGCTCGCCTGGGGGGCGCTGCTATCAGCCTGAAAGGCCTGCGGCGTCGGCTGTTGGGGCTGATAACCCGCATAGGCCGCTTGCGGTCGGGCGGCCTGGGGGGCACCGCCTTTGCGCAGGGTGCGCAGCAGGAACATGACCCCGAACGCCAGGGCGGCGATCAGCACGAAGTCCATCGCCTGCAGCCCCTCGAAGGCGCCGCTGCCGAGCAGCCAGGCAAACAGACCACCGGCCAGCAGGCCACCGAGCAGGCCGCCCATCAGGCCGCTCTTCTTGGGCGCGGTCTGGGCTCCCAGGGTCGGGTTCTTGCTATCGACAGGCTTGGCGGCCGGTTGGGCCGGTGCCGTCTTGTAGCTCTTGCCAAAGGACTTGCCTCCGCCCAGCTTCTTGGCTTCGGCGATCGGTGCCCCCAGGCCAATGGCCAGGATGACGGCAAACAGGGTCAACACTCTTTTCATGTCGGCTCTTTTTCACTCTCGTTCGTTCAAAGGAGCGATGCGCCTTGCATCGCAGGCTGCGAATCATCCCATGAATCGCCAGCGTGCCCCATTGATAACTGCTCTGGCATGAATTATTCATGAATGGAGAGGCGTGTCGTGATAACAAAGAGGGAAGCAAACCATGAAGATTCGTCGAGCCAGCCGCCGCGAGCGCAAGCAGCGTAGCAAGCAGAAGTTGCGTCAGGAGTCCCTGCCTGCCATCTGGTTAATCTGTCCGATCTGATTGGGCCTCGCGGTGGAGGGGGATATTTTGTAGAATTCTCCCTCCTTTCGAGCAATTCAGATCCCCTATGGCAGAGCAAGCGGCGGCGAAGAAAGACGCCAAGACACAACAGCTGAAGGTTCCCCCCCACTCGTTCGAGGCCGAGCAGTCCGTGCTGGGCGGTCTCATGCTCGACAACGACGCCTGGGATCGGGTGGCCGAACGGGTCATCGACAAGGACTTCTACAGCCGTCCCCACCGCCTTATCTTCCAGGCCATGACCCGCCTCTCCAATGCGGGCAGCCCCATCGATCTCATCACGGTGCAAGAGGATCTCGAGCGCTCCGAGCAGCTCGAGGAGGTGGGCGGTTTCGCCTACCTGGTGGAGATCGCCAAGAATACCCCCAGTGCCGCCAACATTGGTGCCTACGCCGAAATCGTGCGCGAGCGGGCCGTGGTGCGCGAGATGATCGCCGTGGCCAACGAGATCGTCGAGGCCGGCTATGAGCCCCAGGGGCGCAACTCCGGGGATCTGCTCGATCTGGCCGAGAGCAAGGTGTTCCAGATCGCCGAGCAGCGTACCAGCGCCAGTGAAGGTCCCCAGCCCCTCAAGCTGATCCTCGAGCAGACCGTCGACAAGATTGAGGAGCTGTTCAAGACCCCCCACAACGGGGTAACCGGGGTCTCGTCGGGTTATCACGATCTGGACAAGATGACTGCCGGCCTGCAGCGCTCGGATCTGGTCATCGTCGCGGCCCGTCCCTCCATGGGCAAGACCACCTTTGCCATGAACCTGTGCGAGCACGCGGCGCTCACCGCCGACAAGCCGGTGCTTATCTTCTCCCTCGAGATGCCCTCGGAACAGATCATCATGCGTATGCTCGCCTCGGTGGGGCGCATCGACCAGACCAAGGTGCGGACCGGTCAGCTCGACGACGAGGATTGGGCTCGCCTCTCCTCGACCATGGGGCTGCTGCTCGAGAAAGGGAAGATGTACATCGACGACTCCTCCGGCCTTACCCCGACCGAAGTGCGCTCGCGTGCCCGTCGGGTGGCGCGGGACAACGGCGGCATCAGCATGATCATGGTGGACTACCTGCAGCTGATGCGGGTGCCCAGTCTCTCCGACAACCGGACCCTGGAGATCGGTGAAATCTCCCGCTCCCTCAAGGCCCTGGCGAAAGAGCTGCAGTGTCCCGTGGTGGCCCTCTCCCAGCTTAACCGAAGCCTGGAGCAGCGGGCCGACAAGCGCCCGGTTAACTCGGACCTTCGTGAATCCGGCTCCATCGAACAGGATGCGGACCTCATCATGTTCATCTACCGCGACGAGGTCTATCACGACGACAGCCCCGACAAGGGGATCGCCGAGATCATCATCGGCAAACAGCGTAACGGCCCGATAGGAAGAGTGCGGTTGACCTTCCAGGGCCAATTCTCGCGCTTTGACAACTACGCGGGTCCGGCGTTTGATGATGACTATTAAGGCGAGCATCCGCTAACGCTCGCCACCATAGCCCCGGCTTGGGTCTGTACCCTCCCGGGGCCTGTTTTCCCGGTTCGACAATTCTGCCGGTCCGGCCATGACAACTGAGCGGCGGCCTCCGGCCTCCCGTCGGGGGGCTGCGCCATTTGTGCTCTCGTAAGGGAAAACCATGAAAGCGGCAACTGCCCAAATCAATACCGAGGCCCTGCGCCACAATCTCTCCGTGGTCAAGCGCCACGCCCCCGAATGCAAGATCATCGCCGTGGTCAAGGCCAACGCCTATGGCCACGGCCTGCTGCCGGTCGCCCGTACCCTGGCGGCGGCGGATGCCTATGCGGTGGCCCGCATCGAGGAGGCGCTGATGCTGCGCTCCTGCGCCGTGGTCAAGCCCATCGTGCTGCTGGAAGGCTTCTTCTCCCCCGACGATCTGCCGGTGCTGGCGGCCAATAATCTGCAGACTGCGGTGCACACCTGGGAGCAGCTCGAGGCGCTGGAGCAGGCCGAGCTTCCCGCCCCCGTCGTGGCCTGGCTCAAGCTCGATACCGGCATGCACCGCCTCGGGGTGCGTGCCGAAGAGATGCCCGCCTTCATCGAGCGCCTCGGCAAGTGCAAGAACGTGGTGCAGCCGTTTAACGTCATGACCCACTTCAGCCGCTCCGACGAGCTGGACCAACCCACCACCCGCGAGCAGATCGATCTCTTCAGCCAGCTGACGGCTCCCCTGGCCGGCGAGCGCGCCATGGCCAACTCGGCCGGCATCCTGGCCTGGCCGGACTCCCACTGCGACTGGGTGCGCCCCGGCGTCATCCTCTACGGTGTTTCACCGTTCCCGGACACGGTGGCGGCGGATTACGACCTCAAACCCGTGATGACGCTCAAGACCCAGCTTATCGCGGTGCGCGACCACAAGGCGGGCGAGCCCGTCGGCTACGGGGCCAACTGGGTGTCGGAGCGAGACACCCGCCTCGGGGTGGTGGCCATCGGCTACGGCGACGGTTATCCGCGCATGGCTCCCAACGGCACGCCCGTGCTGATCAACGGTCGCATCGTGCCGCTGGTCGGCCGCGTCTCCATGGACATGACCACGGTCGATCTGGGGCCTGGTGCCTGCGACAAGGCAGGGGACGAGGTGGTGCTGTGGGGTGACGGGTTGCCGGTAGAGCGGGTGGCCGAGGCCATCGGTACCATTCCCTATGAGCTCATCACCAAGCTCACCTCCCGGGTCTTTATGGAGTACGTCTGATGTGGCATCAGCGCCTGATCACCCTGAGGCCCCGCTCGCGGGGCTTTCACCTGGTGACCGACGAGCTGCTGGCCCAACTGCCCGAGCTTGCCGGCTACCGGGTGGGCCTGGTGCACCTGCTGCTGCAACACACCTCCGCCTCGCTCACCCTCAACGAGAACTGCGACCCGAGCGTGCGCGCCGACATGGAGGCGCACCTGCACCGTTTGGCGCCGCAAGAGGCCCCCTACTATCGCCACACCGATGAAGGGCCGGATGACATGCCCGCCCATATCAAGTCCTCCCTGCTTGGTGTGAGCCTGCAATTGCCCATTCGGGAGGGACGCCTGGCCCTCGGCACCTGGCAGGGGATCTGGCTCGGCGAGCACCGCCTGGACGGCGGGGCCCGCAAGATAGTGGTGACCCTGCAGGGCGAGTAAGCCGGGACCGTCACGAACAAAGAGGGATGGCATTGCGCCATCCCTCTTCGTTTTGGTTTTTCCCCGAAGGCGCGCTAGCGCGCTGCGAAGGGGGTCAGCCCGGCCAGCGGGGCCGCCTCCATAAAAGCCTGCGGCGCCTGATCCTGTTTAAAGATCTTGAAGTCTTCTCCCCGCGCACTCCAGTACTCGATGGTATTCCCGCTCACCTGCAGCAGGCTCGCCTCACGCAGTGCCACTACGTACTCGCTCGGGTTGATGGCGCAGAACTCGGCCAGACGCTCGTCCCGGGTCTCCCCCTTGTGGCCGTTGATGACCGTATCCAGATAGTGAGGATTGATCTGCAGGGGGAACAGGCCCAGGGCCGGCAGCACGGCGGCGCTGCAGACCGGCATGTCGTTGGTGGTGCGAATGGAGGGCGTGGCTACATTTGTGCCTGCGCTCCAGCCTACATAGGGGACGCCCCGCTCGCGCACGGCCCGCTGGATGGGGACCACCAGTCCCCGCTCGTGGAGTTGCTGATTGAGGCGCCAGCTATTGCCTCCGCTGACGAAGATGGCCTGGGCCTGCTGCACCGCGGCCACCGGATCGGCGGCGTGGTGGATGCTCTGCACCTCGACGCCCAGGCTCTCGGCCAGCTCCGCCGCCCTCTGATCCCAGTCTCCCCGAATGACGGCATAGGGGATCAGCAGGATGCGTTGTACATTGTGGCGAGCCAGCAGGGCTCTTACCCGCTCCCGGGCCCAGCCGAGCAGGCCGGGTTGTTCGTCGGTTTTTCCGTTGCTAAGCAGTAGCAGATCCATGATGGACTCCTCGATAGAAGACGCGCCCCCTGGGGCGAAAAGGGAGTGCAGACCATAGCGCGTGCGGCGTACAAAAACTGTGATCGAGGGGTCATAGGGCGACGCACTGAGGGAAATCATATGAAGATAGCGTCGCTCGATCATCTGGTGCTCACCGTGACCGACCTCGATCGCACCCTTGAGTTTTATCGGGATGTGCTGGGGATGGAGGAGGTGCGCTTTGGGGAGGGGAGGGTGGCCCTCGCCTTCGGTAGCCAGAAGATCAACCTGCACCGGAGTGGACAGGAGTTCGAGCCCAAGGCGGCCCGTGTCATGGTGGGGAGCGGGGATCTCTGTTTTATCGTGACCACAGCACTCGAGCGGGTTGCCGCCGAGCTGGAGGCGGCGGGGATCCCCGTCGAAGCGGGGCCGGTGCACCGTACCGGTGCCACCGGCCCCCTGCTGTCACTCTATGTCCGCGATCCGGACGGCAACCTTATCGAGCTCGCCAATCGAGCCTGATTCTGGTCATTTCACCTTGAGGTCGACCCACACCAGGCGGTGATCCGAGGAGACCTTCTTGGCGATGTCCGGTTTGCCGTCGAACACCCCGTAGACCAGGTGGTAGCCACTCTGGCTGCTCGAGGGCCAGAACACGCCGGCGGCGCTTGCCTCCAGATTGGCCGAGGGGAGTACATGATCCAGCTGCAGACCGCTGCTGCTGGTGATGCGCTCCGGGGTGGGGCGGTTGTTGTTGCGTTGGCACACCTTGCTTGCCAGGCACTCGGGGCCCCCCTCGCTGGTGGGGATGAGATGGCCGTTGCTCACCGCCTGATTGACCAGGGCGTTGTTGTGCAGATCCTGGATGGCGGTGAGATCCCCGTCGCCGATCTGGGGGTCGGCGTTGAGATCCCCGGCGATGACGAAGCGCGCCCCGCTGGCGAGCCCGCCCGCCTTGCCCTGGTCATCGATCATGTAGCTCTCGCCGGCCACATAGTCGTTCCAGAAATCCACCTCGGCGCGGTTGTGTTTGAGGTTGTGGCGCGCCGCGTTGCCGAAGATGGGGGGCGTCGGGTGGGAGAGCAGGAAGTGGATCACCGTCTCGCCGTTACCCGTCTTCACCCGTACCGGCACATCCACATGGTTCTTGGAGGAGAGGGGGAAGTCATTCCAGGCCGCGTCGCTGTACCAGCGATCGCCGCACTGGCGATTGGCCGGGATCGGGGCCTTGGCGTTATTGCAGTCATCGATGACGGGGTTCTGCTCACCCGGCATATCCTTCCACTTGAACTTCTGGAAGGTGCGGATCTGCTTGCTATCCACCGGATACTTGGAGAGCAGGGCGAAGGCGTACTGGCCGTGGTAGTTGCCAAAGCCCCAGGCATCGTCCGGGCCCGAGTTCACCTTGCCATCGTTGTTGAGATCGAAGCCGCTCATCAGGCCGGTGTTGGTGGCGAAGCTCTCCATGACCGGATAGGTGATGGCCTTGACCTCGGCGTGCTGGGCATGGGCCAGATAGTTGTCGTTGAAGGCCTTCAGATCCCGGGTGTCTCCACCTTTGCCGTCGTTGTCGAACTCGTCGAGCACGAAGACATCCGGGCGGGTGCGCTGGATGATCTCGGCCACGTTGCGGATCTGCTGGACATTTTTGGCCTTGGTTTCAGTGGCGCCGGAGAGGCTCCCTTCGGCCAGTTGAGCCAGCAGGGCATCCTGCTCGGCACGGGTCAGGGCCAGCTCGCCGGAGAGCATGCCTGCGGCGGTGCGATCGAAGGAGAGGTTGAAGGTGGCAAAGCGAACCGTGCTGGCCGCAGCGTCGTTATCGTCGCTATTAAAGGAAAATTCGCAACCGGCGAGCAGGGCCAGCGACACTGAGGCCGCCAGTGCATGTTTCATCATTGTTTTCATTGTTGTGTTCCGTAGCGTAGACAGATGATGCTCCGGTGGAGCGCTGGCATTATAGAGAGTTGTTCGGCTTCGAACGGGGTGGAATGGGGGAAGTGTGAGGCCATTCACAACCAAAAGAGTAAAACGAAAAGGGCCCATGATGGGCCCCCTGGTTACTCCGGCTTGGGAGTGAGTATGGTTGGCTTGGGATTGGGCAGTTGATCCGGGTAGTCGAGGTTATAGTGCAGGCCACGGGACTCCTTGCGGCGGATGGCGCACTCGACGATAAGCTCGGCCACCTGCAACAGGTTGCGCAGCTCCAGCAGGTTGTTGGAGACACGGAAGTTGGCGTAATACTCCTGCACCTCCTGCTTGAGCAGCTCGATGCGGCGCTTGGCCCGCTCGAGGCGCTTGTTGGTGCGAACGATCCCCACATAGTCCCACATCATCAGGCGCAGCTCGTGCCAGTTGTGCTGGATCACCACCCGCTCGTCCGAGTCGTCCACCTGGCTCTCGTCCCAGGCGGGCAGGGAGGGGGGCTCTTCGCTCGCCGGCAGCTTGGCCAGAATATCCTCGGCGGCGAAGCGGGCGTAGACCACGCACTCGAGCAGGGAGTTGGAGGCCATGCGGTTGGCGCCGTGCAGCCCGGTGTAGGTCACCTCACCGATGGCGTAGAGACCCGGCACATCGGTCTGGCCGTGCTTGTCGACCATGACGCCGCCACAGGTGTAGTGGGCGGCCGGCACCACGGGCATGGGCTCCTTGGTGATGTCGATGCCCACCGCCATGCAGCGCTCATAGATGGTCGGGAAGTGCTTGATGATGAAATCCGACGGCTTGTGGCTGATGTCCAGATACATGCAGTCCACCCCGAGGCGCTTCATCTCGTGGTCGATGGCGCGGGCGACGATGTCCCGCGGTGCCAGCTCGGCGCGCTCGTCAAAATCGGGCATGAAGCGGCTGCCATCGGGGCGGCGCAGGTAGGCCCCCTCACCGCGCAGGGCCTCGGTCAGCAGGAAGTTGCGATCGTCCGGGTGGAACAGGCTGGTGGGGTGGAACTGGTTGAACTCCAGATTCGCCACCCGGCAGCCGGCGCGCCACGCCATGGCGATGCCATCGCCCGAGCTCACGTCCGGGTTGGAGGTGTACTGATAGACCTTGGAGGCGCCGCCGGTGGCCAGGGCCACGAAGCGGGCGCGCACCATCTCTACCTCTTCGCTGTCCCGGTTCCAGACATAGGCGCCAAGCACCCGATTGCCGGGCAGGCCGAGTTTGCGGGTGGTGATGAGATCGACCGCGTTGAATCGCTCCATCAACTGAATATTGGGGTGCTGGCGCACCTGATCGACCAGGGTGGTCTGGACCGCCTTGCCGGTGGCGTCGGCGGCATGGAAGATGCGGCGGTGGCTGTGCCCCCCCTCGCGGGTGAGGTGATAGTGCTCCTCTCCCTCCTCTCCCTCTTCCTTGTCAAACGGTACCCCTTGGCCGATCAGCCACTGGATCGAGTCGCGGGCGTGGCGAGCGGTAAACTCGACCGCTCGCGCGTCGCACAATCCGGCGCCGGCATTGAGGGTGTCGCTGACATGGGATTCGATGCTGTCGGTCTCGTCGAACACGGCAGCGATGCCTCCTTGCGCATAGAAAGTGGCCCCTTCACTGATGGGCCCCTTGCTCAGTACGAGGACTTTTGCCGAGTCTGCCAGGCGCAGGGCGAGGGAGAGACCGGCGGCACCGCTACCAATGATGAGCACGTCGCAAAGGTATTCAACGCTTGCTTTCATAAGTATCATTGGCCTGAGTTAAAACTGGCCCTATGGTAGCCCAAGGGGCCGCGAGGATGCAGCCTGCATCACATTTTTTTGCGCCCGAGCGAACTTTCCTTGCTGAACCCTGTCTGAACTAGTGCGCTTAGGAAGGGCCGGATGAGAAGAACGATAACCTGATGGGGGTTTTACGGCTCCAATGAGCGACCAGAATCTACTGGACGAACAATTGGTTGAGCGAGTTCAACGCGGTGACAAGAACGCGTTCAACCTGCTGGTACGCAAGTATCAGCACAAGGTGGTCAACCTGGTATCACGCTATGTCAGCAACCCCGGTGACGTGCCCGATGTGGCACAGGAGGCCTTCATCAAGGCCTACCGCTCCATCGGAACGTTTCGCGGCGAGAGTGCCTTTTATACCTGGTTGTATCGTATTGCCGTGAACACGGCCAAGAACTACCTGACCTCCCAGGGGCGCCGTCCCCCCAGCAGTGATGTGGAGGCAGACGAGGCAGAGTACTACGACGGCGGCGAGGCCTTGACCGAGACCTCGACTCCGGAAAATCTGGCGCTGACCGACGAGATCAAGCGTACCGTCTTCGCCACCATAGAGGCTCTGCCCGAAGATTTACGGACGGCAATCACCCTTCGAGAACTGGAAGGGCTGAGTTATGAGGAGATTGCAGAGATTATGGAGTGTCCGGTGGGTACCGTGCGTTCCAGAATCTTTCGAGCGCGGGAAGCGATCGACAAGAAGCTGCAGCCTCTGATTGCACATTAACTTGGGGATACAGGTTTTCTTATGGCGAACAAAGAGCAACTTTCCGCCCTGATGGATGGGGTGCTGGACGGTGAGCAGGGTCGGCAGGCGATTGATGAGGTCATGAGCGATGCCGAGCTGCAAGCCAGCTGGTCACGCTATCACCTCATCGGTGATGCCATGCGGGGCGAGCTGCCTGACACCATGCAGTTCGATCTGTGTGACAAGATTGCCATGGCGCTGGATGAGGAGCCCACCGTGCTGGCTCCCCAGCCGGCACCGACCGCGCCGCTTCATGGTGGCAAGGTGATCCCGCTGGTGCGCCGCTTCGGCCAGCAAATGGGTCAATATGCCATCGCCGCCTCCGTGGCCGCCGCCGTCATCTTCGGGGTGCAGCATTACCAGGGTCAGGATTCGGTGACTCCGGTCAATCCTGTGCTCAACACCATCCCGATCGGCGGCAATGCGGCGCCGGTGAGCGTTCACTATCCCAAGGACGACAGCCGGGCCCGCCAGCAGGCACTGACCGAGCAGCAGATGAATGAGCAGCGGGATCGCATCAACGCCTTCTTGCGCGATCACCAGCTGCAGCAACGTCTCCATCAGGCACAACAGGTTCAGGAATAGTCTTCGTGCGCAAGAGTCGCCTCGCAGTATCGGCCGCTCTGCTCCTGATTTGCTCCCAGGCCTCGGCCGACCCTGCGTCGGCCGAGGCCTTGCTGCAACAGATGCAGAGTGCCTCTCACCATCGTCACTTCGAACTCTCCATGGTCAAGGTTCGTCAGGGACGCATCGAATCACTTCGTTACAGCCATACGATCATCAAGGGGCAGCAGGTGGCCCACCTGACCCATCTGGATGGTCAGAATATCGAGTTTCTGCAACGGGCCGACGATTACACCTTCTTCGAAGCAGGCCACTCTCCCTATACCCTCAAGGGGGCCCGCTTCCCCGGCATCTGGAGCGCTTTGCAACGGGTGCCCCTCGACCAGTTGACCCGCTCTTATGACGTGGTGATGGCCGGCCGCAGCCGGGTGGCCGGTCAGGTCTCCCAGGTGGTGCGTCTGGTGCCCCGGGACGGAGAGAAGTACGGCTTCGTGCTCTGGCTCGATGAGGAGAGCCACCTCTTGCTGCGGGTCGACATGATCGATCGGGAAGGTAACCTGGTGGAGCAGGTGCTGGGGGTCGATCTCGATCTGCTGACGGCGGCGCCGGCCTGGCTCGCCAAGCTGGCTGCGGAATCCCAGCCGCCGGCCCTGGCGCTGGAAGAGGCCTATCAGGCGCCCCAGCAGGAGCTGGCATGGCGCATCACCTGGCTGCCGGATGGCTTTATCCTCAAGTCGCGGGATCGCCACCGTCTGGTGGCCACCAATCAGCCGGTCGATTACATGATGGCTTCGGACGGTCTGGTGGATCTCTCGGTCTATGTCTCCCGGGCCGATCCCCAGCAGAGCGTGCGCCAGCAGCTGATCCGTCAGGGGGCGACCACGTTGGTGAGCTTCGTCAATGACGTCGGGGTGGAGATCACCGTGGTGGGCGAGGTGCCTGCCGAGACCGCCAAGCGCATTGCCGAGTCGATCAAGCCCCTCTCTCGCAACGAGGCGGTGCAATGAGCCCCATGAGTGAGGAGCTGGCCACCGTGGTCGAGCTCGACGGCGATCACGCCTGGGTCAGCTGCGAGCGGCGCAGTGCCTGCAGCGGCTGCCAGCAGCAGAGCGACTGTGGCACTGGTACCGTCGCCAAGGCCCTGGCCAACCGTGCCCAGCGGGTGCGGGTGCGCCTGTGCGAGGAGGTGCGGGTGGGTCAGCAGATCCGCATCGGCATTCCCCAGCGCAGCCTGATCCAGGGGGCTTTGCTGGTCTATCTGCTGCCCCTGCTCTGTCTGGTGGGGGGCGGTCTGGTTGGCCAGCTCTGGCTGCGCCCCCTGCTGCAGGGAGGAGAGGGGGTCAGTATCCTCGCCACGGCGCTGGGGGGCGGACTCGGTTTTTTACTGGTTCGTTACCTTTCCCACCGCCTCGGTGAGGGGGAGTATGCCCCCCGTATGCTGGGGCGCGTGATCCCGACCCGTTTCCATCCTTAACCCCCGCAGAAGGCGATTTTACTGGGGTGGCCGACTAAAGAATGGCCGAGCGTGCGCTTATCCAGTAAAATCCTGCCTCCATATCCGGATACCACAACTTTTTGAGTGATTATTGCTCGATGAAACACATTCGTAACTTTTCCATTATCGCCCACATTGACCACGGTAAGTCGACGCTGTCCGACCGCCTGATCCAGACCTGCGGCGGCCTCTCCGACCGCGAGATGCAGGCCCAGGTTCTCGACTCCATGGAACTGGAGCGTGAGCGCGGCATTACCATCAAGGCACAGAGTGTGACCCTGAACTACCAGGCCAAAGACGGTAACACCTATCAGCTGAACTTTATCGACACCCCGGGCCACGTGGACTTCTCCTACGAGGTATCCCGTTCCCTGGCTGCCTGTGAAGGGGCGCTGCTGGTGGTGGATGCCGGTCAGGGGGTTGAGGCACAGACTCTGGCTAACTGCTATACCGCCATGGAAATGGACCTGGAAGTGGTGCCGGTGCTCAACAAGATCGACCTGCCGGCGGCAGAGCCCGAGCGTGTGGCCGAGGAGATTGAGGACATCGTCGGCATCGATGCGATCGACGCGGTGCGCTGTTCCGCCAAGACCGGCCTCGGCGTCGATCTGGTGCTGGAAGAGATAGTGGCCAAGATCCCCTCACCGGAAGGGGATCCCGATGCACCGCTGCAGGCGCTGATCATCGACTCCTGGTTCGACTCCTATCTGGGCGTCGTCTCCCTGGTGCGCATCAAGAACGGCTCCCTCAAGAAGGGCGAGAAGATCAAAGTGATGAGCACCGGCCAGACCTGGGGCGTCGATCGCATCGGTATCTTCACGCCGAAGCAGGTGGACACCGACGGCCTGGGCTGTGGCGAGGTAGGTTGGGTTGTCTGCGGCATCAAGGACATCCACGGTGCGCCGGTGGGCGATACCCTGACCCTGGCCAAGCACGGCGCCGACAAGCCGCTGGCGGGCTTCAAGAAGGTCAAGCCCCAGGTCTATGCGGGCCTGTTCCCCATCTCCAGCGATGACTACGAGGCGTTCCGCGATGCCCTCGAGAAGCTCTCTCTCAACGACGCCTCCCTCTTCTATGAGCCGGAGAACTCCACCGCCCTGGGCTTTGGCTTCCGCTGTGGCTTCCTCGGCATGCTGCACATGGAGATCATCCAGGAGCGTCTGGAGCGTGAATACGATCTGGATCTCATCACCACGGCGCCGACCGTAGTCTATGAGGTGCTCACCACCGATGGCGAGACCGTCTACATCGACAGCCCGGCCCAACTGCCGGCGGTGACCAGCATTCAAGAGGTGCGCGAGCCCATCGCCGAGTGCAACATCCTGCTGCCCCAGGAGTACATGGGCAACGTCATCACCCTCTGTATCGAGAAGCGCGGCGTGCAGACCAACATGGTCTACCACGGCAAGCAGGTGGCGCTGACCTATGAGATCCCCATGGCGGAGGTGGTGCTCGACTTCTTCGACCGCCTCAAGTCCACCAGCCGCGGCTACGCCTCCCTGGACTACGGCTTCAAGCGCTTCGAGACCTCCGACATGGTGCGTCTGGACATCCTCATCAATGGTGAGCGGGTCGACGCCCTGGCCATCATCACCCACAAGGAGAACTCCCAGTACCGGGGTCGCCAGGTGGTGGAGAAGATGCGCGAGCTGATCCCGCGCCAGATGTTCGACATCGCCATCCAGGCCGCCATCGGCAACCACGTCATCGCCCGCAGCACCGTCAAGGCCCTGCGTAAGGACGTGACGGCCAAGTGCTACGGCGGTGACGTGAGCCGTAAGAAAAAGCTGCTGCAGAAGCAGAAAGAGGGTAAGAAACGGATGAAGTCCCTGGGTCGCGTCGACGTGCCCCAGGAGGCTTTCCTGGCCATTCTCCACGTAGGTAAGGACTAATCTCCCATGGCGAGCACCTTTTCCCTGATCCTGGTCGTCGTCACCATACTGACGGGCATCATCTGGACCGTTGACAAGCTGGTCTGGGCCAAGCAGCGCGCCGCCAAGGTGGCCGTGGCCCGCGCCAACGGCGCCGAGGATGCCAAGAGCTTGGCCAAGCTGGCCGAGCGGCCGGTCTGGGTCGAGCAGACCGGTGGCGTCTTCCCGGTGATCGCCCTGGTGCTGATCCTGCGCTCCTTCGTCTATGAGCCGTTTCAGATCCCGTCCGGCTCCATGATGCCGACCCTGCTGGTGGGCGACTTCATCCTGGTGGAGAAGTTCGCCTATGGTCTGCGCGATCCGGTGACCAACACCAAGTTCCTCGAGACCGGGGAGCCCAAGCGCGGTGATGTGGTGGTCTTCAAGTATCCGCTGGATACCCGTGTCGACTACATCAAGCGGGTGGTGGGGCTGCCCGGGGATCGCATCCTCTATCGCAACAAGGAGCTGATGATCCGCCCCCGTTGCGACGAGGGGCAGAGCTGCGGCGGCTTCAAGAAGCTGGATGTGAAGTTCGAGCAGCGCGGCGAGTTTACCCAGATGGGGATCCCGCTCGATCGCTACACCGAGCAGCTGGGAGCGGTGAGCCATGAGACCCTGCGTAACCCCGTGATGCCCGATCTGGTGGACCGTTATTACCGCCAGAGCGGGACCTATCCGGACGAGTGGGTAGTGCCGGAGGGGCACTACTTCGTGATGGGTGACAACCGTGACAACAGTACCGACAGCCGTTTCTGGGGCTTCGTGCCCGAGCAGAACCTGGTCGGCAAGGCGGTCGCCATCTGGATCAGTTTTGAATTTGAACGGGAAGAAGGGTCACTGCTGCCGGGTTGGATCCCGACCGGCGTCCGCTTCAACCGTATTGGCGCAATCAAGTGATGACCATCAAGCGTAACCGGCTGCAGTCCCGACTGGGCTACAGCTTCAACGACGGCGAGCTGCTGACCCGGGCCCTGACCCACCGCAGCGCCGGCTCCCGTCATAACGAGCGCCTGGAATTTCTGGGCGACTCTATCCTCAGCCTGGTGATCGCGGAGGAGCTGTTCCACCGCTTCCCCCAGGTGGCGGAAGGGGACATGAGCCGCATGCGGGCCACCCTGGTGCGCGAGAAGACCCTGGCCGAGCTGGCCCGTGAGTTCGAACTCGGCGATCACCTGATCCTGGGGCCGGGCGAGCTCAAGAGCGGCGGCTTCCGTCGTGAGTCGATCCTGGCCGACACGGTCGAGGCGCTCATCGGTGCCATCTATCTGGACAGCGGCATGGATACCACCCGTACCCTGCTGCTGGGCTGGTACGCCAGCCGTCTGGAGGAGATCAAGCCCGGCGTCGAGCAAAAGGATCCCAAGACCCGTCTGCAGGAGATCCTGCAGGGCAACCGCAAGCCGCTGCCCACCTACACCGTCATCAACGTCAAGGGTGAGGCCCACAACCAGGAGTTTACCGTCCAGTGTGACGTAGACGGCCTGGGCACCCCCCTGGTCGGTATCGGCTCGAGCCGCCGCAAGGCGGAGCAGGCCGCCGCCCAACAAGCCCTGGAGCAGTTGCTATGAGCGAACACGAGATGACCTACTGCGGCTTCGTCGCTATCGTCGGTCGCCCCAACGTGGGCAAGTCGACCCTGCTCAACCAGCTGCTCGGGCAGAAGGTGAGCATCACCTCGAAGAAACCCCAGACCACCCGGCACCGCATCCTGGGTATCGACACCGAGGGGGCCTATCAGACCGTCTACGTGGATACCCCGGGTCTGCACATCGAGGAGAAGCGGGCCATCAACCGCCTGATGAACCGCGCCGCCACCAGCTCCCTGGGCGACGTGGCCATGGTGGTGTTCGTGGTGGACGGCACCCACTGGACCAAGGATGACGAGATGGTGCTGGGCAAGCTGCGCGGCCTCAAGTGCCCCATCGTGCTGGCCATCAACAAGGTGGACCAGATCAAGGACAAGGAGGCGCTGCTGCCGCACCTGGAGTTCCTCGGCAGCCAGATGAAGTTCACCCACGTCCTGCCCATCTCCGCCCGCAAGGGTGACAACGTGGAGAAGATCCGCGAGTGGGCCAAGGAGTGGTTGCCCGAGAACGATCACTTCTTCCCGGAAGACTACATCACGGATCGCTCGTCGCGCTTCATGGCCGCCGAGATCATCCGCGAGAAGCTGATGCGCTTCACCGGTGAGGAGTTGCCCTACTCCGTGACCGTGGAGATCGAACGCTTCAAGGTCGAAGAGAACGGCATCTTCCACATCAACGGCCTGATCCTGGTCGAGCGGGAAGGGCAGAAGAAGATGGTGATCGGTAACAAGGGTGAGAAGATCAAGACCATCGGCATCGAGGCGCGCATGGACATGGAGCGGCTGTTCCAAAACCAGGTGCACCTGGAGCTGTGGGTCAAGGTGAAGGCCGGCTGGGCCGACGACGAGCGCGCCCTGCGCAGTCTCGGCTACGGTGACGACTGATCCGCGGCGGGACGCCCATGCAGCCCCGCAGCCGTGATGGCGGCGACCAGGTCGCCGCCTTCGTCATCCACACCCGTCCCTATCGGGAGACCAGCCAGCTGGTCGAGGTGTTCAGTGCCGAGCTGGGGCGACTCACCCTGGTGGCCAAGGGCTCCCGCACCCAGCGCTCCCCCCTCAAGGGGGTGTTGCAGCCCTTCGCCCGCCTCGCATTGAGCTGGCGTGGACGTGGCGATCTCAAGACCCTCACCCGTGCCGAGCTGCTGCTCTTGCCGACCCGCCTGAGCGGGGATCGACTCTTCTACGGCCTCTATCTCAACGAGCTGGTCTACTACCTGCTGGAATCGGGCACCCCCTTTCCCGAGGTGTTCGAGGCCTACGCCGAGGCCCTCACCCTGCTGGCCGATACCCCGGTCCCCGAGCTGCCTCTGCGCCGCTTCGAGTTCCTGCTGCTGGAGGCGCTCGGCTACGCGGTGGACTTCGAGATCACCGCCGACGAGGAGTCACCGATCCTGCCGGATTGCCTCTACGGGTTCGAGCGCGAGCTGGGCTTTGTCGCCCGCGAGCGCACACCCGATCCCGCCAACCTCTTTCTCGGTGCTCATCTGCACGCCTTTGCCGAGCACCGTTTCGATACTCCGGCCATCTTGCAGGCCGCCAAGCGTTTCAGCCGGTTGGCCCTGCAACCCTATCTGGGGCATCGCCGCCTCAGGAGCCGGGAGTTGTTTCTCAAACGCAAGGTTTCATCCAAGGAGTAGTCAATGAGCGAGATCTATCTGGGGGTCAACATCGACCACATCGCCACCCTGCGCAACGCCCGCGGTACCCAGTATCCGGATCCGGTACAGGCCGCCTTCGTGGCCGAGCAGGCCGGTGCCGACGGGATCACCGTGCACCTGCGCGAGGATCGCCGCCACATCACCGACCGTGACGTAGAGATCCTGCGCCAGACCATCCAGACCAGGATGAACCTGGAGATGGCGGTCACCGAGGAGATGCTCGGCATCGCCTGCCGCCTGAAGCCCCACTTTGTCTGCCTGGTGCCGGAGAAGCGCACCGAGGTGACCACCGAGGGGGGGCTGGATGTGGCCGGCCAGCTCGACAAGATCAAGGACGCCGTGGCGCGTCTGGCCGCCGTCGGCAGCCAGGTGTCGCTGTTTATCGACGCCGACCCGGTGCAGATCGATGCCGCCGCCGAGAGCGGTGCCCCTTTCATCGAGATCCACACCGGCCGCTATGCCGATGCGCTGAGTGAGGCCGAGCAGAACGCCGAACTCAAGCGCATCAAGGCGGGGGCCTCCTATGCGGCGGGCAAGGGGCTCAAGGTCAACGCCGGCCACGGCCTGCACTACCACAACGTCAAGCCGATCGCCGCCATCCCCGAGATGATCGAGCTCAACATCGGTCACGCCATCATCGGCCGCGCCGCCTTCGACGGCCTGGCCAAGGCGGTCAGCGACATGCGAGCCCTGATGCAAGAGGCGCGCGCCGGTCTGTGAGTCTGCACAGGGTTTACCCTGTGACGCCCTGACACCATGAGCCTCGTATGAGTTTCTTTTGAGGTTCAAGATGCGAGTCATGGAATCGAAGTGGCGTCTCGGGGTGATCCTGCTGGCGGCCCTGCTGACCCCGCTGCTCTATCAGTCGGTGGGGCTGACCCAGCTGCATGAGCCGCAGCGCTGGCTGGTGCTGCTGACCATTCCCCTCGGCCTGGTGCAGTTGCTGGGCTGGCTGGCGGAAGGTGTGCACCGGTTGGTGCAGAGCCGGCGACAGAATTGATATCCGATTGAGAGAGGCCATGGGCCTCTCTCTTTTTTTGTGCTTACAGGGCGTACTGCTCCAGCAGCACCGTCAGGCGGGCCCAACTCTGCGCATCGGGCAGCCCGTCGGGGCGGGCCGGGCGGAAGTGGAGCTGGAAGGCGCGCAGCACCAGATGGGTCATCTCGTCCCACTCGCCGCTCCGGGGTACCCCGTAACCGTAGCGCGCCAGGGCCTGCTGCCAGGGGAGGGCGTCGCTCGGGAAGGGCTCCTTGAGTCGCTCGGCGACTCGCCGCTCGTCGGGCCAGGCGCCGAGCCCGAACTCCTCGTGCAGCCGCTGCCAGGGGAAGCGGGGACCGGGGTCGACCTTGCGCTCCGGCGCCACGTCGCTGTGGCCCAGCAGTCGGGTCGGGGCTATGCCATAGCGTTTCACCTTCTCCGCCAGCAGGGCCGCCAGGGCCTGGATCTGTGCCTCCTCGAAGGGAGGCCAGTCGCGCTGGTCGAGGGGGAGGCTGGCCTGCTCGGGCGGGTAGCCGAGGTTGACTATCTCGATGCCGAGGGAGCTGGCGTTGAGGCCGGCCTGGGTTTGCCAACGGCTCTTGCCCGCATGCCAGGCGCGCCTTTCATCGGCCACCAGCTGCAAGATGCGATAGGGAACACCCGGCTTCGAAGAGGGGAGCAGGTAGTGAGCGCTCACCTGATGGCCAGGTTCGGTGAGCAGGCGAAGCGAGGCATCGTCGTCCTCGTCCGTGTAGTGGAGGACGATAAACTGGATGCGCTCGTCCTGGCTGGCACTGGGGTGTTGCTCGAGGCGGTAACTCCCCTCGTCGCAGCCGCCCAGCAGCAGAATGAGACCGGCGACCATTTTACGGCACCACCCGAAGCCCTCCGGCAGGCGGGACAAGGGGGCAGGAGGGGGCCGCACCATGGTTCAGCCGCGATACTTGGCGGTGAGACCGATGAGGAAGTTGCGCAGGATCTGATCCCCGCAATCCTGGTAGTGCTTGTGGTGACGGGCGCGGAACAGGGCGCTCAGCTCCGACTTGGAGAGGTTGAAGTCGGCCAGCTTGAGGGTGGCGAGCATCTCTTCTTCCTTGAAGTTGAGGCCGATGCGCAGCTTGCGCAGGATCAGGTTGTTGTTGATCCGGTTGGGGATCTCCTGGGGCGGTGCATCTTCACGCATCCCGCGGCGCACGGCGATGAAGCCGTCGAGGAACTGGCTCAGTGCCGAGTCGGGGCAGGGGGCATAGCCGGCCTCCTGCGCGGCTCCCTCTTCGGCCTCTTTCATCAGCCAGCCGTGCAGTTGGGCATGGTCGATGGCCAGATTACCCTTGGCAAACATCTCGACCATCTGGTCGTTGCCAAGGCTGAGGGCGTAGCGCAGGCGGCGCAAAATATCGTTGTTGGTCAAGGTCGACTCCTGTGAATAGGGCGCAACTCTACCATCTGCCGGGGCTCGCGTCAGAAAAAGCGGGATCAGGCCAGGTAGCGGGGGGCCTCCTGGCGAACCTGATCCATCGCATCCTGCAGCTCCAGCAGTTCGGGTTCCAGCTCGTCGACCCCGACGCCGTCGCGCAGTTGCTGCTCAAGCTGGGCCAGCAGCCGCTGCAGGGCCGGCACGCCGCAGTAGGCGCTCCCCCCGTGCAGCTTGTGCAGCCGACCCATCAGCTCCTGTGGATCACTCTCCCCCTCCAGGGCCTGATCGAGCACCGGGGCCGTCTCGTCGAAGCTGGTGAGCAGCATGCCGAGCATCTCCCGGGCCAGATCGGGCCGGTTGGCGGCCTGGCGCAGGGCCAGGGGCCAGTCGATGAGATGGCTCTGGGTGCGTTGATGTCGCTGGCTCGAGAAAGTGGTGATGAGCTGCTCGAGCACCTCCTCGTCGATGGGTTTGGCCAGGTAGTCGTCCATCCCCTGACGGATCAGGCGTTCGCGCTCCCCGGCGATGGCATGGGCCGTGACCGCCACTATGGGGGTGTCGAGGTTGCGTGACTGGCGACGGATCTCCTGGGTGGCGCTGATCCCGTCCATGATCGGCATCTGGATATCCATGAAGATGATGTCGAAGGGGTGCTCCTGGGCCAGCTTCACCGCCTCCTTGCCGTTGTGGCACACCACCACCTCCTGCACCATCTCCTCGAGCATGGCGGCGATGAGCTTGAGGTTGGCCGGGTTGTCGTCCACCGCCAGCACCCTGATCTCGTGGCGCCGGCGCGGCGGTTGCAGCAGCAGGGGGGCTCCGGCCTCGGTGGCATCGCCGCTGAGCAGGGCGTGCAGCAGCTTGCGGTGGTGCACCGGCTTGGAGAGGCAGTGCAGGGCGCCGTGCTCCTGCATCAGCTCGTAGAGGGCGGGGTCGTGGCTCCCCAGCAGCACGATCACGGGGTGAGTGGCCGCCAACTGGTCGAGGCGCAGCAACACCTGCTCGGGGGGGAGCTGACTGCCGCTGCCGATGATGACCAGCTCCTGGGGCGGGACCGTCTCGTCCTCCTGCAGGGGCTGGCTCGTTATGCCCCAGGTGGTGAGCTGGGCGCTGAGGGCGGCCAGGGCACAGGGGTCTGGCTCGAGCAGCCAGATGCGCTGCTGGCGCAGGCTCTCCAGGGGCAGGCTGTCGTCGAACGGGAGCGGCGACACCTCAAGCTCCATGCTGAAGGAGAAGGTGGAGCCCTCGCCCTGGCGCGACTCGATCTGGATCTGCCCCCCCATCTGCTGCACCAGCTTCTGGGTGATGACCAGACCCAATCCGGTGCCGCCGTAGCGGCGAGAGATGGAGGAGTCGGCCTGATTGAAGGCCTGGAACAGCTGGCGCTGCTGTTCGGGGGAGATGCCGATGCCGGTGTCGCGGATACGCACCTGCAGGCGCACCACACCGCTGCGGTGGTGGGGCTGGGGCTCGATGCGCACGTCCACGTTGCCCCGCTCGGTGAACTTGATGGCGTTGCCGGTCAGGTTGGTGATCACCTGCTGCAGGCGCAATGGGTCGCCGGTGAGATGGTCCGGTACCTCGGGGGCGACCAGCAGGGAGAGCTCGAGCCCCTTGTCGTGGGCGCTGGGGCCGAGCAGGTGCATCACCTCGGCCACGGTGTCGCGCAGGCTGAAGGGTATGTGCTCGAGTTGCAGCTTGCCCGCCTCGAGCTTCGAGAAGTCGAGGATGTCGTTGATGATACCAAGCAGGTTGCGGGCCGACTTCTCGATGGTCTGCATGTAGTCGGTCTGGTTCGGGGTCAGGCTGGTCTTGAGCAGTTGGCGGGTGAAGCCGATGACACCGTTGAGGGGGGTGCGCAGCTCGTGGGACATGTTGGCGAGGAACTCGGACTTGACCCGCGCCGCCTCCTGGGCCCGCTTCTTGGCCATGTCGAGCTCGACGTTCTGGATCTCGATCTGCTCCAGGGTTTCGCGCAGGTCAGAGGTGGCCTGATCGATGTTCTGCTGCATCTCCTCATGGTATTCGGAGAGCGCCTTGGCCATGGCGTTGATGCCGTTTTTCAGCATCTCCAGCTCGCCGGTGAGCTGGCCACTGACCCGGGTGTCGAGGCGTCCCTCCCGGATCCGGTGCACCGCCTGCACCATCTCGGTGATGGGTTGGGTCACACTCTTGACCAGCCGAAAGCCAAACAGCACGCTCACCGCTAGGCCGCAGACCAGCATCATGACGGCGAAGAAGGTATCCCGATACTGGAGCACCAGGGCGCCGTCGGTGGTGATCTGCATGGCGATATAGCCGATGACCGGGGGATCGCTCTCGCTCGGCAGGGGGAAGCCATCGAGACTGGTTTCGGCCTGGATTGGGGCGCGCAATATGATGTCATCCCCTTGTCGCTCCACGCTGGCCAGTGACGGAATCGCCTCTCCCTTGGGCAGGCGCAGCAGGGCGAAGTCTCTGTGGTAATTGGAGGTGACGAACAGCTGGTTGTCCTGGGTGAAGACGGCGATGGACTTGATGAGGGGAGAGTTCTTGCGATGGGTCAGCCCGATCAGCCGCTTGAGGGATTCGCGGCTGTGCTGGGTCATGCCATATTCGCTGGCGATGGCCAGGGGCTCGATGATGTTGATGCCCTGATTGATGAGGTTGTTCTCCAGCTGCTGGTAGCGGTGGAAGGAGAAATAACCGGCCATCATGCCCCCGATCAGCAGGGTAGGCAGGATGGTGAATGCCAGAACGCGCGCTCTCAGGCCGTATTTGGTCATACAATGGTACTTGTGGGACAATGCCCGGCTGCAGGTTCCCACATGATGACATAGCCACCTATAGGCACCAAGTTTTATGGCCCAGTTTTTCACCCCCAAGAAGACCCACAAGCAACCCCAACACATTGAATGCACTATAGATACGCTCGACCACCACTGCGTGGGGGTGGGCCGTCATGAGGGCAAGGCCGTGTTTGTCGAGGGCACCCTGCCCGGTGAGCGGGTCAAGGTGCTGCTGACCGAGCAGAAGAAGCAGTACGCCCACGGTCAGTTGCAAAAGCTGATCACCCCGGCCCCCGAGCGGATCGAGCCCTTCTGCCCCCACTATCGGGAGTGTGGCGGCTGCAGTACCCAGCACATGAGCCTGGCCCGGCAGCACGAGACCAAGCAGCAGGGGCTGCGCTCCCTCTTCAGCCGGTTGGGCGGGATCGCCATCCCGGATCTCGAGCCCGTGATGACCGGGCCGGATCGCGCCTATCGCCGGGTCTGCCGGCTGGCCATCAAGTTTGACAAGAACGCCCGCCGCCTGCGCTTGGGTTTTCGTCGTCGCCAGTCCAGTGAGTTGGTCGAGATCAGCGCTTGCCCCGTGCTGGAGGCGCCGCTCTCGGCCCTTATCGCCCCCTTGCGCGAGCTGTTTGGTCGCCTCAAAAACCAAAGGGAGCTGGGGCACGTGGAGCTGCTGCAGGCCGACGATGGCCTGCTGATGCTGCTGCGCCACACCGGCAAGCCCAATGAGCAGGATCGCACCCTGCTGATGGCATTTGCCGAGCAGCACAAGCTGGATCTCTATTTGCAAGACGGTAGCGACCGGTGCGAGCCCCTGCGTCAGACCATGACCCCGGGCTACCGCCTGGGTGAGCTCTCGTTGACCTTTGCTCCGGGGGACTTCATCCAGGTCAACCGCACCATCAACGACGCCATGGTGGCGCGGGCCATGGAGTGGCTCGATGTGCGGCCCACAGAGAAGGTGCTGGATCTCTTCTGCGGTGTGGGTAACTTTACCCTGCCACTGGCTGCCCTGGCCCGCGAGGTCGTGGGGGTGGAAGGGGAGATGGCCATGGTGCAGCGTGCCCAGCACAATGCAACGGGCAATGGCATCGACAATGTGCGAATCTTCAAGGCGGATCTGGCGGCGGATATCACGGATCTCCCCTGGGCCCGCGAAGGTTTCGACCTGGTGCTGCTCGACCCGGCGCGTCCGGGCGCCCTCGAGGTGATGCCTCATGTGGCGAAACTTGCGCCCCGCCGCGTTGTCTATGTCTCCTGTAACCCCGTCTCCCTGGCCCGGGACAGCAAGGTGTTGACCCAGGCCGGCTATCGACTGGAGCGGCTCGGTATGCTGGACATGTTCCCCCATACCGGCCACCTGGAGTCGATTGCCCTGTTCGTCAGGGAGTAGCGGGGGCGGCCCTGATGCCGCAAGGCAAGCCTTGAAACAGGGCCACCTCGTCCCCAGAGAGGGGAGTGTCGTTAGAAAGGGGTCGCTCAGGCCCCCTCAAGAAGGATGCAAAAGATGGTTTCGGTTCGCGATATACACCTCAAAGAGAACTTCACTCTGGAAGAGTGGCTCTCCTCCCTCTCCCTGAAGGAGCCCGAGCGTGACCAGTTGCGAACCCTCTACCAATACTGTCTGGGGCTGGGCGATGAGGCGGTGAGCGAACGCCTGCTGGTGCGCGGGGTCGAGATGGTGGGCATCCTGATGATGCTCAGCATGGACATCGCCACCCTCAAGGCGGCCATCCTCTATCCCTTCGCCGAGGCCGGGCTGCTGGCGCGCAACAAGCTCGACGAGGAGTTTGGCCCCAAGATAGCCCGCCTGGTGGAAGGGGTGCTGGAGATGGAGGCCATCCGCTCCCTGCAGACTGCCCAACGCACCGAGACCTCGCCGGAGCAGGTGGACAACGTGCGTCGCATGCTGCTCGCCATGGTCGAGGATGTGCGCGCCGTGGTCATCAAGCTGGCCGAGCGCATCGCCTGCCTGCGCGAGGCGAAGAAGGCGGACGAGGAGACCCGGGTGCTGATGGCCCAGGAGATCTCCAACATTTATGCGCCGCTCGCCAACCGTCTCGGCATCGGCCAGCTCAAGTGGGAGCTCGAGGATCTCGCCTTTCGCTACCTCCATCCGGAGACCTACAAGCAGATTGCCAAGCAGCTCGACGAGAAGCGTCTCGATCGGGAGCGCTATATTCGCGAGTTTGTGACCAGGCTGCGCACCTCCCTGCAAGAGGCGGGGATCGATGCCGAGGTGTACGGTCGCCCGAAACACATCTACAGCATCTGGCGCAAGATGCAAAAAAAACACCTGGACTTCACCGAGCTGTTCGACGTGCGTGCGGTACGGGTGGTGACCAAGCGACTGCAGGATTGCTATGCGGCGCTGGGCATAGTGCATACCCACTTCCACCACATTCCCCGCGAGTTCGACGACTACGTGGCCAATCCCAAGCCCAACGGCTATCAATCCATCCACACCGTGGTGGTGGGGCCAGAGGGCAAGACGGTGGAGATCCAGATCCGCACCGATCAGATGCACCAGGATGCCGAACTCGGGGTCGCCGCCCACTGGCGCTACAAGGAAGGGGCCCAGGCGGGGGGCAAGACCAACAACTTCGAAGACAAGATCGAGTGGCTGCGCAAGCTGCTCGCCTGGCAGGAGGACATGTCCGAGAGCGGCTCCCTGCTCGAGGATCTGCGCAGCCAGGTGTTCGAGGACAGGGTCTACGTCTTCACCCCCAAGGGGGATGTCATCGACCTGCCGGCCGGGGCCACGCCGCTCGACTTTGCCTATCACGTCCACAGCATGATCGGCCACCGCTGCATCGGGGCCAAGATCGACGGGCGTATCGTCCCCTTCACCTATGCCCTGCAGACCGGGGATCAGGTGGAGGTGATCACCCAAAAAGAGCCCAACCCGAGCCGCGACTGGATGAACCCCAACGCCGGTTTCCTGCGCTCGAGCCGGGCCCGGGCCAAGGTCGCCACCTGGTTTAGAAAGCTGGATCGCGACAAGAACATCGCCGCCGGCCGCGAGCTGCTCGACAAGGAGCTCGACCGCCACAACCTCACCCTCTCCAAGATCGACAAGGTGACCCTGGAGCGCTTCAATGCCGAAGAGCTCGACGATCTGCTGGCGGGGGTGGGCAGCGGTGACGTGCGCATCAACCAGCTGCTCAACTACCTCGATACCCGCTACAACAAGCCCAGCGTCGAGGAGGAGGAGCGGCGCCTGCTCGAGAAGCTCGAGCAGAAGGCCAACACCCCGTTCCGGCCCAAGGCGCGTGACCACATAGTGGTGGAAGGGGTCGGCAACCTGATGACCCATATCGCCCGCTGCTGCCAGCCCATACCGGGGGACAGCATCGTCGGCTTCATCACCCAGGGGCGCGGCGTCTCCATCCACCGGGAGGATTGCGAGCAGCTCAAGGAGCTGTCGCGGCGCAACCCGGAGCGGATCATCGACGCCATCTGGGGCGAGAACTACTCGGGCGGCTACGGGCTCACCATCCGCATCGAGTCCAACGATCGCTCCGGCCTGCTGCGCGACATCACCACAGTGCTGGCCAACGAGAAGATCAACGTGATGGGGGTGCGCTCGCGCTCCAACGTCAAGCTGCAGACCGCCCAGATCGACATGGAGCTGGAGATCTACAACATCGACGCCTTCAACCGGGCCCTGGCCAAGCTGAGCCAGCTACCGGACATGATCAGCGTCAAGCGCCTGTAACCCCCAGTGACCGGCCAAGCGCCGGTCACTCTCTATCGGATAGCCGTCGAGGATCCCATGAAACCGCCTTACCAACTTGCCGACCTGCTCGCCATCATGGCCCGCCTGCGCGACCCGGAACTGGGTTGCCCCTGGGACAGGCAGCAGAGCTTCGCCACCATAGTGCCCTACACCCTGGAGGAGGCCTACGAGGTGGCCGATGCCATCGAGACCCGGGATTGGCAGGGGCTGCAAGGGGAGCTCGGGGATCTGCTGTTCCAGGTGATCTTCTACGCCCAGATGGGCAAGGAGCAGGCGCTGTTCGACTTCGATGCCATCGTCGATACGGTGTGCGAGAAGCTGATTCGCCGTCACCCCCACGTCTTCTCCGACGCCACTCTCGGTGACGAGCAGGCGGTCAAGGCCAACTGGGAGGCCGAGAAGGCCAAAGAGCGGGCGCAGAAGGACAAACCGAGCGTGCTCGACGACATTCCCCTCTCGCTGCCGGCCCTGACCCGGGCCGCCAAGATCCAGAAGCGCTGCGCCAGCGTCGGCTTCGACTGGAAGACCCTGGGCCCGGTGGTGGACAAGGTACACGAGGAGATCGACGAGGTGATGGAAGAGGCCCTGATGGCCGACGTGAACCCGGAGCGGGTGGCCGACGAGCTCGGCGATCTGCTGTTTGCCACCGTCAATCTGGTGCGCCATCTGGGGCACGATCCCGAGCAGGTGCTGCGCGGTGCCAATGCCAAGTTCGAGCGACGCTTTCGCAAAGTCGAGGATCTGATCGAGCAAGAGGGGCTGGCGGTGAAGGATTGCACCCTGGAAAAACTCGATGCCGCCTGGAACCGAGTGAAAGAAACTTACGAAAGTTGATTTGGCGCAAGACAGCCTCTTCCACAGGCTGTTAGATTTTTGCGCATTGTTTGGGAGTGGGGGGTTTGGTATACTGTGTCCCCGTCCTGCTTCATCTCCCCGAAGCACCCTTAAACATTCCCTAAACTTTCTTTCAGGTTCAGCATGACGACCAAATATATTTTTGTTACTGGTGGTGTTGTTTCATCCCTCGGCAAAGGCATTGCCGCAGCTTCCCTGGCAGCCATTCTGGAAGCCCGTGGTCTGGATGTGACCATCATGAAACTGGACCCGTACATCAACGTCGACCCGGGTACCATGAGCCCGACTCAGCACGGTGAAGTGTTCGTCACCGAGGACGGGGCTGAGACCGATCTGGACCTGGGCCACTACGAGCGCTTCATCCGCACCAAGATGACCCGCCGCAACAACTTCACCACCGGCCGTATCTATGCCGACGTGCTGCGCAAAGAGCGCCGTGGTGACTACCTGGGTGCCACCATCCAGGTGATCCCGCACATCACCAACGCCATCAAGGAGCGCGTCATCGCCGGCGGCGAAGGCCACCAGGTCGCCATCGTCGAGATCGGTGGCACCGTGGGCGATATCGAATCCCTGCCGTTCCTCGAGGCGATCCGCCAGCTGGCCGCCATCGTTGGCCGCAACAACGCCATGTTCATGCACCTGACCCTGGTGCCTTACCTGGCTGCCGCCGGCGAAGTGAAGACCAAGCCGACCCAGCACTCCGTCAAGGAGCTGCTCTCCATCGGTATTCAGCCGGATGTGCTGATCTGCCGCTCCGACCGCGCCATTCCGGCCAACGAGCGTGCCAAGATCGCCCTGTTCTGTAACGTTCCCGAGCGCGCCGTCATCTCCATGAAGGACGTCGACTCCATCTACAAGATCCCGGCACTGCTCAAATCCCAGGGCCTCGACGGCTACATCACCGAGCGCTTCGGCATCGAGTGCAAGGACGCCGACCTCTCCGAGTGGGAGCAGGTGATCTATGAAGAGGCCAACCCGACCGCCGAAGTGACCATCGGCATGGTGGGCAAGTACGTCTCCCTGCCGGACGCCTACAAGTCCGTCAACGAGGCGCTCAAGCACGGCGGCCTGAAGAACCGTCTCTCCGTACACATCAAGTACATCGACTCTCAGGACATCGAGACCCGCGGCATCGAGATGCTGGAAGGTCTGGACGCCATCCTGGTGCCGGGCGGCTTCGGCGAGCGCGGCGTGGAAGGCAAGATCCTGGCCGCCAAGTATGCCCGTGAGCAGAAGATCCCCTATCTGGGTATCTGCCTCGGCATGCAGGTCGCCCTGATCGAGTACGCCCGTAACGTGGCGGGCATGGAAGGGGCGCACTCCTCCGAGTTCAAGAAAGACAGCCCGTTCCCCGTGGTCGGTCTCATCACCGAATGGGTCGACGAAGAGGGCAAGGTCGAGACCCGTACCGAGAAATCTGATCTCGGCGGCACCATGCGTCTGGGCTCCCAGCTCTGCCACCTGATCGACGGCTCCAAGGTCCGTGAGCTGTACGGCTCTGCTACCATCTATGAGCGTCACCGCCACCGCTATGAAGTGAACAACACCCTGCTGCCGAAGATCGAGGCGGCGGGTCTGAAGGTGACCGGTCTCTCCGCCGACAAGAAGCTGGTGGAAATCATCGAGATCCCGGATCACCCCTGGTTTGTGGCCGCCCAGTTCCACCCGGAGTTCACCTCGACTCCCCGTGACGGGCACGCCCTGTTTGCCGGCTTTGTCAAGGCGGCGGGTGAGTACCAGAAGCGTAATTTGAAGTAAATCGGTAGCGGTTGGGGCATTGTGCCTCAGCCGCTTTTCCTTAATAATTTCTGTTGTTTTTTTACGAAACCTGAGGAAAGAAACATGTCCAAGATCGTTAAAGTGATCGGTCGTGAAATCATCGACTCCCGTGGTAACCCGACCGTTGAGGCCGAAGTTCATCTGGAAGGTGGTTTTGTGGGTATGGCTGCCGCTCCGTCCGGCGCCTCCACCGGCTCCCGCGAAGCCCTGGAACTGCGTGACGGCGACAAGAGCCGTTTCCTGGGCAAGGGTGTGCTGAAGGCGCTGGAAGCCGTTAACGGCCCGATCGCTCAAGCTCTGCTGGGCAAAGACGCCAAGGACCAGGCCACCGTTGACCAGATCATGATCGATCTGGACGGTACCGAGAACAAGTCCAAGTTCGGCGCCAACGCCATCCTGGCTGTTTCCCTGGCCAACGCCAAGGCTGCCGCTGCTGCCAAGGGCATGCCCCTGTACGCTCACATCGCCGAGCTGAACGGCACCGCCGGTGTCTACTCCATGCCGCTGCCCATGATGAACATCATCAACGGTGGTGAGCACGCCGACAACAACGTCGACATCCAGGAGTTCATGATCCAGCCGGTTGGCGCCAAGACCCTGAAAGAAGCCGTCCGCATGGGCGCCGAAGTGTTCCACAACCTGGCCAAGGTGCTGAAGTCCAAGGGCTACAACACCGCCGTGGGTGACGAAGGTGGTTTCGCTCCGAACCTGAAGTCCAATGCCGAAGCGCTGGAAGTGATCGCCGAGGCCGTTGCCGCTGCCGGTTACAAGCTGGGCACCGACATCACCCTGGCCATGGACTGCGCCGCTTCCGAGTTCTACGACGCCGAGAAGAAAGAGTACAACCTGAAGGGCGAAGGTCGTATCTTCTCCTCCAACGGTTTCTCCGACTTCCTGGAAGAGCTGACCGAGAAGTTCCCGATCGTCTCCATCGAAGATGGCCTGGACGAATCTGACTGGGAAGGCTTCGCCTACCAGACCCAGAAGCTGGGCAAGAAGATCCAGATCGTGGGTGACGACCTGTTCGTAACCAACACCAAGATCCTCAAGCGCGGTATCGACAACGGCATCGCCAACTCCATCCTGATCAAGTTCAACCAGATCGGTTCCCTGACCGAGACCCTGGCTGCCATCAAGATGGCCAAAGACGCCGGCTACACCGCCGTCATCTCCCACCGCTCCGGTGAGACCGAAGACGCGACCATCGCCGACCTGGCCGTGGGTACCGCCGCTGGCCAGATCAAGACCGGCTCCATGAGCCGTTCTGACCGTGTTGCCAAGTACAACCAGCTGATCCGTATCGAGGAAGCGCTGGGTGAGAAGGCTCCGTTCCGCGGTCTGAAAGAAGTGAAGAACCAGGCCTAATCGCCTCGTTCTGCCAGCCAGACTGGCGTGACGAAAACCGGAACCCTTGGGTTCCGGTTTTTTTATGTCTGGTTTGGGGGCGATGTGCGTTGACCCGTGACGGGCAACGAGGGGGGGCAGCGAGGACTTTGTCCTCGAAGGCCCACCATTCTGGGGGAGCTCAGCCAAGCTCCTGGCCTATGGCAAGCATCACAATCCCTGCGGGATTGCCGCTATGCGTGGTTTCGTCCGCCCTTCCGAGGGCGCTCAGCCAAGCTCCTTGGCCTATGGCAAGCGTCACAATCCCTGCGGGATTGCCGCTATGCGGGGTTTCGCCCGCCCTGCGGGCTGTGGCGAGTGACTTTTCTTTGCGTGGCCAAAGAAAAGTCACCCATCGAGCGGCCACCCCCCGCCGATTCGCTCTCCTTCGTCGAGTTCCCTCGCCTCCGCCACCGCACCGACGGCACGTGCCGACGGGCCTTCCCTGGCCCGCCGCCACTCGCTCGACATCCCTGTCTCGCGACCTGGTGCTGTGGCTTCGTCTCGGCGAATCAGAGGGGGCACAACAATACCGTGCCCATCGGTGGCTAAGTGGGCTCGCTACGCGGCGCTCAAAATGGTGGGTGTCCCAATTTTGCTCTTAAAGATACATATGATTTTGTCGATGGCAATAAGATAACAACTGAGCCATTGGGGATATGGAGTCAAAATCGTGTGTTAACTAAAGCAGAAAGTGCTACTTACATATCATCATATGGTGCAGGTTTATATGGGGTGTTAGCTCGAAAGTGGAGTGGGTTTGTTCCTGTTTTTAATCGTGACTTCCGCGATTGGCAAGATAAACATAATTCGGGAGGAGATTTTATAGTGTTTTCAGATGTGCTTTGGTTACATCCTCTGCCAAATCAGAGGATTATATATTTATGAAGAAGCTGGCTATGTTTTTAGCGGTGCTGTTCGTGGCATATTGGTTGCTGCTTGCACACGTATCATGGGACATCTTTGACAAGACTCCATCTGTTAGTGTGGTGTCAAAAGATGGCAAGTACAAAGTGTTCTTAAAAGCAGTATATCCAGTAAATCCAATTGGCATATATTGTCAGTTCACTACAGAATCGCCAATATTTTTTGAATTGTATGATGCCAAGGGAGATTATGTAGGCCAATCATCTCCCTTTGTATGCTATGGGGAATGGCGAGATGTTCCATATCGATTTCCTGGGGAAGAATTTACCTCCGATGTTGATAGCTTCGTTGTTTTTGATGACGAATATAATGGTGAGTTGAATATAAGCACCAAGCACAAAAAGTGGTGGAGCATGATCCTGTCTCCATTTCATTCAAAGGGATGAATGCAGTGGTCAAGTAAAACTGCAGGGCGGGATCGCACTTTGTTAAATAACTGATCCTAATTCCGATCCAGTTGCATAAGCCCATGTCCGTTGCCAGGGAACGGCGCGGCATTATCCAGAAAGTAGCGCACGCGATGTAACAGCTCATCCAATGTTCGGTATTGGTGGTTTCGGGTGATGGTTTCATGGAGGGCATGCCACAAGCGCTCAATCCGGTTTACCCATGGTGAATATACCGGCTGGAACAGCACGATGAACTTCGGATTGCTTGCCAGCCAGCGCTGCGCTTTCTTGCTCTTGTGGATGATGTAGTTGTCTAAAATCAGCGTGATGCTCTTGGCGCGCCGATAGGTTCGTTTCAGCGTCTTGAGAGAGATATTGGGACGCCCACCATTTTGGCACACGGCACTTTGGTCTACGCCATCCATGGCTTCGGCCAAAGCCCGCTTCGAACATCCTTGTTCTCGCGCCAAATCGGGGTCGAGCAGTGCTCGCCCTAATCCGATTTGGCCCATGCCCCGCTGCGGCTGCGCCGTCCTCCCTGACGGCGCTACTGACCCGCTCCACTCACCTCGGCGGCTTGCAGGGGGTCAACAATACCGTGCCCGGCAGTGGCTAAGTGGGCTCGCTACGCAGTGCTCGAAATGGTGGGTGTCCTAATTTTGCGCTTTGCATAATATTAGGACTTTTCTATTTGATACAATAACTCGACTAGATCTACTGATTTTACATCATCCCAGCGCAGGTAACTTGATAGTGAACTAGTTCCAGAATCTTGGCCAAGGACATTTTGACAGATAGCCTGATGGTCTTGAGATGCTGATACCCAAACTTTGCCAGATTGCTGGCAAAAGTATGTTGATCCCTTCAATCCTGTTTTTTGGATTCTCTTTTTCCAAGTATCAACTTTCTGCGTTGTTATCTGTAAAGGCATGATCTCTCCAAGAAACTTAACGTCCCGCATAAATGGAGAGCGATTTTTGCGAGTCCAGCCCCCACTGGGGGCGATGTTTAATGCGATTGTTATAGGATAACTAGCCAGCGTTCAACATTGAGTAAACTACACCACTAACAAAGACTGAGAGCAGAAAGTTACCTAAACTAGTGCCACCATCAGACCGCAAGGCCTCTCCAAAGTATTCATCCGGAACTCTTGAAGAGATGTAGCTTTCTATAACCTTTCTTGCTTGATTGAAATAAACTCGATTTGCAACCAAACCGCTAAAAAGCATTAATATTACAAGGCTTCCTGCTACAATGATTAAAGCATATTCATGACTAACTCTAAAGTGGCTCACTGCTAAATTGCCGCCAACTGTCGCAGCAATTTCTAACAACATAAGAACAACACCAAACACAGGCATTTTCCTGAAAAAGAACCATTTATACGTAAGCAAGAATGCGTAGAAGTTGAAACCTGCATTGCTGCTCTCATTTTTCATTAGCGACTTCCAACGCTTGGGATAGTAATCCCCCCAAGTATACGCTTTGTACGCCTCGACTGACGTTTCCTTAGCTATTACTATCCTTTTTCTTTCTTGCGTTGATTCAACATTCGTAGGAATCATCCTTCCCTCCTATAACGTTTGGTTAAGGGGCGGGCTTTAGCCCGTCCCAGTGAGCGAAGCGAGCAATTTGAACCAGTTGTTAGCCGGTGATGATGAAGGGTAGCTTTTCGCATAAATACGCAACTTCTCTTTCGATGAACTCCTCAGGGCTTTCATTGCAAGAATATGCTTCGAAAATATGGTTAATGACGTTTTTTACCTGCTCCAAAGTAAGATGCTCTGTATCGATTAATTCAAGAAGAGCTTCGGCAATTTCATTAAGACTGAAGCAATATTCTGCGGCGGCAATGCTTAGTTCTGCGTGGGCCATCTCATGGTTGGTTTCTGATTTTTTGTGCTGGACTAAATACGCAAGCGGTTTTTCTAAAATTTCAAAAGGATAAGTTTCTTGATACTTTTCGCAGTACTCTATTAAGACTCGTCTGGCTTGCGCGTAATCCAAATTATGAGAATCATCATCTAGTAGAGCATTGAGTTTTGTATTGGCTATCCAGTTTTTCATAGCGGATAAACGCCTAGGCTAACGCCGCCAGCAGCGGCCGAGTGAAACGAGGTCCAGCGACCGAAGGGAGCGGTGCTGGCTGGCTTGGTTATACGACAAACTTAACCTCATAGCATTTTATGTCTGCAACAATATCCTCTAGCAACTCTCTATCTTCCTCTAGGCTAGATTCCTTTAGTCCCATTACCCAACAGTCATACAGTCTTAACACAGATTCTCTTTCACTCTGAGGCCATGTAGTCCAACCACCATACTCTAGCTTTGAGAGAAACAATCCAAAATCATATGGCGCATTCCAATAATCCGTGATGTAAAGCTCAAAGATACGGGGTAAAAAGTGTTTGAAATCGTCTACGTCACCAAATGTTGTCATGGTCTTAGCAATGAAGAGCTGAAGATCATCCCATGCTAGCTGGGTCAAATCATTTTTTTGCAATAAATCTTCTGCACTTTGCAGCTCACAGTGGGGGCACCCTTCAATTTTCGATTTAAGAGGGTAACCACTGAATGCGCTGTATAAATCGCTGAATTTGGTTTTAGTGTTCATCAAGTCGTATAACGCCTTGCTAAGAGGCGTAAAATGCTTGGCTATAATTAGCGACGCAGGAGCGTAAGCCAAGCTTTTTTACGTCCTACTTGAGCAATTTGTTAGCTACCTAGCCAGTTTGCGAACAAAGAACAACCAACGCCAACGACTACTGTTCCACCTAAACTAAGCAAAGCTTTAATTTTACTTGTTCTAATCTTACTTGATGAATTTTTCACGAAATTATCATCTGCACCAGAAAAGTTGATATAAGATTGCTCATAAATACTATCAAGCGCCACTTCCACTTTTCTACCTGCAAACATTCCAAAACGCATTGATAAGTATGTACATAGAACAGAAAGCAGTGCGAATAGAGTGGTAGTTTTGGCGTCTACATTTGCAACAAGGTAAACGTCGGATAACTTCCAGGTTAAGTAGCAAATTAGAGATAAAAGACCATATTTTGTAAGCTTTGGCACAAAGTGAGAAAACTTTCTAATTGTTTTTACGGAAGAAGAAATTGAATTTTTTTCTACCGTATTAAACCAGCTTTTCAAAACACTCATTAATGCATTTGCCACAGTGCTATCTACATAGTCTATTGAGAATGAAGCTGCATTAGCATTTTCCATTTGAAATAATGGTATTTCAAATGGCATTGAACCAAATTGCTTTCTCATTTCTTCAATTTTTGCAACCCGAGATGCGAGCTTAATCGTTATTTTATATTCTTGTGGTCGGTTTGTTTTTGGTAGAATTATCAAAATATTGTATGAAGCAATAAACTCTTCTACCGCAGCTCCTTTAGCGCCATTGTGTAGCTTTAAGCGCTCTAAACTACTGTGTCTTTCTGAAGAATCATCAACATAATTTACAGTATATGTTTCATGGAATGATACAATGTTGTACTGCTCGGTTGATTGTATGAGCCTATGATACAGTTGCTCAATATCATTCAACTTTAATATGAAAGGATCGCTATTTAACTCTCTAAGCCGTTCTGACTTTCCTGTTATTTCATTGTAAAAATCTTGCGCTAGTTGGAAGCTTATTTTATTAGTAGCTCTTTCGTCGCCAACAACGACAAGCTTTTCTCCATCATCTTCATAACCATCAATTTCTACTAATTCTGACATTTTATCCTCCATGGTTTAGTTATAGGTAGCTAACAGTGATTAGATGGAAGGCGGTACTAATCCGTTAGCAGAGAATTCCATCTAACTCCGTAACATTTCAATCGCCGTCAAGTAAAAATTACTATGAAATCATAACATTACAGATTACATCAGGTGTCCGAGCGTATTCGCTTGACGTCCTCTTTTTGCGCCACTGTTACTACTGTGTGAGAAAACAGTGCGCAGTCACTCTTGGAAAGAGTCGCCAAAGCACGCCTGCGTGAACAGGTCAGAAATTAAAATGAGGCCGTCACCATGTTGAGTGATTACTCCACTTGCTTATCCATGCCATCCGGCATGGCTACCGCCCCTGAATTTCAGCCTCCAGTCTGCTGCTTTTTACCGGCGAGGTTGCACTGGCTTGGCCCATGGGTGACTCCGACGAGACGGTTGCCAAACGGCTATGTTAGCGAGTGGGGCTGGGGAGGGAAGAGGAGGATGATGGTTTCCTGAGCAAGATCAATAAATTAATCGCCAACGCATAGTGTGGGGTAGCACAACATCGATAGATCATCAGAGGGGCAGGGTATTGGCTCCTCTTCAATTCACCCTTGCTACAAGTTTTATCGGTCGACTCGGACCGCGAACGCTCGAATACGTTGCGCTATTCGAGCCTACGAATGCAGCAAGTTCGGCAAAAGCATCAGAGGGGCAGGGTATTGGCTCCCCCTTCAATCCGCCGAGGGGAGGGTGCAAGGTCAGGAGCGCCATCAGGGATGATGGCGCAGCCGCAGCGGGGCATGGATGCCCCATCTGCGGCGCTCCGTCCGACCTTGCGACTGAGCCGAGGGAAACCGCATCGCGGTCGGATTGGCGGGGGAAGGCCTTCTTGGTGACTTCTTGGGCCAGCAAGAAGTCACTCGCCACAGCCCGCAGGGCGGGCGAAACCCCTATGCGGCGCAGCCGCATCAAAGAGCTTGCCATAGGCAAGGAGCTTGGCTGAGCTCCCCCAAGTGGGCGGGCGAAACCCCTATGCGGCGCAGCCGCATCAAGATGCCTGACACAGGCGAAGGAGCTTGGCTGAGCTCCCCCAAGTGGGCGGGCGAAACCCCTATGCGGCGCAGCCGCATCAAGATGCCAGGCATAGGCAAGGCGCTTGGCTGAGCTCCCCCAAGTGGGCGGACGAAACCCTTATGCGGCAGCGCCGCATCAAGATGCCTGACACAGGTGAAGGAGCTTGGCTGAGCTCCCCCAAGTGGGCGGGCGAAACCCCTATGCGGCGTAGCCGCATCAAGATGCCTGACACAGGTGAAGGAGCTGGGCTGAGCTCCCCCAAGTGGGCGGGCGAAACCCCTATGCGGCTTAGCCGCATCAACATCGCCGTCACAGCAGGCTCGGCGCTTGGCCAAGCGGAGACCCCCTTCGAGGGCCGCGCCCTCGCGTCTCATATGGCTGCGCCGCATCAAAGTGCCAGCCATAGGCAAGGAGCCTGGCCGAGCGCCTCCCGACAGCAAGGCTAAATCAGGGCGTTGAGCCCTACCATCAGGGTCGCCAGCGGCAAGATGGGCAACTTGAGCACCCGCAGGGCAAACAGTCCCATGGTGGCCAGGGCGAGCTGGGCCAGCCCCTGCACCGCGCTGGTGAAGACCGGCTGGTAGAGGGCCGCCAGCAGCAGTCCCACCACGGCGGCGTTGAGGCCGGCCGCGGCCGCCTGCCAGCGGGGGCGGGCCAGCAGGGCCTGCCACAGGGGGGTGAGGGCCAGCAGCAGCAAGAAGCCGGGCAGGAAGATGCCCAGGGTGGCGAGCAGGGCTCCCGGCAGCGGCGCCTCGGGCATGCTTAACGCGCCGAGATAGCTGGCCAGGGTAAACATGGGGCCGGGTACCAGCTGGGCCAGGGCATAGCCGCCGAGGAACTGGCTCTCCCCCAGGCTCGCCCCCACCGTCTGTTGCAGCAGGGGCAGCACCACATGACCGCCACCAAACACCAGGGATCCGGCCAGATAGAAGTCGGCGAAGTGTTGCATGCCGAGCAGGGGAGGGGCGATCAGCAGCAGCAAGAAGGCGGTCAGCCAGCCCCAGCCCGGCCGGGCCAGGGGGGCGCGCCCTTGAGTCGGCTCCTCGCGCCAGGCGGCGATGGCGGCGGCCAGCAGCAGCACGGCGAACTGGGTGGCCAGATGGGGCAGCAGCCAGAGGGCGGCGGCACTGCCCACCATCAGCCCCTGACGCAGGGTCGTGGTGCAGAACTGGCGTCCCATGGCGAGCACGGCGTCGGCCACCACCACCAGGGCCAGCAGCTTGAGCCCCTGCAGCAAGAGTGGAAACCAGGCCCGATCCAGCAGGTGGCCACCGAGCAGGGCCAGGGCCGTCATCAGGGCAAACGAGGGGAGGGTGAAGCCGACAAAGGCGGCCAGGGCCCCCGGCAGTCCCGCCCTGTGGTAGCCGATGGCAAAGCCAAGCTGGCTCGAGGCCGGGCCGGGCAGGAATTGGCACAGGGCCAGGCGCTCGGCAAACTCGCCCTGGCTCAGCCAGCCCAGGCGCTCGACGAAGGTCTGGCGAAACAGGCCGATGTGGGCGGCCGGCCCGCCGAAGCCGAGACAGCCCAGGGTGAGAAAACGGATAAAGAGGGTCAGCATGGGGCCTCCTGAGGATGGGGGCCCATCCTATGACAGTTCGATGACAGTTCGATTACGCCCCCGGCAGGTAGTGGGCTCCGGCCAGCCAGGCGGCCACCCCCTGACGGCAGGCGTCGAACAGGGGCTCGGGCAGGGCGCGCGGATCGCACCAGCACCACCCCTCGCACTTGTCCGGCTCGCGCAGCTCGGGCTCACCGTCCACCCTGGCATGCAGGATCACCGAGATATAGTGCAGGCCGCTCTCGCGCCAGGTATCCAGGTTGTTGGTCAGCGCCACCACCCGGGGGGCCTCGATGCGCAACCCGGTCTCTTCTTCTATTTCGCGCGCTGCCGCCGTCTCGAAGGTCTCGCCGCACTCCAGATGACCGCCGGGAATCGACCAGTAGGGGGCGTGGCTTCCCTTGCGCCGCCCCATCAGGATCTGCCCGGACGGGCTCTCCAGGATCACCCCGACCCCGACTCTTGGGTACTCCATCTTCTTCTCCTCTGTGGTGGCGCGGCTATGCTACCCCCGTGGCGGGAGCGGGCCAAGGGGCTCTGCGACCTCTGGCGAGAGGGCAGTGCTGGGGCAGGTGGGGGCGACGCCGGGTGCCACGCTGGCCGGGCACGGCCGCCCCGGCGACCCCTGGTCCCAAAATTCGCGGCTCTCAGTGATATATGCGGCGCCGGATTTCATCAATCATGGGCGGCGTTAATCACCCAACCGACCACCAGATTGAAGGGACCCTGCATGACCACTACCGCCGTCACCGGCCTGTTTCAAGAGATAGCGCACCAGCTGGGGCTGGAGGCGCTAAGCCAGGATGAGCACGGCCTGTGCGAGCTGATCCTCAACGATCGCATCGTCATCATGCTAAGGGCGGATGAGTCATTGCAGCGGCTGACGCTGCTCGGGCCTGTCTCGGGAATGAGCGGTCCCGAGGCGAAAGAGGCCGCCTGCCGTCTGTGGATGGGTCACAGCATCGCCGCCCTGACCCATGACGCCCCCCATCTCGCCTGGAGTGAGGAGCAGGGGCTGATCGCCTTTTGCCACCTTGCGCTTCACGGCCTCAATGCCGAACGGGTCTGCCAGGCCCTGGCCGGCCTGTTCGAGTGGCTGAGTCAGGCTGCCGGCGAGGAGCGCGCACTGGATGGGCAACAAGCCCAGGTAACATCGGCAAGCTGGGTGTAATTCATCATGAAGATCATCGGAACCGCCACCCCCTCCATCACCCTCTCCCAGGCTCACGAGCGAGTGGCCAACCACGGCCAGCATCCCGTCGGCGAGCTCAACATAGAGGGAAAGCGATACAGGATCGTCGATAACCAGGTGCTGCGCCTCAATCCCCACGGCGGCATCGCCCGCTTTCGGGAGGGGGTGGGCAAGCTCTTCTCGGGGCTGGCACCGGACACCTCGTATGCTCGCGCCCTCACCGAGACGCTCCATGCCGCCCGCAAGGCAGCGTCAAAGAGCCCGGGGGGGGAGGCCCCCCAGGGGATCGGCGGCCTGTTTGGCCTCAAGCCGCAGACCAGGTTGCCGCTCGGCTGGAAGGGGGAGCCCCTGCCCGGGGCCCCGAGTCTGGAGGGGATGCGGGTGGCCGAGACCGACAAGTTTGCCGAAGGGGAGAGCCACATCAGCATAGTGGAGACCCGCGACAAGCAGCGGCTGGTGGCCAAGATTGAACGCTCGGTCGCCGAGGGGCACCTGCAGGGGGAGCTGGAGGCCTATCAGCACATCTACCAGAGTGCGGGCAAGCATCCCAACCTCGGCAACGTGCACGGCATGGCCGTGGTGCCCTATGGCAGCCGCAAGGAGGAGGCGCTGCTGATGGACGAGGTGGATGGCTGGCGCGGCTCCGACACCATGCGGACCCTCACCGACAACTGGAAGCAGGGGAAGGTGAGCAGCGAGGAGTATTGGGGAACGGTCAAGTTTATCGCCCACCGGCTGCTCGATGTGACCGGCCACCTCGCCAAGGCCGGGATAGTCCACAACGACATCAAGCCGGGTAACGTGGTCTTCGACAAGCACAGCGGCGAGCCTGTGGTCATCGATCTGGGGCTGCACTCACGCCCCGGGGAGCAGCCCAAGGGGTTTACCGACTCCTTCAAGGCGCCGGAGCTGGCGGTCGGCAGCCCCTCGGCGTCAGAGAAGAGCGACGTCTTCCTCGTGGTCTCGACCCTGCTGCACGGCATCGAAGGCTTCGAGCGGGATCTGGAGAGAAAGCCCAACCAGGGGTTGAGTCTCACCAGGGGGGCGGCTTATGGGCTCGATGAGCGGGGCAATCCGGTGCATCGGCCCGGTGTGGCCGGCGTCGAGACCGCCTACACCCGCTTCGTCGACCAGATTATCGGTGCCCCGGCCGAGCTGCGACCCGACTCCGCAGAGGCCAGGCTGCACGAGTTCCTGAGCGACGGCGCCATTGACGAGGGGCGGGCCAGGCAGATCCTCAAAGAGACCCTCTCGGGCGAGCTGGCCGCCTCTCCTGCCGATGCGCGGCGGGTGACGCCGAGGAAGATCCGCGAGCTCTCCGACACCCTGCGGCTACATCTGAGCAGCGCCTCGACCCGGCAGCTCAATGTGGGCATGGCCCTGTCGGATCTCGCCGCCATGTCGGCGGTGCTCGACAAGGCCGAGCGTCAGGAGTTTGCCGATCAGGGTCAGCTCAAGAGTTTCAACAGCCTCATTCTGAAGGGATACGGGGTGATCGCCCGCTATGTGAAAGGGGAGCTGGGTGAGAGCAAGACCCCTCAGGGGGAGCCTTCGCCCCAGCTGCGCGGCAATATCATGAAGTCGGTTGCCGAGCCCACGCTCAAGCAGATCCAGGGGCAGTTGGCCCAGCGCCACGGCCTCGTTGATATCGCCACCCTGGAGCGCTCCCACCACCATCTGGAGACCCTGCTGACGGTGCTGGTCCCCTCTTCCCCCCAGGAGAAGGTGTCGCCCGAGGCGTATGACTTCCTCAACCGGGTGGCCGAGGTCAAGGGCTCTCTCGGCGCACGGCTCGATGACCTCAAGGGGCAGCAGCAGAGGGCGCACGGCGAGCTGTCTACCCTGATGCGTGCTGCCACCGCCTGGGCCGGCGACGCCCGTCAGGCGCTGCAGCGTTTCGATAGCATTCGCCCGGTCGTGAAGTTTGGCTCGGATCAGGATACGGCCGTTCACCGCAGCATGATCGCGGCCCATGCGGCCACCACCTTGCAGGAGGTAGCGGGCTTTGCCGGCGAGATGCGCCACTTTGCCGCCGCGGCCACCCCCCTGTTGACCCAGTTGGGACGCAGCACCCTGGCAGACGAGGGGCTGACCTTCCAGCGCGAGCAGCTGCGCGAACTGGCGACCGTCGCCGAGCGGCTCACCCGCCTCTCCCAGGAGTGGATCCGCTAGTCGATGCCCACAGACTGATCTGACCCAGCAATCGTGGACACCGGGTTAAGCAGCTACCTTCTCAAACTCCTCTGGGGTTTGGTAACCCAAAGTGCTGTGCAGGCG
>NZ_JBFODE010000072.1:0-93835 GCF_040908155.1 Aeromonas sp. R6-2 | reverse complement strand
AACCCTCACGTCCGGGGGACACTAACACCTGAAGCTAGCGCGTCTACCAATTCCGCCACCTTCGCACATTGTGTTTCCAGTTAGATTTACATGCTCTGGAAGAAGCATGGTGCGAAGAGAGGGACTTGAACCCTCACGTCCGGGGGACACTAACACCTGAAGCTAGCGCGTCTACCAATTCCGCCACCTTCGCACATTGTGTTGCCGTTGATATTCACATGCCTCGGCCAGGCATGGCAGTCATGGTGCGAAGAGAGGGACTTGAACCCTCACGTCCGGGGGACACTAACACCTGAAGCTAGCGCGTCTACCAATTCCGCCACCTTCGCATCGCTGCGGAGGGGCATTCTATAGAGTTTTCAAAGGTCGTCAACAGCAAGCGGTGACTTTCTTCGCTCCTGACCGGGTTTTTTGCGCCGATGGCTCAAATGTTGCGCGCGAGCCCTTACACCACCTTCGCCAGGGCCGCCCGGTACATGATCTCGTACTGCTTGACCGACTCAGCCCAGCAGAAGCGAGTGAGCATGGCGTTACGCTGCAGGCGTCTGAACTCTTCCGGTTCCTGCAGGAAGAAGAGCAGGCTGCGGCGCAGGGTGTCGAGCAGGGCTCCGGCGTTGGGCTCCACAAAGCAGAACCCATTGGCATGCAGGGGATCCTGATTGAGGTCGATCACTGTGTCCTTGAGCCCGCCAACGGCCCGCACCAGCGGCAGGGTGCCATAGGCGAGGCTGTACATCTGGTTCAGGCCACAGGGTTCGAACAGGGAGGGCATCAGGAAGAAGTCGGTCCCCGCCTCGACCAGATGGGCGAGCCGGTTGTCGTAGGTGTTGAGAAACACCAGACGGCCGGGATGGCGTTCCGCCAGCTGGGTGAGTTGTTGCGCCAGCAGGGGATCGCCGGTTCCGACGATCACCACCTGCACCCTGTGCTGGAGGAATTTCTCCAGCGCCGGGATCAGGAGGGGGACCCCCTTTTGCTCGGTCAGCCGGCAGATCATGCCGTAGACGGCGACGGAGCTCTCCTCCAGCCCCAGCTCTTGTTGCAACTGGCGACGGCAGACGGCCTTGCCGGCAAGATCATCGACGCTGTAGGTGGCTGGCAGGTAGTGATCGGTGGCGGGATCCCAGTCCCGGTAGTCACAGCCATTGATGATGCCACACAGATCGTCGGCCCGGGCGTGAAAGGCTTGAGCCATGCCATGGGCACCCAGATGAGTCAGTAGCTCCTGGGCATAGTTGGGGCTGACCGCATTGATCTTGTCGGCAAAGCAGACCCCGCAGCGCAGGAAGTTGACGGGGGCGCCAGCCGGCTGTCCCACCCGGTCGTATTGCCCGACGATCTCGGGCACCATCCAGAGCTGGCTGTGATCGAAGATGCCCTGAAAGGCCGCATTGTGAATGCTGATGACGCTGCGGGTGCCGTCGAAGAAGAGGGAGTGGGCGTAACGGGTACGCAGCAGCATGGGGAGCAGGCCGGTATGCCAGTCGTTGCAATGAACGATATGGGGGCGAAAGCCAGTCACCTCGCAGCTGTGGAGCGCGGCGGCGCAGAAGAAGGCGAAGCGGGCTCCGTTATCGTCATACGCCTGATTATTCTCGGCATAGAGCTGTTCACGCTCGAAGAAGCGCGGACAGTCGATGAGATAGAGCATCAGGCCATCCTGCTGCAGACGCAGGATGCGGAAGGGGATGGGATCGCCGCCCGGTACCATCAGCTGGGTCGTGGCGAGCAGGGTCGCCTGCTCCCTGTGCTTCATGCTCTTGTAGTAGGGCATCACCACGATGACGTCGTGGCCCTGTTCGATCAGGCTGAGGGGAAGGGCCCGTGCAACATCGGCCAGACCGCCGGTCTTGGCAAACCCCTCCACTTCCGAGGCGACAAACAGGATCTTCAGGGGATCAGTAACCAACTCTTGCTCCTTTGGGAACCACGACGATACCACCTTCGGAGACGGTGAATCGTTCTCTGTCATGGTCGAGATTTTCACCGATCACCGTACCCGGCGCAATTTCAACATTCTTGTCGATGATGGTCCGACGGATGACACACCCCTCACCGATCTTGGCATCCCCCAGCAGGACCGATTCGCTGATGTGGCTGCAGGCCCCGATATTGCAGCGAAAACCCAAAATGGTGCGCTGTATGGTGCTGCCCTGGATGAGGCAGCCGCCGGCGATCAGGGCATTGGCGATCTTCACCTTGCAGTGCTCCGTATCCACAAAGGTGGCCGGTGGCAGGGGCGGGTAGTAGGTGTGCAGTGGCCACTTGCGGTTGTAGAGGGAGAAGAGGGGCTCGTCGGCCACCAAATCCATGTGCGCCTGCCAGTAGGCGTCCAGGGTACCCACATCGCGCCAGTACACTCTGCCCGGCTCTCCGGGGATGAGGTTGGTGCTGTAGTCATAGACATAGACGGGGGCGCGAGGGAAGAGGTCGGGGATGATGTCCTTGCCAAAGTCGTGGCTCGACTCCTCCTTGGCGGCATCCAGCTTGAGCTCGCGGTAGAGAGTCTGGGTCTCGAAGAGATAGTTGCCCATGGAAACCAGGGCCCACTCGGGGTCTCCGGGGATCGGCTTGGGGTGCTTGGGCTTCTCTTCAAACCCGATCATCCTCCCCTCGGCATCCACTTCGATCACTCCGAAGGCACTGGCCTCCTTGAGGGGCATGCGCAGTGCCGCCACCGTCATGGCCGCCTGTTTCTGCTTGTGATAGGCCACCATCTGACTCACATCCATCTTGTAGATATGGTCGGAGCCGAAGATGGCCACGTGGTCCGGTTCGGAGAGCTCGATGAAGCGCAGGTTCTGGTAGATGGCATCGGCCGTGCCGTCATACCAGCGCTTGCCCATGCGCATCTGGGCCGGGATCGGGTCGATAAAGCGGTCCGTGATGCCGACCAGGTTCCACCCCTTCTTCATATGCAGATAGAGGGATTGGGACTTGAATTGGGTCAGCACATAGATGCGCAGGAAGTCGGCATTGACGAAGTTGTTGAGGACGAAGTCGATGAGGCGGTAGCTCCCCCCGAAGGGGACAGAGGGTTTACTGCGTGTGGTGGTGAGGGGTTGCAAGCGTGTTCCTTCTCCTCCTGCCAGTACCATAGCGAGTAGTCCGGCCATCTCTCTTCCCCCTGCTTCCTGCTGAAAAGGTTTTCATGAATCGATTAAAAATTACCCCTTGCGGGGTAACTTGCGCGTAATTAGTACTCTATCAGATCTCTTTTCCGGCTGGCTATCGGGTGAGCACTTTTCTTCACTGGTGGCAGTGATAGATCCGGAACCGCCTGTCATCGGCCACAGTGTCGGTGTGCCGGAAACCCTGTTGCAGTATAGGCTGATAGCGCAGAAAGGCGTTGGCGACTATGGTGAGAGCCCCCCCCGGCTGCAGGTAGGAGCGAGCGTCGGCGAGGAAGGTCTCGGTTGCGGCATAGAAGGTCTTGAGCCCCGCATGGAAGGGGGGGTTGGAGATGAGGTGGGCGTAACTACCCTGGATGTCGGAGTAGACATCGGAGGGGTAGACCCGGGCCGCGACGCCGTTGGCCGCCAGGGTCCGGCGGCTGGATTCCAGGGCGAGGGCATTGATGTCCACCAGTTCGAGCTCGATCCCCGGGTGGCTCAATCCCATAGCGCAGCCGAGCACCCCGGCACCGCAGCCGAAATCGAGCACCCGTCCACTCAGAGGGGGCAGGTGTTGCAGCAGCAATCGTGATCCATTGTCGAGCTCGGCAGCGCTGAAGACGCCCGGCAGGGCGTGGATCTCGAGGGCGCGCCCCTCCAGCTCATAACGGTATCGTCCTACCCATTGTTCGATGTCGAAGGGGGAGACCGGTTTGCTCAGCTCGGAGTGATAGAGGGAGGCTCGGCGTGCGGAGTCCCGCTTCAGGGGCTTCTCCCCATAGGGTGCCAGCAGCTTGTCGGCCCCATTGATTCCTCCCTTGTTGTCACCGGCGATCAGCAGATCGGCGCCAGGAGTAAGAAGGGGGGCAGCCATGGCCATCAGATATTGCCCCTCCTGCTTGGCCTTGGGCAGCAGCAGCAACAGGGCGTCGTAAGAGGCGTCGTCGGGGAGGCAATGGCCGAACAGGATCCCCTCTCCCAGCAGAGGCCGATAACGACGGTAGTAGCTGTAGTCGGTGGTGAAGAGCGTCATGGTGGCAACATGAGGGCGCAGCAGGAGCGGCAAATCATCCTCCAGCAGGCCGCAAACCAGCAGTCGCTTTCCGGCGAAAAGCTCCAGGTTACGCTCCAACATTTCACTGACATTGCTCAGGCTGCTCATCACATCTCTCCGCATTGAGGGGCGCTTATTATACATGGCTTGCGGCGCTTGACATTTGGGGCGCCTTGCCAAAAGATGCGGAAAGCTACTTTTTAAGCAGGAATCGCGAATGATAATCCGCGTGTTGAAACGAAAGCCCTTGAAAGCCCTGAAAAAATTGGGGCCGGCCCAGTTGCGCGCATAAATCCCGAGTCTTGTTTCCCATAGCAACCCCGGTCGCGCCACAGGCAGGCCGGGGTTTTTGTTTACCCGAGTTTATCTTCATACCCCACAAGGAGTTTTCATGTTTCAAGGATCGATAGTTGCCCTGATCACCCCGTTTCGTGATGGCCGATTGGACGAGGAGGCGTTGCGGCGTCTGGTGGAGTGGCATGTGGAGCAGGGAACCCATGGCATAGTGCCGGTGGGCACCACGGGAGAGAGCCCCACCCTGACCCATGACGAGCATTGCCGGGTGATCGAGGTCGTGGTTGAGCAGGTGGCGGGGCGTGTCCCCGTCATCGCCGGGGCCGGCTCCAACAATCCGGTGGAGGCCATCGAGTATACCCGTCATGCGGAGCGGGCCGGGGCCGATGCGACCCTGCATGTGGCCGGTTATTACAACCGTCCCAATCAGGAGGGGCTCTATCACCACTTCAAGGCGGTGCACGACGCCACCGAGCTGCCCATCATCCTCTACAACATTCCGCCCCGTGCCATCGTCGACATCCAGCCCCAGACGCTGGCCCGGCTGGCCGAGCTGCCGCGCATCCTTGGGGTGAAGGATGCCACCGGTGATCTGGCACGCCCCTGGCTTGAGCGCCAGCTGATCAAGAAGCCCTTCAGCTGGCTCTCCGGCGAGGATGCCACCGCCGTGGCCTATAACGTGGGGGGAGGAACGGGGTGTATCTCTGTGACCGCCAACGTGGCCCCGGCTATGGTGGCCGAGGTACAGAACCTGACCCTGGCGGGTCGCTGGGAAGAGGCCCGTGCGCTGCAAGACAGGCTGATCCCCCTGCATCAGGCCATGTTTGCCGAGCCGAGTCCGGCCGGAGCCAAGTATGCGGCCTCCCTGCTCGGTTTCTGCAGCGAGGAGTGTCGTCTGCCGGTAATGCCGCTTGGGGAGGCCACCAAGGTGCGGATCCGTCAGGTCATGCAGGAGCTGGGGCTGCTTGAAAAATAATGCGGCTTGGATCGAATTTTTAGTGACCAAATCGGTTTTGGGTTTCGAAAGAGACTAAACTCCCGCTGTTCTGAGCAGGGAGCATGATGCAATGCAGGAGTGGGTACCGGAGGAGTACAGCAGCCTGGAGGAGCTTTGTACTGTGGTGTTGGGCGCCATTCGCGAGAAGACCGACGCCCATCTTGTCGGCCTGGTGCTGTTGATGCCACAGCAGCGCCAATTCTGGTTAACCCACTCCGGCACTCTGGTTGGCCAGTGCCCGGCCGGTGATCCGCCCGCCGATTTTCTGGCCTCCTCCCTGAGCTCGGGGAGTCTGCGTTGCGACGCGTTCACCCCCTTGGCAGAGGCCTGGGATGAGGCAGAGGGGCCGCTGAACCTCATCCGCTGTGCCATTCCTCTCAAGCGCACCGAACAGTTCGAATGTGTCATCTATCTCGAGACCCGCCGCCGGGTGGATCGCTTTGCCGCCAGTCAGCGTTATCCCTTGCAATTGCTTGCCCAGTACCTGGCCGCCGAGTTGGAGGCCCGCTTTCTCAGTGGCTGTATCGACGAGGAGCGCGACCAGCTGCGCCATGTGCGGCGGGATCTCGATCTCAGCCTGCAGGTGCAGGAGACCTTCCTGACGCTGCTTCGTTCCCTGCATGAGGTGAGTGTGCACCTGGCCGGGTGTGGCAGTGAGCGTGACTTGCTGCGCGAGGCCGTGTTGCAGGCGCGCAGCAAGCTGCAGATCGATCGCCTGGCCATCTTCCTCATCGACGAGGAGCGCAGGACGATGCGTGGTACTTGGGGCACCGATGAGTTCGGTAGCCTCACCGACGAGTCCACCTACGTCAGCGCCATTCCAGACCACCCTGTGGTGCAGCAGGCGTTGAGCAGCAAGGACTATGTGGTTTTGCTGGACGATGTGCCTCTCTACTACGAGCGGCGGGTGGTGGGACGGGGTTGGAATGCCATGGTCTCCCTCTGGCATGACGAGCGCCCTATCGGCTGGATAGCCGCCGATAACCTGCTGCATCGCAGGCCAGCCAAGAACTACTACTGCGAGATCTTCAAACAGTTTGCCGCCAGCCTCTCCCAACTCTTGATCCGCCAGCGTACCGAGGAGGCGCTGCGCCGCCTCAACCAGGAGCTGGAGCTGAGGGTCAGCGAGCGAACCCGTGAGCTGGCCGAGGCGAATCAGGCCCTGGCCCTGGCCAATCGCCAGCTAGAGGCGATGAGCCTGGAGGATCCCCTGACCGGCATCGCCAATCGCCGTCATTGGGATCTCTTTCTCACCGGCGCCTGGGAGCGGGCGCGCCGGGATGGTTGCCAGCTGGCTGTGCTGATGCTGGATGTGGACGAGTTCAAGGCCTACAACGATACCCTGGGTCATCCCCAGGGGGATCGCTGCCTGCACATGCTGGCCCAGGTGCTTCATCAGTGTGAGCGGCGCCGGGCCAATCTGGTGGCCCGCTACGGTGGAGAGGAGTTTGCCATCCTGCTCTACGCCCCCTCCCGAGGTGAGGCTGAGCGTTTGGCCGAGCGGATTCATCAGGAGATCCAACATCTTGCAATACCACATCCGGGTTCCCGGGTTGCCGATTTTGTCACAGTGAGCATAGGCTTCAGTTATGTGACGCCCCTCAGTGGCAACGACTGGCCGAGTCTGATGAACCAGGCCGATCAGGCACTCTATGGTGCCAAACAGGCCGGGAGGGCGCGAAGCTTCTCATTCGAGTGAGGTGCCCATGCTGATCCGTCGTTTTCCTGTCTTCAACCGTCGTCTCGGGCTGGTCGCCTATGGCCTGGATTACCCCCGCCGGGAGTTGTCGGAGAGGGATTGGGAGTGGCTGGTCACTCATACCCGGTTACTGGCACAAGGGCGGCAATATCTGCTGCCCTTCTCCTATCAGGCACTCGACGAGCAACGCCCCCTGCTGTTCGATGCCGATCTCATCCCTCTGCTACAAGCCAGTGCCGAGCGGTTACCCGCCGCCTTTCCCGTGTTGCAGGAGTGGCGCTCCCGCCGTCGGCGTTTGGCGGTGCACCATGCCCGTCTTCATGAGCGTTGGCAGGCTGTTGCTCAGTTGCACGTCTTCGAGCTCGGCGAGGAAGGGTGCAGTGAGCCGGTGGATCACAAGCGGCTGGTGATGGGGATCTGCGCCTGGCAAGATTTCATCCCTTTGCGCGATGCCGGGGTGGAGTTTTTCGCGGGGGGATTTCTGGATCGCCCCATGCTGGTTCATCGCAGGGAGGATGAGCCGGATCAGCATGTGGTGCAGGAAATCTTGCAGCTCATCTGTCTTGAAGGGTTCTCCTTCTCCCGCGTCGCCGCCCTGTTGGAGAAAGATACCTTCCTGCCCGGGCAACTGCTGGCCTATGTCAACTCATCCGGCTTCGAGCACGTCACTCCCATTACCTCGGTGGCCAGAGCCTTCTCCTACCTGGGAGAGGAGGAGCTGCGCAAGTTTGTACTGGTCTACGGGTTGGCCCGTCAGAGCCGGCATCTGCCCGAGGTATGCAGTCGTATGGCGATTTCCAAGGGACGCTTCTGTGAGCTGTTGGCCGAGCGCCATCTGCAGGGGGAGGGGAAGAGCTGGGCCTTTCTGGTCGGCATCGCCATGGAGCGGGAGCTGCTGCCCTCGCGTCTCTACGGACAATTGCCCGAAGGCGTGCGGCAGGCGATGGAAGAGCGCAAGGGGCCGCTGTTTGAGCTTTATCGGGTGGTGGATGCCTATGAGCATGGTCACTGGGAGGCGTTGAAGACCCTCTGCCATCCTCTGGGGACAGAGCCCGGCGCTCTGGTGACGCCCTATCTGCAATCCTTGTTGTGGAGTCACTCATTCCCCCTCACCTGACATGGGGTGACGCACGAAGATGTGGTCAGGGAGTGAGGGCAATACCCCGTTACCGGCGGGAACTGCGGTAACGGGGAGAGGAGGCGTTACTGATCGTTGCTCTCGTCACCACGGGCGCTGCCGTAGGGGCGGGGAGACATGGTCACACGCGGCTTGCGGGCACGCTGAATGCTGACCTGGGGGCGGCCGGAGTGCATGGCAATGGTGGAGATCTTGGCCTTGTAGACCAGCTGTTGGTTACCGTGGGCGTCGGTCAGCAGTACGCTGTACTGGTCAAAACCGCTGATGATACCTTCCAGCTTGATGCCGCTGACCAGAAAGATGGCGACGGGGGTGCGGTTCTTGCGCAGCCAGTTGAGGGCTGAGTCCTGACCATTACCCAGGGAGAATGCCTGCTCAATGGTGGAGTAGCTGGGGGATTCGGTTGTCATAAGTTATTGTCCCGCGGAAAAATTGGAAGTGGCGCTTGATTGTGCTAAATGGTCTGGGCCTTGTCAAAGCCAATCTGGTGGCCTTGCCGCCGCGCCACTCCTGTGGTTCAGGCTTCACTCTGGTTTGATGAGTCCATCGCTGCGATAATCGCGGCTGTTATTTTGTCGCCAGTTAGGGAAGCGCTTGTCTCTTCATTCGGATGTCCCCGCCTTTCGTCATGACGCCTGCGCCTGTGAGGAGTGTGACCAGTTGATCCCGGCGGCCGAGTTACGGCCGGGTGAGGCCTCACACTGTCCCCGCTGCGGCCACACCATGGTACGTTGTCACAGCCATCCCCGTCTGCGGCCCCTGGCCTATGGTCTGGCAACCCTGATCATGTTTCTGCTGGCCAACAGCTTCACCTTTATGTCCTTCTCCAGCCATGGGTTGGGGCGGGAGATGACCTTTTTGCAGACCATCACGGCCCTGGTCGATGCGGGATATCTCTTCCTGGCCGTGGTGTTGAGCCTGACTCTGATCGGCTTCCCGCTGGTCTATATCGGCTCACTCATGCTGGTGGTCTGGCGTCTGGACAAGAACCTGCATCCGGGAGCGGTGCGCTCTCTGGGGCGAGCCCTGTGCCGGATCCGCCCCTGGTTGATGGTCGATGTGTTCCTTATCGGGGTGCTCATCTCCCTGGTCAAGCTGATGGGCATGGCGGATATCGCCATGGGAGGGGGCTTCTGGGCCTTCGTCGGTTACACCCTGATGCTGATCAAGACCATCTCGACCCTGGATATTCACTGGCTGTGGCTCCATCTCTTTGGCCCCGTCGAGGTGACGCTCGCCGAGGATGAGGAGCGCACGGCCCGTGAGGCCAACCTGATTGGCTGCCATGTCTGTGGCGCCCTCGGTAGCGGTGAGCAGGCCCACTGTGCTCGCTGCGGCAGTCGCCTGCACAGTCGCAAGCCGGCCAGTCTGCAGCGTACCCTGGCGCTGCTGATGACGGCCACCATCCTCTATATCCCGGCCAACCTCTATCCCATTATGGATACCGTCTTCCTGGGGGATACCAGCCCCTCCACCATATTGGGCGGTGTGATGCTGCTCTGGGGGCTCGGCTCCTATCCCATCGCGGCCGTCATCTTTCTGGCCAGCGTGGTGGTCCCCCTGGCCAAGTTGATCGCCCTCTACTGGTTATGTTGGCAGACACATTCGGGACGAATCAGGGATCCTCTGGCTCGTCTGAGGCTCTATCGCATGACCGAGTTTGTGGGGCGATGGTCGATGATCGATGTCTTCGTGGTGGCCATCCTCGCCGGGCTGATCCGCCTCGATAATCTGATGACTATCTACCCCGGCCCCGCGGCCATTTCATTTGCCGGTGTCGTGATCATCACCATGATCGCCGCCATGAGTTTCGATCCCCGTCTCATCTGGGATCTTCAAGAAGGAGAACGCGACCTTGAGTGAGCGCAAGAAACGCTGGAAGGCGGGTTCGGATTTTCTGAGCTCCGCCGCCGCCATCTGGATGGTGCCTCTGGCAGCCCTGCTGATGGGGGGCTGGATGCTGTTCCAGCACTGGTATGAGCAGGGACCCCTGGTGACCCTGACGGTGGCCCGTGCCGAGGGCATAGTGGCGGGCAAGACCCCGATCCGTGCCCGTGATGTGGACATCGGGCGGATCGAGAGCGTCGAGCTGAGCGAGGACTTCTCCCACGCCATCTTGCAGGCTCGCATTAACAAGCCGGCGGCCGACATGCTGCGGGGAGACAGCCTGTTCTGGCTCGTCAAGCCCAGGGTCGGTCGCGAAGGTGTGTCCGGACTCTCCACCCTGCTCTCGGGTTCCTATATCGAGCTCTCACCGGGCAAGAGTGGCAAGGCCAAGCGGCGTTATCAGGTGCAGGACACGCCACCTCTCGCCTCCAACGATCAGAAGGGGTTGCACCTCACGCTGACCAGCAGCGACACCCGTGCCCTGGGGATCGGCTCTCCGGTCCAGTTCCAGGGGTTTGCCATCGGCCAGGTCGAGCAGATGAACTTCATTCCCGAGAAGGCGAGAATGGAGTACAAGATCTTCATTAGGGCGCCCTATGACTCACTTGTGAACAGCAACAGCCGCTTCTGGATGACCCCGGGCTTCGAGGTCTCGGTCAGCAGCGAGGGGATGAAGGTGAAGATGGATTCTCTGGAGACCTTGCTCGACGGGGGGATCACCATGGGCTTGCCCGACGGCTGGAGTGCGGGAGAGCCGGTCAAGGATCACAGCGACTTCACGCTCTTCAAGGATCAGGCCAGCGTACTGGAGGGGAATCTCAGTCAGTTCATCAACTATGTCTTCCTGTTCCAGGACAGCCTGGCAGGGCTCCATCCCGGGGCGGCGGTCCAGTATCGCGGGATCCGGGTCGGGACCGTGGTCTCTGTGCCCTATATCGTCGATGACAAGATCTACAACACCTTTAACAAGCACACCATTCCCGTGCTGGCCCGTATCGAGGTGCAGCGTCTGAGCCACCGCTATGCCGACTCGGACCACGACCAGTGGCGCAAACTCTTCGAGCAGCAATTCCGCCAGGGGCTGCGCGCCTCGGTCAAGACCTCGAGCCTGCTCACCGGCGGCAAGATCATCGATCTCAACTTCTACAACGAGACGGCCCCCTACAAGGCGATGATGATCAAGAAGATGCCAGTCTTCCCGACCGTGACCGCCGGGTTTGACCAAATTGAGCGCAAGGTGAACAAGATTCTCGACAAGTTTGCCGATATGGATGTGGAGCACACTCTGGTCCAGGTGAACCAGACTCTGGCCACCCTGGACAAGACGCTGCAGAGCGTGCGCTCCGTCAGCAACAACCTGGATAAGTTGACCGGCCAGCAGGCTACCCGCGAACTGCCCGACTCCCTCAACCAGAGTCTGCGCCAGTTGCAGCAGACCCTGCAGAGCTATGACGGCGAATCCCGAACCAACCGGGAGTTGCAAAAGTCTATCTCGGCCCTCAACCAGATGCTGCGTGAGTTGCAACCCCTGGTGCGCTCCCTCAACGAACAACCCAATGCGCTCATCTTCGATCGCAACAGCAACCCGGATCCCCAGCCGAAACGAGGTGAACGATGACCCGCCGTATGACCATACTGCTCCTGGCCCTCGGACTGGGGGCCTGCTCTGCCAATGTGCCCACGGTGCACTACTACTCGCTCGGTCTGCCCCAGGGCAAGGCGCTCTCGACGACGCCCCGGCATGAACTGAGGCTTGCCCCCCTCGCCATCTCGGAGCAGGTGGACTCGGTGAGCCTGGTCTATGAGCTGGAAGGACACGAACTCACCTTCACCGAGCGCCATCGGTGGGCCGGAACGCTGGATGACCAGCTCGAGCAGCTGACCCTCAGCGGCCTCTCCAGCCGTCTACCCGGTTGGGCGCTGCGCGAGAGCGGTGGCAGTGGCAATCGCCTGGCCATTCGCCTGCAACAGTTTGCCGGTCGCCACGACGGGATGGCAGTGCTGAGCGGTCGTTGGAGTCTGGAGGCCGCAGATGGCCGGGTATTGCTGGATCGTCCCTTCAGCCAGGTGCGGCCACTCCCTGCCGATGGCTACAATGCCCTGGTCGGCGAGCTCGCCAAGGGGTGGAACCAGCTGCTCGACGAGATTGCCAGCGAGGTGGTGCGCTACTGACGAAAAAGCCGGGCAATTGCCCGGCTTCTTGTTGTTGGGGGACGATCACTGCTGGGTGTCGGCAACCCCTTGTACCATGACCTCGACGCGGCGATCCGGTGCCAGGCAGACGATCAGCTCACGCTTGCTCTTGCTGGTGCAGCTGTCGCCGGTGACCGGAGAGGCCTTGCCACGACCCTCGGCGCTCACCTTGTCGGCCGGGATCCCCTTGCTCACCAGATAGCTGGCAACGGTCTGGGCACGCTTCTCGGAGAGGGCCTTGTTGTAGCCATCGGAGCCGATGCGGTCGGTATAGCCAATGACCGCAGCCGTGCCATCCTTGGGACGCTCGGCCTTGATCTGCTCATAGAGGCTGTCCAGTGCGCTATAGCCCTCGGGCTTGAGGGTGTGCTTGTTGAAGTCAAACAGTACGTCGGCATTGAGGGTAAACTGCTTCTCGACCATCTGGGGCTCCGGAGCCGGAGTCGGGACCGGGGTCGGTGCAACCGGGGCCGCCTGGCCGAAGCGATAGACCATGGCCAGGGAGAGCAGGCCGTTATCCATACCGACGCCGGTGTCGCGGACATCATCGTTGCCGATGGGAGTGGTGTACTGGTATTCGAAGCGAGCGGCCCAGTCGCGATTGATGGCGTATTCAACGCCCAGAGCACCGAGGAAGGCGCCACCATCATCGTTGTGGAATTGCTTGCTGTCGGCAAACACATAGGCGCCACCCAGACGGGCATAGATATCCCAGGCGTCGCTGACCGGAATGCCGAGTTTCATGGAGAGCTGGGCCAGTTGGGCGCTCACCTCGTCGGTATCGGTGATGCCACCCAGGCTGGCGGTGTATTTGTACTTGCCGAGCCAGTCATAGCCCAGCTCGAAACCGACATTCTTGTTGAGTTGATAGCCGACCAGTGCACCGAGACCCACATCGTCTTTACTCTCATCGGTGATGGTCGCACCGGTGAATGCCGAGTCTCGGTCGACTCCATAGAAGTTGGACCAACCGAGCTTGCCGCCCGCATACCAGGTGTTGTCCTGTCCTGCTGCCTGTACCGTGGCGGTGAGGGAGCCGGCGATCAGGATGGCCACTACGCTCTTTTTCATGGGTTGCCTCTGCTTTAGCTTTGATTGTGACGGGGCCCTCGTACGAGGCCTCGGTTCACGACAGCGATAAACATGAACCCATCAATATTAACGCCCGGATACAAAAAAACAACGAAAGGTGTCGAAGGGAGCTTTGTTCTGGCGGTTTATGTGACGCAGAGGGAAAAAGGGCCGGACAGTGCCGGCCCTCGTCGGGTTAGTGAGCCAGATACTCGTAGTTGCGCTCGATAAAGTCGCCGGCCCGCTCGGCCAGGGCTGAGTGCACCAGGGTGGTGGGGTGTACCTGATCCCAGAACATCTTGCCACCACACTCGCGAGAGGCTGTGCGGCTGCCCGGAGAGGCGACGGCTTGAGCCAACAAGGGGTTACCAGCGATAGCCAGTCTCTGTGCCGTCGTGATGGTGCTGGGGGCACTCGTATTACCGGAGAAGGGCTTCCACAGATAGCCGCCGTCGTAGCAGGGATTCTGGGTATCGGTCAGGCCAAACTGCTCGGGGTTTTGCAGCATCTCGTCAAACTGCTTGTCGATCTCGAACAGCTGAACAGCCCCGGTGGGGGCGAGCTGGCGGGTCAGGTTGAGCAGCAACTGGTTATGGTAGCGAGAGACATGGCGCACCTTGTCGACCACCTTCTGGCTGCGCGCCGAGGGGGCGGAGCCGAGATCCGGCAGGTTGAAGAAGAGCACCTGCTTGGCCCCCTGCATCACTACCCGGTTCGCCGCATCCTGAATGCTGTCGCGTACCCGGCGAGCGTCCTCCTCCTTGTTCCAGCCGTAGGCCAGATAGTCGTTGGCACCGACCCAGAAGATCACCAGGTCATCGGGGTTGAAGCGATCCTTCTTGAGGAACTGGGTGACCTCATAGTCCAGGTTATTGATCACCTGATACTTGGGATCCCAGGCCCAGATATTGAGCCAGCCCAGCTTGTTGTAAGCCACCGCAGTGGCGCCCCCTTCGGCTTCGTTGACGACCTTGAGCCCGGGGAAGCGCTCCTGAAGCCGCTCCAGCCAGACCGGACCGTTACTGAAGCGTCCCTGATAATAGGGGGGGCTCGAGGGGAGGTAACCGTGCATCTTGGCGTACATCTTTCCGGTGTCGGAGAGGCTGTCGCCGAACATAACGATACGTGTAAATTGGGGGCCTGCCGCATGGGCAGATACCGCCACAAGCCCGAACAGGCCTATCAGCATTTTTTTCATTATTGTTGTCTCTAAGTATGGGGTCAGGGTTCTTTCTGACCCTGCTTCGTTTATGGTGCCGATCAATACGGGAAGTGATTGATCGGTTTCATCCTAAACAAGATTCTTGGGGGAGGTGAGTGGTCCGATGAGAAAAAGCGATTCCCCTCGCATTTTTTCACGAGGGTTTCACGGCGGCCCCTCGAGAATGGCCTCATTACCAATGAGGAGTCGAACGATGAACAAGATGATGCCCGCCGCCCTGATCCTGATGCTCTCCCTGAGTGGTGCCGCCCAGGCCGCGTTTACCGGTGAACAGCACCAGAATGCGGTGAGCGCCGCCCAGGTCAAAAAGGCAGCCGATGACAGCTGGGTGACCCTGGAGGGCAAGTTGGTCAAGCATCTGGGGGGGGAAAACTATCTGCTGCGCGATGCCAGCGGTGAGGTGGAGGTCGAAATCGACGGGGATGTCTGGTGTGGCCAGGAGGTGGGACCTAACGATACCATTCGCCTCTATGGCGAGGTGGATCACAGCTGGAACCGGGTTGAAGTAGAGGCGCAGCGTCTCGAGAAAGTCGGCGCCGCCCCGGTCAGCAAGGGGGGCTTTGTCTCCCAATAAGCCCTTGAATATAAAAAGACGCCGGCATATTGCCGGCGTCTTTTTATTTATTGGCTCAGGGTGAGCCCATTGCCGTCAGCCCCCAGGCGCAGCAGCTTGCCCGGTACTACCCGGCCGGAGAGGATGGCCTGGGCGAGCGGGTTCTCGACCTTCTGCTGGATGGCGCGCTTGAGGGGGCGCGCCCCGTAGACAGGGTCGAAGCCGGCGTGGGCGAGGCGACTGAGCAGCTCCTCGCTGACCTCCACCTGGAACCCCTGCTGCTCGAGACGGGCCACCAGCCCCTTGAGCTGAATGCGGGCGATGGACTTGATGTGATCCTCGCCGAGGGGGTGGAACACCACTGTCTCGTCGATCCGGTTGATGAACTCGGGGCGGAAGCTGCGCCCGAGCACCTCCATCAACAGGGCCTTCATCTCGTCGTAGTCCTTCTCGCTGTGGTGCTCCTGGATGAGATCCGAGCCGAGGTTGGAGGTCATGATCACCACAGTGTTGCGAAAATCGACCGTGCGACCCTGGCCGTCGGTGAGGCGGCCATCATCCAGTACCTGCAGCAGTATGTTGAACACATCCGGGTGGGCCTTCTCTACCTCGTCGAGCAGGATCACCGAGTAGGGGCGGCGGCGTACCGCTTCGGTCAGATAGCCCCCCTCCTCATAGCCCACGTAGCCGGGAGGCGCCCCCACCAGGCGGGCCACGCTGTGCTTCTCCATAAACTCCGACATGTCGATGCGCACCATGGCGTCCTGGGTGTCGAACAGGAACTCGGCCAGCGCCTTGCACAGCTCGGTCTTGCCCACCCCGGTCGGTCCCAGGAACAGGAAGGAGCCGATGGGGCGGTTCGGATCGGAGAGGCCGGCGCGGGAGCGGCGGATGGCGTTGGAGACGGCGTCGACCGCCTCGTTCTGGCCGATCACCCGGCTATGGAGCTGATCCTCCATGCGCAGCAGCTTCTCTTTTTCGCTCTCGAGCATGCGAGCGACCGGGATGCCGGTCCAGCGGGCCAGCACATCGGCGATCTCCACATCGGTGACCCGGTTGCGCAGCAGGCTGGTCTCCTGCATCTCGGCCTGGGTGGCGAGATCGAGCTGCTTCTCCAGCTCGGGGATGCGGCCGTACTGCAGCTCGGACATGCGGGCCAGATCACCGGCTCGGCGTGCCACATCGAGATCCTGGCGGGCCTGCTCGAGAGCCGCCTTGATGTGCTGGGTGCCGGCCAGGGCGGCCTTCTCGGCCTTCCACACCTCGTCCAACTCGTTGTATTCACGATCCTTTTCGCCCAGCTCCTGGTTGATGAGCTCCAGTCGCTTGCGACTGGCATCGTCAGACTCCTTCATCAGGGCCTGCTGCTCGAGTTTCAGCTGTATGATGCGCCGCTCCAGGCGATCGAGGGCCTCGGGCTTGGAGTCGATCTGCAGACGGATGCTGGCGGCCGCCTCGTCGATGAGGTCGATGGCCTTGTCCGGCAGCTGGCGATCGGCGATGTAGCGGTGCGACAGCTGGGCCGCCGCCACGATGGCGGGATCGGTGATCTGTACGTGGTGGTGCAGCTCATAGCGTTCTTTCAGGCCGCGCAGGATGGCGATGGTGTCCTCCACCGTCGGCTCCTCGACCAGCACCTTCTGGAAGCGGCGCTCCAGGGCGGCGTCTTTTTCCACATACTGGCGGTACTCGTCCAGGGTGGTGGCGCCGACGCAGTGCAGCTCACCGCGTGCCAGAGCAGGCTTGAGCATGTTCCCGGCATCCATGGCCCCCTCGCCCTTGCCGGCGCCGACCATGGTATGCAGCTCGTCGACGAAGAGGATGACGTTGCCCTCCTCCTTGGCGAGATCGCTGAGCACCGCCTTGAGACGCTCCTCGAACTCGCCCCGGTACTTGGCTCCGGCCACCAGGGCGCCCATGTCGAGGGACAGGACCCGCTTGTTCTTGAGCCCCTCCGGCACTTCGCCGTTGACGATGCGCTGGGCCAGCCCCTCGACGATGGCGGTCTTGCCGACGCCGGGCTCACCGATGAGCACAGGGTTATTCTTGGTGCGACGTTGCAGCACCTGGATGGTGCGGCGAATTTCGTCATCGCGACCGATCACCGGATCCAGCTTGCCGAGCTCGGCCCGCTCGGTCAGGTCGATGGTGTACTTCTCGAGGGCCTGGCGGTTCTCCTCGGCGTTGGCGTCGTCTACCTTCTTGCCGCCGCGTACCTTGTCGATGGCCTCTTCCAGCTTCTCCTTGCTGAGCCCCTGGCCACGCAGTACCTCACCAAGGTTGCCCTTGTCGTCGAGGGCGGCCAGCACGAACAGCTCGGAAGAGATGAACTGATCCTTGCGCTGCTGGGCCAGCTTGTCGCAGACGTTGAGCAGGCGGCCAAGGGCCTGGGAGAGTTGCACGTCGCCGTCCACACCGCTGATGCGGGGCAGGCGATCGAGCTCTTCACCCAGGCGAGAGCGCAGGGCATTGACGTCCAGCCCGGTCAGGGTGAGCAGTGGACGGATGGAGCCACCATCCTGATTGAGCAGGGCTGTCATCAGGTGGACGGGTTCGATGAACTGGTGGTCACGACCCAGTGCGAGTGACTGGGCATCGGAGATGGCAAGCTGGAACTTGCTGGTGAGGCGATCAAGACGCATCGCATTCCCCTCTAAGAGACGCCGCCGTGCGGCAACAACAACTTTCTGAGAGCAAAGATGAGGGTCAGACGGGGGATTTCAAGGGGGCCACTGCCGTATTTTCACTCAGCAGCGGCAAGATCTCCTTACTCGAGCCAGATAAGGGAGGCCAGGCGACCGGTCTGGCCGTCGCGGCGATAGGAGTAGAAACGTCCGGGATCGCTCACGGTGCAGTGTTCGCCGCCATAGACGGCATTGACCCCGGCGCGAGTCAGACGCAGGCGGGCCAGGGCGTAGATATCGGCCAGCCACTTGCCGGCGTTGGGGGAGGGCGTGAAGGCCGTTACCCCCTCGGCCTGATCGGCGAGGAAGGCATCGCGTACCTCGGGGCCCACCTCGAAGGCGTCCGGGCCGATGGCCGGGCCCAGCCAGGCCAGCACCTCGGCCGGATCGCAGCCCATGACCTTGAGGGTTGCCTCCAGTACGCCGGCGTGCAGACCGCGCCAGCCGGCGTGGGCGGCGGCCACCACTGTGCCGGCGCGATCGCAAAACAGCACCGGCAGGCAGTCGGCGGTCATCACGGCGCAGGGTTGACGGGCCTGACGGGCGCAGGCTGCGTCAGCCTCTGGCGCAGCGGTGAAGGGGGTGCCGGCCAGGTGCACCGCAGTGCCGTGTACCTGGGTCAGCCAGGGAATCGTGCCCGGGATGCTGGCCTCTTGTTGAAGCAAGGTGCGGTTGGCCAGTACTGTGGCCGGGTCGTCCCCAACGTGATCCCCCAGGTTGAGGCCGGCAAACAGGCCTGCGCTCAGACCACCGGTGCGGGTGGTGGAGAGGGCGCGAACCCTGGCCGGGGCAGGCCAGTCGGGTTGAATAAAGGAAAGCGACATGAAGAGGCTCCGGTACGGTCGAGGTCATCGACCATAGCGGTTGCCAGGGGCGGGAGCAATAGAAAACGGGGCCCGTGAGGCCCCGTCGCGCAGTGTTGGCGGCTTACATCCAGACCAGATCGTCCGGGTTGGCCTCGGTGTCGGCGCGCAGCACCTCCATCAGGTCCACCATGTCCCGGGGAGTGGAGGAGTGCCACTGCATCATCTCACCTGTGATGGGGTGAGCCAGTTGCAGCATGGTGGCGTGCAGGGCCTGACGGCGGAAGCCGCGCAGGGCTTCGGTCAGCTCGGGGGTGGCGTTGCGCAGGGGACGCAGGCGGCCACCGTAGACGGGATCGCCCACCAGGGGGTGCTTGATATGAGCCATATGCACGCGGATTTGGTGAGTACGGCCGGTCTCCAGACGCAGACGCAACCGGGTGTGGCCACGGAACTTCTCGTGCACCCGGTAGTGGGTCACCGAGGGGCGTCCGTTCGGGATCACGGCCATGTGGGTACGCTGGGTCGGGTGGCGGCCGATGGGGGCATCGACGGTACCACCGGCGGTCATGTGACCGATGGCGATGGCCTCGTACTCCCGGGTGATCTGGCGTGCCTGCAGGTCTTCCACCAGATGGGTCTGGGCAGGTACCGTCTTGGCGATCACCATCAGGCCCGTGGTGTCCTTGTCCAGACGGTGCACGATGCCGGCGCGGGGCACCTCGGCGATGGTGGGGTAGCGGTGGAGCAGGGCGTTGAGCACGGTACCGTCCGGGGTACCGGCACCCGGGTGAACCACCAGACCGGCCGGCTTGTCGATGACCAGAATGTGCTCATCCTCGAAGACGATGTTCAGCTCGATATTCTGGGCGTCGAAGCGGGTGTCCTCTTCCAGCTCGGCACGGATGTGCACGCTCTGCCCGGCCAGAATCTTCTCGCGCGGGGTATTGGCAATCTGACCGTCCAGGGTCACTCTGTCCTGTAAAATCCACTCTTTGATGCGGGTCCGGGAGTAGTCCGGAAAGAGTTCGGCCAGGGCCTGGTCGAGGCGCTGCCCGAATTGGTGATCCTGGAATTCACCTGTCAGTTCAATATGCTGGCTCATCTAACGTCTCTAGAGCTGGGTTATCAATTCAAAAAGAATCCGGCTATTCTAGCTTTTCTTTTAGCCAAGCATAACGGATACTTTGCCAATTTCGTGGAAATGGACCGGATGTTGTTGATGGGAAAGAAGTCTCGCCTGCTGTTATCACTGGCTCTGGCCACTGTCATGGCCACGGGTTGTTCCAGCACCAAGCCCAAGGTTCCCGACGAGCCGCCCGAGGTTCTCTACCAGAAAGCCCGCCTCAAGCTGGACGCCGGTAACTACACCAACGCCGTCGAGTTGCTCGAGGCGCTCGATTCGCGCTACCCCTTCGGTGCCTACTCCACCCAGGTGCAGTTGGACCTCATCTATGCCTACTACAAGCAGGATGACAACGCCCAGGCGATCGCCAATATCGACCGCTTCATTCGTCTGAACCCGGCGCACAAGAACATCGACTACGTCTACTACATGCGTGGTCTCACCAATATGGCGGCCGACTACAACTTCTTCCAGGATCTGATGGGGATCGAGCGGGACGACAAGGATCCGGCTTATGCCCGCCAGGCCTTCCGTGACTTCAAGCTGCTCATTCAGAACTATCCCGACAGCCAGTATGCGGCCGATGCCCGTGCCCGCATGATCGGCCTGAAGAACCGCCTGGCCAAGTACGACCTGAGCGTTGCCGAGTATTACGTGCGTCGTGGTGCCCTGGTGGCCGCCGCCAACCGCGCCAAGCAGCTGGTGGAAGAGTTCCCGGATACCCCCCAGACCGAGCAGGCGCTGGAGATCATGGTCAAATCCTACGATCACCTCAAACTGCCGGAGATGGCGCGCCATGCCCGTGAGGTATTGGCCAAGAACTACCCGGATAACCGTCTCGGCCGCAGTTAAGCGTCCTTCCCGCTAAAAAAACCGGAGCTTATGCTCCGGTTTTTTTATTCCTGCAGTCCGGCCCTGGATCAGGAGGGCTTGGCCTGCTTGTTACGCATGATGTTGATGATCTCGATGTCGGTATCCAGCATCCCCTCCTTGGAGAGGCGCCCCAGGTTGGCAATGGTCTGATCCACGTCGTCGGCCACGATCCCCTCGCTCTGGGTCACCCTCAGATTATTGATGGCGAGCAGGGAGGATTTGACCGCCGCCGAGGTGGAGGTCGAGACCTTCATGGAGCAGGCGCTGCCGGCGCCGTCGCAGATGATCCCCGAGACATCCCCGATCATGTTGTTGATACAGTGGCTGATCTGCTCGTACTGGCCACCCAGCAACCAGGTGATGGCGGCACCGGAGCCCATGGCGGCGGTGCTGGCGGCACACAGGGCCGAGAGCTTGTTCTGATAGGTCTTGATGTAGATGGCGATGAGATGGCTCATCACCAGGGCGCGGGTGAGCTGCTCGTCGCTCGCCTGGAGGAAGCGGGCGGCGGCAACCACCGGCATGGTGGCGGCGATCCCCTGGTTGCCCGAGCCCGAGTTGGACATGGCCGGCAGCATGGCGCCATCCATCCGGGCGTCCGAGGCGGCAGAGGAGAGGCGCATGGCGAGCGTCATCAGGTCATCTGACAGCAGCTTGCGCTCCACCTGCTCGGTGAGGATCTTGCCGATGCGCAGCCCATAACCTTGCAGCCCTTCGTCGGCCAGCGCCTGGTTGAGTCGTGCCGCCTCCAGGATGAAGTCGATCTCGCCAAGGGGAACGCTTAAGGAGAAGTCGACGATCTCGCGCAGTGACATGGCGGGCTTGTCCGACTTGGCCGGCTGAATCTGTACCCCGGGAGCGCTGTCTTGCTGCAGCAGCACCTCACCATCCTTCTCCATCAAGATGATGCGGGTGTGATCGGTACAGATCACCACCCGGGCCGTGTGCCCTGCCGCCTGTGCCTCGACCTCGGCATAGAGGACGTCCGGCACATCTTTGACATCCACCGAGATGGTGGGCAGCAGGCTCTTGGCGTGTGCGACCTGCTCCGGAGTGAGCAGCTTGAGCACCTCGAGCCCCCCCTGCGGGTCGCCACCGACGGCCCCCACTGCGGCTGCCACCGGCAGACCGATCATGCCGGTGCCGGGCACCCCGACCCCCATGCCGTTTTTGAACAGGTTACCGCTCACCCAGACATTCATCTGTTCGGGCTCGGCCCCCAGCAGCTGGCGGCAGTTGGCAGCGGCCAGGGCCACCGACATGGGCTCGGTGCAGCCGAGTGCCGGCACCACTTCGCGTTTGAGCAGGGTAATAAAATCAGACCAATGTTGCGTCATGGGGGGTGTTCTCTGTGTCGTGGCCGTCCTGATGCTTCGCCAGGGCAGCCTTGTGGTTGCGAATATGGAGGTAAATCGTATGCCGCGACAGGCCGAGCCTGTCGGCGACCTGTTGGGCGGCATCCTTGATGTCGAAGATGCCCTGATCGTAAAGGCGACAGACAATGGCCCGGTTGCGAGAGCCCGGTGTCAGATTGGGATCCTGATCGACCCGCGCCATTACCTGATCCACCAGATCCTCCACCGAGTGGGCGAAGGTCTCCTGCTGGGGAGCCTCATGGTGAACCGGTGTCAACGCGTGCAACAGTCCTGCCAGGGGAGCATCCAGGCTGAAGTTGACGCACAGCATGCCGACCGCCTGCCCACTGCGTGAGCGCAGGGTGACCGAGGCCGACTTCATCAGCCCCCCTTCCCGGGTCCGGGTGAAGTAGCTGCTCCACGTCTCGCCCTCGAGCGCCGTGATGCGCGAAAGGGCGAAGTCGGTGACCGGAGCCCCCTTCTTGCGACCCGTGACATGGCCGTTGGCGATCTTGACCACCGAGGCGTGCAGGTGGTCGAAGGCGTGCAACACCACCTCACAGCCCGGACCAAACAGGGCGGCCAGGGCGTCGACCACAGGTTCGAAGCTGGCGATCAGGTGGTGCGCTTCCTCGTCGAGTGACGGGGTTGCCGAGAGGGGATCAGGGGTGACTGGCATATCAACAAAAGTTTAGTTATTAAAATCGAGAGCCATGTTAAACGGCGATTTGAAGGGGTTCAATCCGCATTTTTAAGAAAGAGGGATAAAATACTCAACTTTTTGTAATGAGTCACAAGAGGAGGGCTGACTGGCTCTGTTGGATGGTTCTCGTACTGCTTCGATTAAAAAAAGTACGATATTTTGCTTGCGTTAGCGCCAACGGTTAGCGCAGAATGCCCCCGGCCCGTCAAGACGGCCCAGTTTGTGTTATCCCTGCCATACCCGCCGCCACGTTTGTCAGTTTTTCACAGCCCCGCAGTCTGAACAGGTCCGGCTCCCAATGAGGAGTCATACCGAGCCATTCCTCCCTTGCGTTATTCCGCCATTGCGGATGAGGGATCCTGAACCACGCCACCCGGGTGCCAGCCAGAAGAGGAGTCATCAAAACCGATATATTATTGCGAGTAGTACCATGAAAAAGTTAATTACCCACAAGCCGTTGCGGCGTAGCAAGCCGCTTGAACTCCCCCCCGAGGAGCCGTTTGCCCAGGCCATACTGATCCGGTTTGGCACGGCCAGTTGCGGCGGATATGCCATCGAACTCGATGGTTGCCCGGGCGAGTTCTCCATCGACGATCTCCACTGATCATCCGGCGGGTCGCAGCTCACGGCGACCTCCCCCTTCCCCTGATATTTTTTGTCAAAAAAAAGCGCAATTTTCACAAACGGTTCACCTGGTGCCGTGGCATGATGGTGCCCTGAAGTCATCGTTAGGGCTCAAGTGAGTTCTTGTTTCGTTGGATAAAAGGAAAACATCATGCTGAAAAACCTGCTGCTGCCCCTCGTTATCGGTGCCATCGCCCTGCCCGCCCTGGCAGGCGATCTCGAACAACCCATGAAGAAGATCGGCTTCAACTACAAGCAGGCACTCAAGGCCGATGATACGGCCACCATGGAGAAGCACATCCAGGCGATGAAGAGTGAAGTCGAGGAGGCCAAGGGTCGTCAGATGCCGGCCGCCAAGAAGGAGAAGTTCCTGCAGGGTCTCAATGAGGTACAAACGGAGCTGAGTGCCAGCCTGGCGGCACTGCAGGCCGGTGACGAGGCCAAGGCACGCCAGCACCTCTCCCGGGTCAATGATCTGAAGAAGGAGTATCACCAGTATGCCAAGCAGAAAGGATAACCACTTTCGCTGGGATCCCCTGGTACGCTTCGCGCACTGGGGGGTCGTCTTCTGCTGTGCGGCCAACCTCTGGTTCAACGAGCCGGGGGACCCGCTCCACGAGCGGCTCGGCTATCTGGCCATGGTGCTCATAGGGGTGCGTCTGGTGTGGGGCTTCACCTTCGCCGGCCCCCATGCCCGTTTGAAGAGCCTCTGGCCGAGCCTGGGCGAGCTGCGTCAGCAGCGTCAGGCGATGCGCGAGCGGCAGCCCCCGGCGGCGGGCCACCATGGTACCGGCAAACTGGCCGTGTGGGCCCTGTGGGGCACCATACTGGCCACGGCGTTTACCGGTTGGTTGCAAAACACCGAGCAGGGGTTTGTCTGGGGGGCCGACGAGTGGCACGAGTGGTGTACCTGGGCCCTGCAAGGATTGATCGCCCTGCATCTGGTGGCGATCTTGCTCACCTCCTGGCGCCAGCGCAGTAATCTTGTGCTGCGCATGCTGCCCGGCAAGGGGGTTCGCTAGCCTCCCGCGGAGCGGGGTGGTTGTGGCACACTGGGGGTCTGTCGAGCCCTTGGACCCTCACCATGCCCTTCTGCCCCTCCTGCGGTCACCCCTCTTTGCAGCGACTCGATGACAAGGAGTTGCGCTGCCCCTGCGGATTTCACTACTTCCAGAATGTGGCGGCCGCCGTCATGGTGGCGCTCTGCTGGCAGGATCGCGTGCTGGTGGCGGTGCGCGGACGCGAGCCGGGCAAGGGGTTGTGGGATCTGCCGGGCGGCTTCGTCGATCCGGACGAGTCGCTGGAGCAGGCGCTGCTCCGCGAGCTCGACGAGGAGACCGGTTGGCGCCCCCGGGGAATCTTGCCCCGCTATCTGGGCTCCTTTCCCAACACCTATCCCTATGACGGTATCGTCTACAAGACCTGCGACACCCTGTTTGCCCTTTCACTGCCCGAACCCCCTCCGGTGCAGGCGGCCGACGATGTGGCCGAGCTGCGCTGGGTCACCAGAGCCGAGCTGGTACCCGAGCGTTTCGCCTTCGAATCGACCCGCAGGGGGATTGCGCTGCTGCTCTCCCGTATTGAGCCCGACTAGTTGATCTGCTGGCCCAGTGAGCGGCAGTGGCTTGCCAGCGCCGGGTCGGCGCTGGTTTGCCCCAGCAGGGTGAGCAGGCGTCTTATGGCCGGTCCGGGCAGTTGTGCCTCCAGCTCGCTGATGGCCAGGAAGAGGGCAAATTCCCGGGCCTCGGGAAAGCGCTTCATCCCCGCTTCCAGCACCCGGCGCGACTCGGGAAAGCGACCCAGCTGCCGCAGCACACACCCCAGAGCCAGTTGGGCGGCCCGCCACTCCTCACGGGGCAGGCCGATGGCGATCGCCTGGCGATAGTAGGATTCCGCCTCCGACTCCCGGCCGAGTTGCTCGCAGATGCCCGCCAACGTCTGGCAGACCCGGGCATCCTCTGGTTGGCCGCACAGGGCCTGTTTGCCAATGGTCAGGGCCAGATCCAGCTCCCCCTCGTGGCAGAGTCGCTCCATCTCGGCTCGCAGGGTCATGACCACCCCTCGGCCAGCATGGCAACGATGGCGGCGGCGGGGCCCGGGCGGCAGGCACAGAAGCCCTGGCCGGCCCAGAGCGGGCTGTAGTCATCCTCGCCTCTGGCCTCGGCGGCGGCGCGCAGGGGCGCCAGGGCCTGCGCCGCATGGGGGAAGGGGGGGGCCAGTGGCGAGAGGGGATCGAGATGGCGCATCAGGCCATTGACCAAGCCTCTGGCCGGTCGACCGGTGAAGAGGGTGGTGAGGGCGGTGTGGCGCGCCCGATCGCCGAGGGCGGCCCGATGGAGCGGGGAGGTGGTCGCCTCGTCGCAGAGCAGAAACGCCGTCCCGGCCTGGACACCGCTCGCCCCCAGGGTCAGTGCGGCCCGCACCCCCCGGGCATCCATGATGCCACCGGCGGCGATGACGGGGATACGCACGGCATCAACCATGGCCGGCAGCAGGGTGAAGAGGCCGTCATGGAGGGTGAGATCCTCAGACAGGAAGTGGCCCCTGTGCCCCCCCGCCTCCAGCCCCTGGGCGATGATGATGTCTGCGCCGTGCGCCTCCAGCCAGCGCGCCTCGGCCACCGTGGTCGCCGAGGAGAGCACCTTGCCTCCCCATTGTTTGATCCTCTCTATCTGCTCGGCAGAGGGGAGCCCGAAGTGAAAGCTCACCAGCGCAGGACGGTAATCCGCCAGGATGGCGGCCTGCTGCTCGGTGAAGGGGTGGCGTCCACTCGAGGGGATGGCGCACTCCTGGGGGAGCCCCAGTTGCTGGTAGGCCGGGGCCAGGGCGTGGCGCCAGCGGGCCAGGCGGCTTGCCTCGGGGGGGCCCTGGCGGTGGCAGAAGAAGTTGACGTTGAAGGGCCGTTCGGTGTGCGTCTTCATCCATTCCAGCTGCTGACGCAGCTGATCCGGGGTAAGCATGGCCGCCGGCAGGGAGCCGATGGCGCCGGCCTCGCAGACGGCCAGGGCCAGGCGATGATCCTGCACGCCGGCCATGGGGGCCTGAATGAGGGGCAGGGGGCCTGGTAGTGTGTTTAGCGTCATCTTGCCTCCGTGTATCGATCCATCAATCACCCTGCAGGCAGGCTATCTCATCCGGCAGGCCCTGTCAGCGCACGCTGCGCATCAGAAAACTGCCCTGGGCACAGAGCCGCTGCTCCCGCTGACGCATCTCGATGGAGCAGGCTCTGGGCTGTTTGCCATCCGGCGCGAGGCAGAGGTAGAGCTCCTTGAGAAAACGTCCGCCCACGCTGCAGCTGAGCGTGATGCTCTCGGGGGGCAACCAGGGATTGGCGGCGACCAGGTCTGCACGCAGCTGGTCCGGACTGCGGCGCAGGGGCTGGGCCATAGCCCGGTAGGGGTCGGGTATGACGACCTTCTGCCGCAGGGTATCGGCCAGACGATGGTACTCCTGCTGGCTCAGGCCCGAGCAGGTACCGTGTTTGCGCCACTCGTGGCGATAGAGGTGCGAACTGGGGTAGAGATCGGGGAACTGGCGCGCCATGGCCGGATCCCAACGCTCATTGCCACAGTCGGCGGGGTAGCCCCGCTCGAACTGGGGCCAGAGCCCGTGTACGACAAAGCCATAGTCGCGTCCGCACTGGGGCGTATCCGGCCGGCTGGCACAGTGTTCCGGCGACCAGGAGAGCGCCAGGGCATAGAAGTCGAAGGGGACCTCGGCGGCGCGGGTACCCAGGGGAAGAAGCAGGGCGAGGACCAGCAGCAGGGGGGGCATGGAAAACTCCTGAACGGTGGAGAGAACATGTTATCCGTTTGGGGCAGGGGCACAAAGGGATGAGTAGGGATATCGCGCTTTTTATGTGCTGACATGGTGGCGCTGTGGAATTTGTAATAAAGTTGCGCCCCACATCTGGTCGCTCTCCATCCAAGCGTCTCTTTTCGGATGCGTATCCCTTCAACCCGGATCAAGGTCGTCTTCATGCCATCCACATTCACCCGCTCAGCCCTCATTCCGGCCGACCTGGGCGCCACCCTGCCTCGCTACGATCTGTTCGGGCGAGAGCGGGCCGAACAGGCCAGGCTCAACGGTTTCAACAGCATGCTCAGCCAGGTCGCCGCGCCGCTATCGGCCTGCCTGAGCCAGTTGTTCAACAATGCCGACTGCGAGTTGCGGCTCTCTCCCTTCGTCGCCGCGGCTCAACCCGACGGGGAGGAGCCGCGGGTCTGGCTGCAGGCCCGTGCGGCCGGAGCCTCTGTGCCCCTGGCCTGGTTTGCCATCACGCCGGCGACCCTCTATCGCCTGGCGATCCTCTTCTTCGGGGGCAGTCTCCAGCCCGGCTCTCAGGTGGCGGTGCAGAAGAATCCGAGCGACTCTGAGCTGCGCCTCTATCAGCGCCTCTGCCGCTATCAGATGGAAAACCTCTCCAGCGCCCTGGGGTGGGGTGAACTGGGATGGGAGCTGACGCCGGCCACGCCCCCCGAGGGACCCCTCTGGTCCAGCGAAGGGGTGCTTCAGCTCGGCGAGCATCGCCAGAGCTGGCAGGTGTGGTGGCGCCCGCCGGTCGATGAAGAGAAAGAGAGTACCCAGACGAGCGATCTGGCTGACAAATTGCATGAGGCGCTGCCCCATACCCCGGTGCGGCTCAGGGTGGTCATGGCCCAGATGCAGATGACCCTGGCCGAACTGGAGGATCTCAAGGTGGGCGAGGTGCTGGCCCTCGACATGTTCGAGTCGATGCCCGCGCTCGTCGGCCATCGTCCCTGCCTGCGGGGGCGGGTGGCCGAGCAGGGGGGTAGCCTGGTGTATCAAGTGAATGCGGTGGCAGAGGAGTAAAGCGATGAGTGAGGAACAGAACCACGATTTCCTGGAGTTTGACGGCCTGGATCAACTCTTTGATGACGAGTTGGGGCTGCCGGATGCCCGCCAGGAGAGCGTGGCACAAGCCGCCACCCCGCCTCGGGACCTCTCCTTCTTCCGTCATATCCCGGTCAAGGTCACTCTGGAGGTTGCCAGTGCCGAGGTGTCGCTTGGCGAGCTGATGCAGGTGGTGCCGGGGGCCGTGATCGAGCTCGACAAGATGGCCGGCGAGGCACTGGATGTGAGGGTCAACGGCCGCTTGCTGGCCCGTGGCGAAGTGGTGGTGGTCAACGGCAAGTATGGCCTGCGGCTGGTCGAGGTCCTCGATACCGCCATGCTGGGTGGCGCAAACGACTGATGCGTATCTGGTGCTTGCTCCTGCTGGTGCTGGGGATGCCGGCCTGGGGGACGGATCTGACCCTCTTCTCGGTCACGCCGGGGGCGGCAGGGGGCGAGGAGTACAACATCAAGCTGCAGATCCTGCTCTTGATGACCCTGCTTGGTCTGCTGCCCACCCTGCTGCTGATGATGACCAGCTTCACCCGCATCATCATAGTGCTGGCGATCCTGCGCCAGGCACTCGGTCTGCAGCAGAGCCCGCCCAACCGGGTCTTGATCGGCATCAGCCTGATCCTGACCCTGGTGATCATGCGTCCGGTCTGGACCGACATTCACCAGCATGCCTTCCTCCCCTTCGATCGGGAGGAAATCACGCTTCCGCAGGCACTGGAGAGGGCGGAACAACCCCTGCGTACCTTCATGCTGGCACAGACCCGGGAGGCCGATCTCGAGCAGATGCTGCGCATCGCCGGTGAGGCGACCCGGATGGAGAAGAAAGATGTGCCCTTCGGCATCCTGGTGCCTGCCTATGTGTTGAGCGAGCTCAACACGGCGTTTCAGATTGGTTTCATGCTCTTCATCCCCTTCCTGGTGATCGATCTGGTGGTGGCCAGCGTGTTGATGGCGATGGGGATGATGATGCTCTCCCCCCTCATCATCTCCCTGCCCTTCAAGTTGATGGTCTTCGTGCTGGTGGATGGCTGGGCCATGACGGTGGGCACCCTGGCTGCCAGTTTCAGCGGAGGTTGAGATGTCACCCGAGCAGAGCGTGTCCCTCATCGGCGGGGCGGTCAATCTGGTGGTGATCATGGTCTGCGTGCTGGTGGTGCCGGGCCTGCTGGTGGGCCTGGTGGTGAGCGTCTTTCAGGCGGCGACCCAGATCCAGGAGCAGACCTTGAGCTTCCTGCCCCGCTTCGTGGTGACCCTGCTCACCCTGGTGTTCACCGGTAACTGGCTGGTGGCCAAGCTGGTGGCCCTGTTTCACGACATCTTCCAGAATGTGCCGGGCCTGATTGGATGAGTTCCCTCGTCAGTGTCAGCGCCGCCGACCTGACCGCCTGGCTGGGCCAGTGGTGGTGGCCCTTCGTTCGCCTTGGCTCCGCCTTCTGGGTGATGCCGGTCTATGGCGATGGCCGTATCACCCCCCGGGTGCGCCTCTTTCTCGCCTTCGCCATCAGCCTGGCTCTGGCTCCCATGATGAAGGCGATGCCCGCCTTTGACCCCTTCTCGCTCTCGGCTCTGGTCCTCTCCATCGAGCAGGTGATCTTCGGCCTGCTGTTTGGCCTCTGTGTGCAACTGCTCTTCATGGTGATGACCCTGGCGGGCCAGATCATGTCGATGCAGATGGGGTTGGCCATGGCGGTGATGAATGACCCCTCCCACGGCGACTCGGCCCCCATCATCAGCCAGCTGATGCTCATCTTCTGTACCCTGCTCTTCCTCGGCCTGAACGGGCATCTGGCGGTGCTCGACATCCTGGTGCAGAGCCTCTATCGCTGGCCGCCGGGCACCTCCCTCTATCGCCTCGATCTGGGGATGGTGGTGGGGTTGCTCGGCTGGAGTATCGGTGCCGCCCTGATCCTGACGTTGCCCGCCGTGGTGGCCATGTTGATGGTCAACCTCTCGTTCGGGGTGATGAACCGCTCGGCCCCCTCCCTCAACATCTTCTCTCTGGGCTTTCCCATGACCCTGTTGCTCGGGCTGCTGACCATGGCCATCTCCATCAGCGGGGTGCCGGATCGCTATCTGGACCTGGTGACCCATGTGCTTGACGTGCTGCGGGGGCTGACCCCCTCATGAGTCAGGCCAGCGCCCAGGACAAGACTGAACAGGCCTCCCCCCAGAAGCTGCGCAAGGCCCGGGAAGAGGGGCAGATCGCCCGCTCCAAGGAGTTGGGCTCGGCGGGGCTCTTGCTGCTCGGTGGCATGGTGATGCAGTGGATGGTGCCGAGTTTCGGTCTCTTCTTCGGCGAGCTGATGCGCCAGCCCCTGCGCTTTGACTGGCACCAGAACGATCCTTCCATGATGCTGCGCGCCTTCGGTGAGGCACTGCTCGGCATGACGGGTGTCCTGCTACCCCTCTTTGCCGTGTTGGGGCTGCTGATGATAGGGCTGGGTTCGGTACCCGGCGGCATGGTGCTGGTGTGGAAGAACGTCATGCCCAAGGGGGAGAAGCTCAACCCCTTGAGCGGTCTCAAGCGGATGTGCTCCACCCACAGCCTGATGGAGCTGGTGAAATCCATTCTCAAGATCACCCTGATAGGCGGGGTGTTGGCCCTGCTGTTGCAGCACTACTGGCCAACCCTGCTGATGATGAATCGCATGCCCCCGCGGGCGGCCATGGAGCTCTCCCTGCGCCTGCTCTCCCAGGCCTTCATCATATTGGGTGGTGTGCAGATGCTGATCGCCGTGCTCGATGTTCCCTATCAGCGCTGGTCTCTCAACAAGCAGTTGAAGATGACCAAGCAGGAGGTGAAGGATGAGCGCAAGAACAGTGAAGGGAGTCCGGAGATCAAGGGCAAGATCCGCCAGGTGCAGATGATGATGGCGCGGGCCCGTATCGAGCAGCGGGTGCCCACCGCCGATGTGATCATCACCAACCCGACCCACTACGCCGTGGCGATCCGTTACGATCCGGCCAAGGCCAATGCTCCCTATGTGGTCGCCAAGGGGATCGACTCCATGGCGGCGCGGATCCGCCAGGTCGGGGAGCAGCACGGCAAGACCATCATGGCCCTGCCCGAGCTGACCCGGGCCATCTATCACTCCACCCGTATCGATCAGGAGGTGCCGGCCGGGCTCTACACCGCCGTCGCCTATGTACTGAACCATGTCCTGCAACTGCAGGCTTACCGGACCGGGCGTGGCAAGAAACCCGCCGCCCTGGCTCCGCTCTATGTTCCTCCCGAGCTGCGTCAACCAGAGAGGTAAGCCGTGAACTGGCGTGTTCTGACCCACTCCTATACAGGTATCCCACTCATGCTGCTGGCGGTGCTGGCCATGATGATCCTGCCCCTGCCGGGCTGGCTGCTGGATGCCCTGTTTACCTTCAACATCGTCCTGGCCGTGCTGGTGCTGCTGGTCTCGGTCTCGACGCGGCGCCCCCTCGACTTCTCGGTCTTCCCCACCGTCTTGCTGGTGGCGACCCTGATGCGGCTCTCCCTCAACGTGGCCTCGACCCGGGTGGTACTGCTCAACGGCCACGAGGGCAATGACGCCGCCGGTAAGGTGATCCAGGCCTTCGGTGAGGTGGTCATCGGCGGCAACTATGTGGTGGGCCTGGTGGTCTTCATCATCCTGATGATCATCAACTTCGTGGTCATCACCAAGGGGGGAGAGCGGATCTCCGAGGTATCGGCCCGCTTCACCTTGGATGCCCTGCCCGGCAAGCAGATGGCCATCGATGCGGATCTCAACGCCGGCATCATGGATCAGCATCAGGCGCGGGCCAGACGCCAGGAGATCGCCCGCGAGGCGGACTTCTACGGGGCGATGGACGGCGCCTCCAAGTTTGTGCGCGGGGACGCCATCGCCGGTCTCCTGGTGCTCATCATCAACCTGATCGGTGGTCTTTCCATCGGTATCTTCCAGCACGCACTGCCGGTGGCGGAAGCCTTCCAGCGCTATGCCCTGCTCACCATAGGTGACGGCCTGGTGGCCCAGATCCCCTCCCTGCTGATGTCCACCGCGGCGGCCATCATAGTGACCCGGGTCAATGACGAAGGGGAGATGACCGATCAGGTGGGCCAGCAGCTGCTCGCCTCACCCCGGGTCATCTATACCGGCGCGGCAGTGATGACCATACTCGGCCTGGTGCCCGGCATGCCGACCCTGGCCTTCCTGAGCTTCGCCGCCGTGCTGGCCTGGAGTGGCTGGCGGGTGAGCCGGCGTCAACCCGCCGCCCCCGAGCTGGAAGCGGCCGAGGAGATCGCCCGGCAGATGGATCTGCGCGAACCCCAGGGGCTGGAGTGGCAGGATCTGCCGGCCCTCGACAGTGTGGTGATCGAGCTGGGTTATCGTCTGGTCTCCCTGGCCGAGCAGGAGAAGGGGGCCGAGCTGCTCTCCCGGGTACGCGGCATTCGCAAGACCCTCTCCGAGCAATATGGCTTCCTGTTACCGGAGATCCGGGTGCGTGACAATCTGCAGCTACAGCCGGAGCAGTACAGCATCAAGCTGGCCGGCGTGGCCCTGGCCGGCGGCAGTGTGGATTGTCAGCGGCTGATGGCCATCGGCAGCAGCCAGACCTATGGAGCCCTGGACGGGGAGCTGACCCAGGATCCCGCCTTCGGCATGGAGGCGGTCTGGATCCTGCCCGATATCAAGGCCAAGGCCCTCAATCTGGGCTACTCGGTGGTCGACTCGGCCACCGTCATCGCCACCCACCTGAGCAAGTTGCTGCGGGAGCATCTGGACGAGCTGTTTGGTCACGACGAGGTGGGCAAGCTGGGGCAGCATCTGGCCACCCAGTCGCCGCGTCTCAATGAGGAGCTCAACCTGGCCCTGACCCAGATGCAGCAGCTGCGGGTCTATCGCCAGTTGCTGCGCGAGCAGGTGAGCCTGGTGGACATTCGCACCATAGCAACGACCCTGCTCGATTCGAGCGAGATCACCAAGGACCCGGTCCTGCTCGCCTCGGATGTGCGCTGTGCCCTCAAGCGCCAGCTGGTGCGCCAGGCCATCGGCCAACGGGACGTGCTGGCGACCTTCACCCTGGATGATCGCCTCGAGCAGACCCTGCTGGCCGCGCTCAGCCAGTCCCAGCAGCAGGGCAAGGTCTCCCTCGACAGCTTCCCCATCGATCCCCAACTGCTGGCCCAGCTGCAGCAGAACATGCCGCTGGTCAAGACCCAGCTGCAGCAGTTGGGGCATCCTCCCGTGCTGGTGGTGATGCCCCAGCTGCGTCCCTTGCTCTCCCGCTATGCCCGCTCCTTCTGCCGTGGGCTCAAGGTGCTCTCCTACAATGAAATCCCCGAAGAGTTGCGGGTTGATGTGGTGGGAACCCTGGGGTAAGGGTTGGGGAAAAGGGCTTCCTCACGGGGAAGCCCCAATTCCTGAACTGGACCTTGCACTCTCCTCAAAAGCCGATATGATCTGCGCCAAACGGTGACGCATAAGCCGTTAAAGACAAAATAATCAAAAGCTTAACAACTAGACGGCTGCTCTGTTAACACGCCGGTGTGCTATGCAGCACCTGCCGCAGAATGCTTGGTTGTTTGAAAAGGCAAACTGAACTGAAAGGTCAGGACGCAAAGCCTCCGGTCTAATAACGCGACAGCGTTGACGATAGCGGGGTTGCCAAGGATCAAGGACGGGTCGCCCTGTGGTGACATCGGGGCTGCATGAATACCGCCTCTCTCCTCTCTTTCGCGTGCTTCCTTTCGGTTCCCAACCTGTTGGGGTTTCCATTTTTATGCACGGTTACACGCATCATGGCGCACTCTTGCACAGTGAGCCCACTATCGCCGCTCACTCGTCCCTGCTCTGGATTGGCAGCGAGGAGGAGACCACCTTCACCGCCCCCGAGGTCACCAGGTTAGCCCGGGTCGGCTTTACCCATCTTCCCGATATCGACCAGGCGCTTGGCTGGTTATCTGCCCATTCCTGCGATCTCATCGTGCTCGATCTCACCTGCCAACCCGAGGTGTGTTGCCGGGAGATGAAGGCGCTGGTCGCCGCGCTCCCCAGCGGACGCCTCATGGTCGCCGCCAACGAGCGCCAGGGGGCTCTGGTGGCCGAGGCGATGCGCTGCGGCGCCGCCGATTACGTCATCAAGCCCTTCAGCGCGCGCCAACTGGCCGATGCCATTCAGGGCGCCCTCCTGATCGATCAGGGGGAGCCCAATCTCATCGCCGTCTCCCGCATCAGCCAGCAGCTGCTGCAACTTGCCCGCCGCGCCGCCAAGACCTCCGCCTCGGTGCTCATCGGGGGGGAGTCGGGGACCGGCAAGGAGTGTCTGGCCCGCTACATTCACGAGATGTCGGATCGTGCCGACAAGCCGTTTGTCGCCATCAACTGCGCCGCCATCCCCGAGTCGATGCTCGAATCGATCCTGTTTGGTCATGCCAAGGGGGCCTTCACCGGTGCCGTCACCGCCCAGCCCGGCAAGTTCGAGGCGGCCAACGGTGGCACTCTGCTGCTCGACGAGATCTCCGAGCTGCCCCTGCCCCTGCAGGCCAAGTTGCTGCGGGTGCTGCAGGAGCGCGAGGTGGAGCGGCTCGGCAGCCACCGCATCATCCCCCTGGACGTGCGCATCATCGCCGCCAGCAACCGGGACCTGCGCGAGCTGGTGGCTCGCGGCGAGTTTCGCGAGGATCTCTTCTATCGCCTCGATGTACTTCCTCTGGCCTGGCCTGCCCTGCGGGATCGCCCGGAGGATATTCTCCCCCTGGCCGAGCACTTCCTGGCCTGTCACGCGCCCCAGCCCGGTTACCGCTTCAGCCTGGAGGCCTCGCTGCTGCTGCAGACCTATCGCTGGCCCGGCAATGTGCGCGAGCTGGAGAATGTGATTCAGCGGGCTCTCATTATGGCGCGAGGATTGCATATTCAGCCCGCCGATCTGATGTTGCCCGGTGTCGTCGCGAGCGAGACCGAGTCGGTCGTCGTAGACGGACTCACCGAGACCCGCCGTCAGGCCGAATTCCGTTATGTGCTGGAGACCCTGCGTCGCTTCGAGGGCCATCGGGCGCGTACCGCCGAGGCATTGGGGATGACCACCCGCGCCTTGCGTTACAAGCTGGCGGCCATGCGTGAGCAGGGCATCGACATAGACCTGCAGATCCAACAATGAGGAAGTGCCCGTGAAGATCGAGATGATGACCTCCCAGGTCGCCCTGCTGAACCGGATGCAGGAGATGGAGCGAATTGCCACCCAGCCCGGGCTGCCCTTATCCGGTGTCGACACCGATCTCTCCTTTGGTCACGCCATGCGTGATGTGGTCAACCGGGTCAACGCCCAGCAGAATCTCTCCTCACGCATGATGACCGCCGTCGACACGGGGCAGAGCGACGATCTGGTGGGGGCCATGGTGGCCAGCCAGAAGGCGGGCCTCAGCTTCTCAGCCCTGATGCAGGTGCGTAACAAGCTGATGACCGGGTTCGACGACATCATGCGCATGCCGCTCTGAGGGTGATTCATGAGTGAAGTGGTAAACAACATGCCTGCCACCGGGCAGGAGCTCGATCTGCGTCAGCGCCTGGAGCAGGGGCTGAAGAAGTGGCGCAGACTCTCTCGCGACAACAAGTCGGTGCTGGCCATCGCCCTGCTGGCGGCCATCGTCGCCGGCACCATCGTCATCATCCTCTGGACCTCGAGCCAGAACTACGTCCCCCTCTACGGCAAGCAGGAGCTCTACGACACCGCCAACATCATGGAGCTGCTCGAGAAGGAGCAGGTGCCGTTCCGCCTCGAGAAGAGCTCGGGGCAGGTCTTGGTGCCGGAGAGCCAGCTGGCCCAGGTGCGGATGGCCCTGGCCGCCCGAGGGGTACGGGCCGCCATGCCGGCCGGCCTGGAAGGGCTCGGCAATGTGACGGGTCTGGGCACCAGCGAATTTATGGAAGGGGTGCGCTACCGTCATGCCCTCGAGGGAGAGCTGGCGCGCACCATCATCGCCCTGGATGCGGTGCGCAGTGCCCGGGTCCACCTGGCCATCCCCAAGCGCACCCTCTTCGTGGGGCGCGACGAGGAGAAGCCCACCGCTTCGGTCATGCTCGATCTCATCCCCGGCCAGACTCTGGATGCGGGCCAGGTGGAGGCGATCACCAACCTGGTCGCCGGCAGTATCCCCGGCATGAAGCCGGGGGCCGTCTCCGTGGTCGATCAGACCGGTCAGCTGCTCACCAGCGAAAACGGGGACAAGATGGTCTTCGGCAAGCTGAGCGTCCAGCAGATGGACTATGTGCGCAAGCTGGAGCAGTACATCCGCCAGCGGGCCAACGACATGCTGCTCCCCATGCTGGGCAGCAACAACTACCGGGTTCAGGTCGCCGCCGACGTCAACTTCAGCGCGGTGGAAGAGACCCAGGAGCAGATCGATCCCAACGGCGTGGTGACCCAGGAGAGCAGCAAGTTCGACAAGAGCGTCGACGCCCTCGCCATGGGGATCCCCGGCGCCCTCTCCAACCGACCGCCCGAGACCCAGGCCAACAAGCAGCCGGCACAAGGGAGTGAGCAGCAGGCACGCAGCAACGACTCGCGCAGCGAGCGCAGTGAACTCACCAAGAGCTATCAGAACAGCCGCTCCGTGACCCATACCCGCTATCAGCAGGGGCGTCTCGAGAAGCTCAATGTCTCTGTGCTGCTCAACAGCCAGGTCGCCCCCAAGGAGGGGTGGAACGAGACCCAGCTCGAGCAGATCCGCCAGATGGTGGAGCGGGCGGTGGGCTTCGATGCCCCGCGTGGGGATGCCATCAGCCTGCAGAGCTTCCCCTTCAGCCAGGAGGTGCTGGTGGCACCGCCTGAATCCACCTGGTGGGAATCGCCGGCTTGGCAAAACTCCCTGCGCTATCTGGTGGGGGGGCTGCTGGGTCTGGTGCTGGTCATCTTCGGCATCCGTCCCCTGGTCAAGCATCTGGTGCGCATTCACCATCCCGAGCCCGTCGTGGATGACGAGCAGGACGACGAGTCGGCCGAGCAGGCCACCGGGGCCATCGCCCACCAGCGTCGGGTTGCCGACGAGCTCGAGGCCCAGCCCATGGCTCATGGCCTGATCCGCCACGAAGGAGAGAGCGCCGCCCTGAGCGAGCTGGATCTCGCCGCCCTGCCGGAGCCGGGCTCCGAGCTCGAGGTGCAACTGCGCCATCTGCAGTTGCTGGTAGACAAGGATACGGATCGGGTCGCCGAGGTGATCAAGGCATGGGTGAGTGGCGATGAATAACATGAACTTCAATCAGGCGGCGGTCGATATCGACATCGATAACCTCGAGAAGGCCGCCATCCTGCTGCTCAGCATGGGAACCGAAGCCGCCGCCAAGGTGATGCAGAAGCTCTCCCGCGACGAGGTGCAGCGTCTCATCGGACGGATGGCCAGCATGCCGAGCGTCAGTGCCAACGAGGCGCGCTGGACCCTGCAGCAGTTCTTCTACGACTACCGTGAGCACAGCGGTATCGGCAGTGCCTCGCGGGAGTATCTGGAGCAGACCCTGGATCTGGCCCTGGGCCAGCGCCTTGCCCGCAGCCTGCTCGACAGCCTGTACGGGGATTCGGTAAGCCAGGATATTCAGCGTCTGCAGTGGGTACCGGCCGAGGTGCTGGCCCGCTTCTTCCGCAACGAACACCCCCAGATGCAGGCGGTGCTGCTCGCCTTCCTGCCGCCCCAAACCGCTTCGGCGGTGCTCGATGCCCTGCCGGCTCCCCTGCACGACGATCTGCTGCTGCGGGTCGCCAACCTCACCTCGGTGAGTGAACACGTGCTGGGTGAGCTGCGTCTGACCCTGGATCGCTGCCTCACCTTCGTGGCGGAGCAGTCCGGCGCCAAGGTCAACGGGGTCAAGCAGGCGGCCGACATCCTCAACCGCTATCAGGGCAACAAGGAGGCGATGCTGGGGCAGCTGCGCGAGTTCGACCTCGACATGGCCAAGGAGATCGAGAAGAACATGTTCGACTTCGCCACCCTGCGCCGCCAGTCCGACGAGACACTGCAGCGGCTGGTGCAGGAGCTGCCGCCCGAGTTGCTGGCGGTGGCCCTCAAGGGGGCCGAAGAGCCCCTGCGCAAGGCGGTGCTCTCCTCCATGCCCAAGCGGATGGCCCAGGCGCTCGAGGCCCAGATCCAGGATCAGGGGTCGGTCTCCCTGCGCAAGGTGGAGCAGGCCCGCGAAGAGGTGATGCAGCTGGTTCGCGAGCTGATGGAGCAGGGCGAGATCGAGTATCAGCTCTTCGAAGAGCCGACGGTGAGCTGAGGAGGGCGGCATGAGTCACAGGTTGCGCAAGCTGGCCCCCGGGGCGACCCGCCTCTATCGCTTCCCCCCGTTGCAGGGGGAGGGAGAGGAGCAGAGTCAGCAGGCCCAGTTCGAGTTCGGCTACCGGCAAGGGGTCGAGCAGGGGCTGGAGCAGGGCTATCAGGATGGCCTGACCCAGGGACGCCAGAGCGGTCATCAGGAGGGGCATCAGCAGGGATTCCAGGCGGGATACCAGCAAGGGGTCGAGCAGGGGCGTGCCGAGGGGCAGGCCCGCTTCGACGAGGCGCTGCGGCCCTTTCCGGCCCTGCAGGAGCAGCTCAGTGCCCTGGCACGGGAGAAGCTCGATGCTCAGAAGAACCTCTTGTCTCAGGTGGTGACCCAGGTCGTGCGTCGGGTCATCCAGGCCGAATTCACCCTCAATCCGGGCCAGGTGCTGCTGCAGGTGGAGCAGGCCCTCGCCGGTCTGCCGGCCGGGCAGGAGAGCGTGGCCATCTTCCTCTGTGAAGAGGATCGCCAGCGGCTGGCCGATCTGGGCATGACCGAGTGCCAGGGGTGGCCCCTTCACTCCGATCCCGCACTCTCGGTCGGTGACTGCCGGGTCGAGAGTCAGGCCGCCGTGATCGAGGCGCGCACTGACGAGCGGATCGAGACCTGTCTCGCCCAGGTGGAGCAGGTGCTGGACGACGTCCATGCATGAGGGTCTGCAGCAAGCCCTCGAGCGCCTCGGTGAGGAGACGCTGCCCACGCCGGCTCCCTTTCGTCGCTATGGCAGGCTGGTGCGGGTCACCGGCCTCACCCTGGAGGTGGTCGGCTGTCAGCTGGTGATAGGCCAGCGCTGCCAGGTCGAGGCCGCCGGGGCACAGCGCCTGATGGCCGAGGTGGTGGGCTTTAACCGTGACATCGCCTATCTGATGCCGCTGGAGCCCATGCGCGGTCTCTATGCGGGGGCCAGGGTCTTGCCGCTCGAGGGGGAAGAGACCATTCACATCGGTCCTCATCTGTTGGGGCGGGTCCTCGACGGTACCCTGGCCCCCCTCGACGGGCGCCCTCTCGAGCCGGCCGGCAGCAAGGTTCCCCTCTTCAACCTGCCCCCCAATCCCCTGCTGCGCACCCCGGTGAGCGAGCCCCTCGACGTGGGGGTGCGCGCCATCAACGGTCTGCTGACGGTGGGCAAGGGGCAGCGGCTTGGCCTGTTCGCCGGCTCCGGCGTGGGCAAGAGCATGTTGCTCGGCATGATGACGCGCAACACCACGGCGCAGGTCGTGGTGGTGGGGCTCATCGGCGAGCGGGGGCGCGAGGTGCGCGAGTTTATCGAACACAGCCTGGGGGCCGAGGGGCTGGCCCGGGCCGTGGTGATCGCGGCGCCGGCCGATCAATCTCCCCTGATGCGGCTGCGGGCGGCCCAGGTGTGCCACCGCATTGCCGAGCATTTCCGGGATCAGGGGCAGGATGTGCTGCTGCTGATGGACTCCCTCACCCGCTACGCCCAGGCTCAGCGCGAGATCGCCCTGGCCATCGGTGAGCCGCCGGCCACCCGAGGCTACCCGCCCTCCGTCTTCAGCCTGCTGACCCAGCTGGTGGAGCGGGCCGGCAACGGGGTGCATCCCCGGGGGAGCCTGAGTGCCTTCTATACGGTGCTGGCCGAGGGGGACGATCAGCAGGACCCCGTGGTCGATGCGGCTCGCGCCATCCTCGACGGCCACATAGTGCTGACCCGCCGTCTGGCCGAGGAGGGGCACTATCCGGCCATCGACATAGGTGCATCCGTGAGCCGGGTGATGACCCAGATCGTCTCCCCCGACTGGCTGCAGGCGGCGGTGCGGACCCGGCAACACTGGGGACGCTATCAGCAGGTGCGCGAGCTGTTGCCCCTGGGGGGCTATCAGGTCGGTGCCGACCCCCAGATGGACGAGGCGGTGCGTTGCTATCCGCAGATCGCCGCCTTCCTGCAGCAGGGAATCCATGAGGCCTCGCCCCTCGGTGGCGTGGTGGAACAACTCAGACAGGTGGTCGGCTGATGCTAAAACGCTATCTCACCCTGCAGCAGGACTCCCTCTCCCGTCTCGGGGAGGAGCGTCAACGCCTGCGCGAGCAGGCCGAGCGTGAGGAGCAGCGCGCCCTGCGTCTGCAGGGGGTACTCGGCGAGCTGGCTCGCCCTCCCGCCCAGCCTCACCCCCTGCTGTGGCAGAATCAGCAGCAGATGGGCCAGCAGGTGCGACGGCTGTTCGAGCATCAGGTGCAGCAGAGTGCCCTGGCCCGACTCGAGCTGGAGCGTCATGAGGCGGTGCTGCGCCATCAGTTTGGGCGGGTGAAGGGGCTGGAGCAGTTAATCTTGCGCCGGGAAGAGGGGGTGCGGCTGCGGGAGGAGCTGGGGGTTCAGCGCCAGCTTGACGAGCTTGCCACCCAGCGCTTCCTGCGCCGGGAGTGAATCAGGCGGGCTCTGGATAGGCGTCCTGCTGTCCCAGCAGCTGGCGTATGGTCTCGACCTGGCCGGCCAGCAGACGACCGTTACGCTCGTTTTTCTGTTTGCACTGGATAAGCAACTGCTCGAGGCGCAGCCAGAGGGGAGAGAAACGGCGCTGCACCGGCTCGGGCAGACGACCGATGAGGCAGGCCATCCCCTGCTGATCCGGCTCCAGCCCAAAGGCGCGCAGCTGTTGGCAGCGGGCCTGGGCCGACGCCTGGACCTCTCCCATCAGGCCGGTCAGGGTCAGGTTGAAGCGGGTCAGCCCCTCAACGTCATGGGTGCCCAGCAGCTGGTATTGCTCGTCGAGCAGCTGGCAGAGTCGCTGGTAGCGACCGAGATCCTGCTGGACTCCCTGGATCAGGGCCTGGAGACGCTGGCGCGGGGTCATTTGCGGTGTAGATCGACGATGGCGCGGCCCAGGGTTTCCATGTCCAGGGTCAGCTTGCCCTCGGCGATGGCCTGGCGGATCTGGCGAACCTTGTCCATGTCCACGTCGGAGAGATCCTGCATGCGCTGGCGCGCCTGCTCGAGCCCTTGCGCCTCCACGCTGATCTCGGCCTGGGCCCGGGGCGAGGGGGCGGCGGCCGGCGTGCCCGGCAGGCTCTCCTGCTTGTGGGGCTTGGCGGCCTGAAAGAGGGCGCCGTCGGTGCGTTGAATCTTCATAGACTGATGCTTCCTGTTGTCCTGTCACTAAACAGCGACCGCTTTGCCCGATAACTTTAGGTGGGGGCCATCACCTTTGCGCTCAGAAGCGGGTCTCCACTTCCCCCCGCCCGATCACCCAGGCCTGCACCTCCTTGCCGGAGGAGAGGTTGCGCACCCGGACTGCCTCGCCCACCACCCCATCCTGCAGGGCCTCACCGCGCATGGAGGCGCTGAACCCCTCGCTGGCGGCACGGATGATCACCTCCTGACCCCGCTCCACCGCATGGCGCACCTTGAGATCGAGCTCGCCGATGAGCTGACCGGCGCGCAGGTTGCGGCTGCTCTGCGCTCCCTGCAGGGGGCGGTTGGCGGGGATAAAGCCCCGGTAGAGGCGGCTCACCTCCACCGGCTGGCTCACCAGGTCTTCGGCCCCGATACGCTGGCCCCGCTCGATGTCCCGTGCCGCCCGCCACACCGGCAGGGTGACGCGCACCTCGACCCGGCCACGCAGGCTCCAGGCGGGATCGCTGCAGCGGATGAGATAGGGGCGACGACCGAAGGGCTCCCGGTATTGACCCCCTCCCTCCAGCACCAGGGGCTGTTTGCAGGGGGGCAGCTCGTCGGCCCCCGGCGCTACCCAGACCTGGTAGCTGGCCTCGGGGGTGGGCCACTGCTGGCTCTGACCATAGTGCTCGAGCCGGGTGCGTGCATCCTCCAGCAGTTGCTGCTCCAGGGAGGCCTGGACCATGGGCGCGAGCAGAAGGAGCAGGGCGAGCGGTGACTTCCTCATCGGAAACGGCACTTCCTCTTTCGGTGGAGTGGGGTCATCGGGGACCGTTAGGGCGCCCATTATACGTCATGGCACAAGCTGGCATGACTCTTGTTTAAGGCATCCCCACCTTGCCATGCAACCACAGGACGAAGGATGAGTATCTCATTTGACCAAGCCCTCGGGGTTCACCCCTATGCCCTGCAGGTGCGCACCGAACGGGCGCGCATCATCGCCGGCAACCTGGCCAACGTCGACACCCCGGGCTACCTGGCGCGGGATCTTGACTACAAGGCGATCCTCTCCCGCGTGGCCGACCGTGTCTCGGCCGGTCAGATGGAGAGCGTCACCATGGGCGAGGTGGATCATCCTCTCTACCGCATTCCCTTTCAGCCCTCCCAGGATGGCAACACGGCGGAGCTCGGGGTGGAGCAGGGCAAGTTTGCCAACAACGCCATGGATTACCAGACCAGTCTGACCTTCCTCAATATGAAGATCAGCGGTATCGCCAAGGCCATAGAGGGACGCTGATCATGTCGTTCAATCGTATCTATGACATAGCGGGCAGCGCCATGCGTGCCCAGACCGTGCGCCTCGACACGGTCGCCTCCAACCTGGCCAACGTGGACAGTGTGGCGGGGAGCGAGGATGAGGCCTTTCGCGCCATCAAGCCGGTCTTCTCCACCCTCTACAAGCGGGTGCAGGAGAGCGGTGGCCTGGGGGCGGCCGAGGTCTCCATCGCCGGGGTGGTGCAGTCGGACCGGGAGGTGCAAAAGCGCCTCGAGCCCGACAATCCGCTGGCCGACGAGCAGGGCTATGTCTACTACTCCAACGTCAATGCCGTCGAGGAGATGGCCGACATGATGAGCGCCTCCCGCGGTTTCGAGACCTCGGTCGAGGTGATGAACCGAATCGCCAGCATGCAGCAGGGTCTGCTGCGTTTAGGACAGGGTTAAACCATGAGCCTCTCTCCGCTCTCTTCCCTCGATACCGCCCGCGGTAGCGCCTTCCAGCAGGTTGACCCCAAGGTCGCGAGCAATCCTGCCACCTCCCAGAGCAGCAGCCAGGGGGCGACCCAGAGCAGCGCCCAGAATGGCGGCATGACCCTGCGCAACGAATTTCTACAGATGATGGTGGCCCAGATCCAGAACCAGGATCCCACCAATCCCCTCGACGGCACCCAGTACGTGACCCAGCTGGCCCAGTTCAGCATGGTGGAGGGGGTCGAGCAGCTGAAGGTGCTGCAGCAGCAGTCCATCGCCATGATGGATACCCAGCAGGTGCTGGCGGCCACCAACCTGGTGGGCCAGGAGGTGATGGTGCCCGCCGAGGGGATCACCCTGGCCAGTGAGCAGGGGGTGCGTGGCCAGATCGAGCTGCCGGGGGCGGCGGATCAGGTGACCCTCACCGTCTACGACGAGTTTGGCCAGAAGGTGCAGAGCCGCGAGTGGGGGGCCCGGAAGGGAGGGGTCATCGACTATCAACTCGATGCCCTGCCCCCCGGCAAGTACAGCGTCAAGGTGGAGGCGAAGGGCCCCGCCCTCTCCTCCCAGCCCAAGAATTATCTGGCCAGCTCGGTAGAGCGGGTCAACCTGCCGGGGGACGGCCAGATCATGTTACAGGTCACCGGCATCGGTGATGTCCCCCTCTTCAGCGCCGTCCAGTTCGGCCAGGCATAACTCAAGGAGAAGCAGATGTCTTTCAACATTGGCCTGAGCGGCCTGCGCGCCGTCAACCAGGAGCTGGGCGTCATCAGCAATAACATCGCCAACGTGAGCACCGCCGGCTTCAAGTCGAGCCGCGCCGAGTTCGCCGCCATCTACAGTGGCGGCCAGGCGGGCGGGGTGGAGATGAGCAATGCCAGTCAGAACTTCGATCGCAACGGGGATCTGATGCGCACCGGGCGTGCCCTGGATCTCGCCATCTCCGGTGGCGGCTTCTTTATGCTCAAGAATGAGAGTGGCCAGACCTCCTATACCCGTGCCGGCATGTTCCAAAAGGATGCGGGTAACTATCTGGTCAATGCCGCCGGCGATCGCCTGCAGGGATATGGCATCAACCCCGACGGCACCCTCAAGAACGGGGTGGTGGGGGACATCCAGGTGAGCACCGCCAACCTGCCGGCCAAGGCCTCCACCAATCTGGAGTTCGTGGCCAACCTCAAGGCGGGGGCCTCTGTCATCGACCCGGCGGTCAACCCCTTCAACCCGACCGACTCCAAGAGCTTCAGCTACTCCCAGTCGAGCAAGGTCTATGACTCCCTCGGGGTCGAACACACCCTGACCCAGTATTTCGTCAAGACCGCCGACAACAAGTGGCAGGTGCACACCGCCTTCGATGGCACAGTGACCGGTGCGGCCATCCCCATGGAGTTCAATACCAACGGTACCCTCAAGAGCCCGACCGCCAATCCCTCCCTGGCCTTGACCCCTGCCGGGGCGGACCCCATCACCCTGGAGCTGGGGCTGACCAAGGTGACCCAGTATGCCTCCGACTTCAACGTCAGCCGCAACCAGTCCGACGGCTATACCTCGGGGGATCTCACCGGGCTGACCGTGGACAAGGACGGGGGCGTCTATGCCCAGTTCACCAACGGTCAGCGTCTGCTGCAGGGCCAGGTGGTGATGGCCAACTTCGCCAACCCGGGCGGGCTGATGCAGGCGGATAACACCAGCTGGGTGCAGACCTTCAGCTCGGGTCAACCCGTGGTGGGCGCACCCGGCAGCGGTACCCTGGGCACCCTGACCGCCGGGGCTTACGAAAACTCCAACGTGGATCTGACCGGCGAGCTGGTGGGGCTGATGACGGCCCAGCGCAACTACCAGGCCAACGCCAAGACCATCAGCTCGGCCGACAAGATGACCCAGGTCCTCTTCAACAGCTTCTAAGGGGTAAGCCGTGGAGAAACTGATCTACACCGCCATGTCCGGGGCCCAGCACACCCTGATGGCCCAGCAGATCCGGGCCAACAACCTGGCCAACGTGAACACGGCGGGCTTTCGGGCCGACTTCGAGCGGGTCTCTGCCTACATGGTCGGCGGGGATGGTCTGCCGAGCCGGGTGTTGGCCAAGGAGCAGCAGGCGGGCTCCAACTTCGCCGCCGGCGCCCTCATGAAGACGGATCGCACCCTGGATGTGGCGGTGCGTGGCTCCGGCTTCTTCACGGTGCAGACTGCCGATGGCCAGGAGGCTTATACCCGGGCCGGCAACTTCGAGCTGGATGCCGACGGCCTGCTGACGGTCAACGGCCACCCGGTGCAGGGGGAGGGGGGCGAGATGGTGCTGACACCTCACCGCTCCTTGAGCATCGGCAAGGATGGCACCCTCTCCATCGTCCCCCTTGGTCAGGGGGCGCGTCTCGAGGTGGGGCGTCTCAAGCTGGTCGATCCCGGGCAGGGAGAGTTGGTGAAGGGGATGGATGGCCTGTTTCGCCTGCGCCAGGGGGGCGAGGCCGAGGCGAGCGAGCAGGTGGCGGTCGCCTCCGGCTTTCTCGAGGGCTCCAACGTCAATGCGGTGGATGAGCTCATCAACACCATGTCCCTGACCCGCAACTTCGAGCTGCAGGTCAAGTTGATGAAGAGCGCCGACGATCAGGCCCGGCAAGGGGCCAGACTCATTTCCGGTCAGGGTTAAGGCCCTGACGTAGCGAGGAACAGACAGATGCACGCAGCACTTTGGGTGAGCAAGACCGGCCTCTCGGCACAGGATGCCAAGATGGCCACCATCTCCAACAACCTGGCCAACGTCAATACGGTCGGCTTCAAGCGCGATCGGGTGGCCTTCGAGGATCTCTTCTATCAGGTCCAGCGTCAGCCGGGCTCCCAGCAGGATCAACAGAACCTGACCCCGACAGGCATCCAGATGGGTAACGGGGTGCGGGTGGTGGGCACCCAGAAGGTCTTCACGCCGGGCAACTTCCAGAACACAGGGCAAGAGCTCGACATCGCCATCGTCGGCGCCGGCTTCTTCGGGGTAGAGATGCCCGACGGCGAGACCGCCTATACCCGTAACGGCCAGTGGCACCGCAACGGCGAGGGGCAGATGGTCAACGCCGATGGTCTGCCCATGGTGCCCCAGATCGAGATCCCCGAGAATGCGACCCGCATCGCCATCGGTGCCGACGGTACCGTCAGCGCCACCGTGCCGGGCCAGCAGGACAACGTGGAGCTGGGTCGCATGACACTGACCCACTTCTCCAACCCCTCCGGCCTCGAGGCGCTGGGCGGCAACCTCTATCGGGCCACCGGTGCCTCCGGTGAACCCATCGAAGGGGTGCCGGGCGAGGATGGCCTGGGGGCGGTCAAGCAGTACACCCTGGAGGCTTCCAACGTCAACGTGGTGGAGGAGATGGTCGACATGATCACCACCCAGCGCGCCTACGAGATGAACGCCAAGGTGGTCTCCTCCGCCGATCAGATGCTCAAGTTCATCACCCAGGCCATATGATGAGACGCCTGCATGCACTGCTCGCCAGCGGCCTGCTCGCCCTGCTGCTGGCCGGTTGCGCCACCTATGAGCTGGTTCCGCCCGAGCCGGGTGATCAGGCCTGGGCCCCCTCCCGGCCCAAGCTGCCTCCCCAGCCGGAAGGGGAGGATGGCAGCCTGTTTCAGGGGGGCACCATGATGACCCTGTTTCAGGACCGGCGAGCCTACCGGGTCGGCGACATCCTGACGGTGATGCTGGAGGAGCGTACCCAGTCGAGCAAGAAGGCCAACACCACCACCAACAAGAACAGCAGCCTCAACATGCCGGTGCCCACCTTCGGCAACAAGGTGGTCAAGGACTTGAGTGGCAATTACTCGGTGGAGCGGGACTTCGACGGCGCGGCTACCTCGAGCCAGCAGAACACCCTCTCCGGCGCCATTACCGTGACCGTGGCCGAGGTGCTGCCCAACGGTATTCTCGGCATTCGCGGCGAGAAGTGGATCCGTCTCAACCAGGGGGATGAGTATGTGCGCCTCGGTGGCATGGTGCGGGTGGAGGATATCGACCAGGGCAACCGGATCTCCTCCCAGCGTATCGCCGATGCCCGCATCACCTATGCCGGTCGTGGTGCTCTGGCCGATGCCAACCAGATGGGCTGGCTCAGCCGCTTCTTCAATTCCGCCTTCTCCCCCCTGTGAGGATCTCGATGCGTAACTGGCTTCTGCTTCTCTTCCTCTTGCTCCCCCTGCTGGCGACGGCGGCTGTGCGTACCCGTCCCCTGCTCGATATCGCCGATGTGCAGGGGATCCGGGCCAACCAGCTGGTGGGCTACGGTCTGGTGGTGGGCCTCTCCGGCACCGGGGATCGCAGCCAGGTGAAGTTCACCGGCCAATCCATGGCCAACATGCTCAAGCAGTTCGGGGTACAACTCCCCGAGGATCTCGATCCCAAGCTCAAGAACGTGGCGGCCGTTTCGGTACAGGCGACCCTGCCGGCTCTCTCGGGTAAGGGGCAGACGGTGGATGTGACCGTCACCTCCATCGGCGACGCCAAGAGCCTGCGCGGCGGCTCCCTGTTGCTGACCCCCCTGCGCGGTATCGACGGTGAGGTCTATGCGGTGGCCCAGGGCAACCTGGTGGTGGGGGGCGTGAAGGCGGAGGGACAGTCCGGCTCTTCGGTGACCATCAACGTGCCCACCGCCGGCATCATTCCCAACGGCGCCATCATAGAGCGGGAGGCGCCGACCAACTTCGCCAGCCGTCCCGAGGTGATCCTCAACCTGCATCAGCCCAACTTCAAGACCGCACGCAACGTGGAGCGGGCGGTCAACCGCCAGCTCGGCCCCGTGGCGCGGGCCGTCAGTGCCGGTCGTATCGAGTTGCAGGCACCCAAGGACGAGAGTCAGCGCATCAGCTTCATGGCGTTGCTCGAGGATATCCGGGTCGACATGGGGCGTGAGCGCCCCCGGGTGGTCTTCAACAGCCGCACCGGCACCGTGGTGATGGGGAGCGAGGTGAAGGTGCACAAGGCGGCGGTGAGTCACGGCAACCTGACGGTGACCATCTCCGAGAGCCAGAACGTGAGCCAGCCCAACGCCTTCTCCAACGGTCAGACCACCACGACCCCCAACTCCAAGGTGCAGGTGGATCGGGAGCGCAACAACATGTTTGTCTGGCCAGAGGGCACCTCGCTCGAGGTGATCGTCAAGGCCATCAACTCCCTGGGGGCGACCCCGGACGATATCATGGCCATCTTGCAGGCGCTCGACGAGGCGGGGGCTCTGGATGGTGAACTGGTGGTGATCTGATGACACGAATTACAGTGAGCGAACCCGGTTTCTATCAGGACCTGGGCGAGCTACAGAAGATCAAGAGTAATCCGGACCAGCGGGCCGCCCTCGAGGCGGCCGCCGGTCAGTTCGAGGTGACCTTCCTGCAGACCGTGCTCAAGCATATGCGGGCGGCCAGCGATGCCCTGCAGGATGAGGATGAGAAGCTCATCAAGGGCAACGAGCTCTATCGGGACATGTATGACAGCCAGCTGGCCATGGGGTTGGTCAAGGGCGGCGGCATGGGGCTCACCCGCCAGATGGTGGAACAGCTCGAGGCGCCGCTAAAGAATCCGGCGGCAGCGGTCGCTTCAACACCGGAGAACCTGGCGGCCTTTAGCCAGCCGCTGCTGACCCGCACCGTGAGGAAACCTGACTGATGTCACTGCTCAATATCGGCTTCTCCGGCCTCAATGCCGCCCAGATCGCCATGAATGTGGTCGGCCAAAACATCGCCAACGTCCATACCCCTGGCTACTCCCGTCAGGAGGCCACCATGGGGAGCGTGGCGGGCTTCGGCCGCCTCGACAACGGTCAGGGGGTCATGGTCACCGGGGTGCGCCGCATCAGTGACGACTATCTGGTGAGCCAGCACTGGCGTTCCGGCTCGAGCGTGGGACGCGCCTACTCCTTTCATCAATACATCAACACCACCGAGCAGCTCTTCGGCAGCGAGTCCATGAGCATCAGCATCGGATTGGACAGCTTCTTTGCCTCTCTGAGCGGGGCCCTCGACAGCCCGGAGACCGGCGCCCAGCGCGAGCAGATCGTCAGCTCGGGCAATGCCCTGGCCAACCGCTTTCGCCAGTTGAGCAGCAGCCTGGCCACCCAGGAGCGGGAGATCTCCGACCAACTGGGGAGCTCGGTGGAGCAGGTCAACAGCTATCTGGAACAGGTGGGCAAGCTCAATCGCCAGATCAGCGAGCTGGCCGCCAAGGGGGGCAACACCTCCGCCCTGGAGGACAGCCGGGATCTGGTGGTGCGCCAGCTCTCCGGGCTTGTCGAGGTGCGGGTCACCCGACAGGAGAACGGGGATTACGATCTCAGCCTGCCCGGGGGCGAACCCCTGGTGCTGGGTCAGAGCAGCAGTACCTTGACCCTCAAGGGGGATGTACTGAGCCTGAGTTTCGGTACCCAGACCTTCGATGTTCCCTCCCTGGGGGAGGGGAGCATAGGGGGCGTGCTCGACTATCGCCGTGAGGTGCTCAGACCCGCCAAGGCCGAGCTGAACCAGATAGCCAGCAAGCTGGCCGACGAGTTCAACGTCAAGCAGCAGGGGGGCGTGGACCTGGCCGGTAACCCGGGCAAGCCCATGTTCACCTATGACCCGGCCGATCCGGCCGCCACCTTGAAGATCGCCGATGGATTTGCCGGCAGTGATCTCGCCTTCGCCAAGGCGGGCGGGGGGCCCGGCGACAACCGTAACCTGCAGGAGATGCTGACCATCAAGGATGGCCAGTATGATGCCTATGCCTCTCTGGTCGGCCGACTGGCGGTGCAAAGTGGCCAGGCCAAGTCCGAGATGGAGTCCAGTGTGAAGCTCGACAAGCAGATCGGTGACAAGGTGAGCAGCGTCAGCGGCGTTAACCAGGATGAAGAGGGGATGAAGCTGATGGCCTTCACCAAGGCCTATCAGGCCAATGCCAAGGTGATCAGCACGGCGGATCAGCTGTTCGACTCCCTGCTGAGCATGTTCTAAGGAGACCCCATGCGTATCAGTTCTTCCATGATTCAGAGCAGCATGCTCGGTAGCCTGCAAGGGGGCTATGCCGAATATGCCCGCCTCGACCGCCAGATCGCGAGCCAGAAGCGAATTTTGCAACCCTCCGATGATCCGGTGGGGAGCGTACGTCTGCTGGGATTGAAGCGGGAGCAGGCGGCCATGACCCAATATCAGAAGAACATCTTCAACGCCAAGACCCAGCTCTCCCAGGCCGAGACCCAGCTCGACACCATGAAGAACATGATGATGCGTCTGCGGGAGCTGACTCAGCTGGTGGCCAACGGCTCTGTCAGCCCAGAGGACCGGGTGGGGGCGGCGACCGAGCTGGCGAGCCTGCGCGATGGTCTGCTGGATCTGGCCAACGCCCGCAACGAGGCGGGCTCGAGCCTGTTTGCCGGCAGCCAGGTGGGCAAGAGCGCCCTGGTCAAGGATCCGGCGACCGGTGCCTATCACTACCAGGGGGATGCCCTGCAGCGGGATGTCCCCATCGCCAAGGGGGTGAGTGTGAGCCTCAACGAGGGGGCCGACACCCTGTTTCTCAGCGGCGGTGATTTTTTCAAGGAGCTTGACGACTTCGTCACCCTGCTCGAGAGCGGTGCCTCCGATGTGTCGACCGAGGCCGGCGCCATGCTCGATCGCAGCATGGGGGTGCTCGACAATATCGCCAGCATGACCAGCCGCATTGGCGCCAAGATCAATCTGCTCGATCAGATCGACGAGTCCCACATCGAGATGAGCACCTACAGCAAGGAGGTGAGCAATCAGATCGAGTCTCTCGACTTCCCGGCGGCCGCCACCCGCCAAGCCACTGTGCTGGCGGCGCTGCAGGTGCAGCAGCAGGCGTTCGTCAAGATCAATGCCCTCAGCCTCTTTGATTACATGCGCTGAGGTGTGACCCCATGCTGATCCACTCCACCCGTCAGGGGGCTATCCCCGAGACCGGCAAACCCGGGGTCATCCCCTCTCATTCCGAGCCCGCTCGCAAGAGCAAGGGGAGCGCTCGCAGCGAGCGCCAGCCCGATCTGGCGCGCCTGCAGCGCTGGGCCCTGATCGGTAACACCCAGCAGCGTATCGCCTCGGCCCAGAGCAGCGAGCAGGCGCTGGGGTTGGTGTGGAGCGAGCTGCGCAAGCTCGATGGTCAGCTGGCACAGCAACGGGGGCGGGCGCTGGAGCTCAACGGTCGCCTCAGCCGCCTGGAGCAGCACGTCAGCGGTGAGAAGGGGCCTCTCACGGCCGATCTCAAGCCCAGGCTGCTCGACAGGGCTCCCACCCTCACCTATCAGGCCGAGGGGCTGGATCTCCTCACCACCAAGGGGGAGAGCGAGCGGCTCTGGATCTCGTTCCCGGTCAGTGCCGCCGCGGTGGAGGTCAGCCTGCCCGCAGGGGCCTCGCCCCAGGAGGTGTTGTCACGGCTCAATCAGGCGCTGCAAGGGGAGCAGATCACTGCTCGTCGTGGCGCTGATGGTCAACTGACCCTGACCCTGCCCGAGGGACAGAGGCGCAAGCTCGACGAGCCGGTGTTGCTGCGTGGCGAGGGGGTCAGGCTGCCGGCGGGCAATCCCATTCCGGTGCGCTTCAAGCAGAGTGAAGGTGAGCTGGGGAAGATAGAGAAGGGGCTCTCCCGGGGAGAGATAGCCCAGGAGCAGCAGCGTATCCGCAAGCTGCTGGCCGATGTTGAGCAGTCGGTACGAGAGCTCAAGCAGTTTCGCCAGCGTGCCATGCAGCAGCTCAAGCAGGTGCAGTCGCGCAGCCAGAGCATCTCTGCCAGCGAGCTCGAGCAACTGCAATCCCGTCTCAGTGAGGTGCTGACCCAGGGATTTGCCGGCACCATGTCGGGGCTGCTGGCCCAGGCCAATGTGTCACGGCAGACGGTGGTGGCGCTGCTCACCTGAACGCTCGCGCTGCGATTGGGTTGTCACGCCATCCATCAGGGTGGCGTTTTGCATTTTTGGGGCCGCGAGGTGGCGGTGACGATGAAAAAAGTACGCTATCCATTAAATTTTTGTCGCCCCCCTGTCGCTCTCTTCCTGTGACGAGTTAACCGGGTCAACCGGCCCGCACCAGTAACGAACGAGGAACGCATCATGGGTCTTTCCATTCATACCAACTACGCCTCTCTGGTCACCCAAAACCAGCTGAACTCCACCAACAAGATGCTGGGTACTGCCATGCAGCGCCTGGGTACCGGTCTGCGCATCAACTCTGCCGCCGACGACGCCGCCGGTCTGCAGATGGCCACCCGTCTGCAAGCCCAGTCCAACGGCCAGAAGGTCGGCATGCGTAACGCTCAGGACGCCATGTCCATGATGCAGACCGCCGAAGGGGCCATGGATGAGATGACCAATATCGTTCAGCGTATGAAGGATCTGGCTACCCAGGCAGCAAACGGTACCAACAGCTCCGCCGACATGGCCGCCTCCAACTCCGAGTTTGGTGAGCTGCAAAAAGAGCTGAAGAACATCGTTGATAACACTACCTATGGTGGCGCCAAGCTGCTGAAGGGTGGCAAGTTCGAAAGCTCCATCACTTTCCAGATCGGTGGCTCTTCTGCTGAAACCCTGAGCCTGGATCTGTCCGCCAAGCTGAAAGACGTGACCGGTAGCACCGCCAACAAGGGTGTGGAAGGGACTGCGGTGAAGGCGGGTATCGCTGATCAGACCAAGGCCACTGCCGCCATGGGCGAACTGGATACCTTCCTGGCTGACATCGGTTCTGTCCGCTCCTCCTTCGGTGCCAATATCAACCGTCTGGAGCACACAGTGACCAACCTGGCCAACATGAAGGAGAACACCGATATGGCCAACGGCCGTATCATGGATGCCGACTTCGCGGCCGAAACCACCTCCATGACCAAGAACCAGATGTTGATGCAGGCCGGTATGTCCGTCCTCTCCAACTCCAACCAGATGACCGGCATGGTGACCTCCCTGCTGCGTTAATCCGGATAACGGGGCCCGCGTGCGGGCCCCGTACGGATAGGAAAGGGGCGTGCTTCGCCCCTTTCCTATCCGTAGCCCTTCACCGCGAGGATCCCGATTATGATGGTCGACCCCGTCACCATGGCCACCCAGCTGGTCGCCGCCGAGCGCATGAACATGGACAAGATGCTCAAGCGCCAGCAGGAGGCCTTCAAGGCGCAGCTGGAGGCCATCAATGGCCTCAACACCAAGCTCTCCGCCTTCCAGACCCAGCTCAAGGAGCTCAACAAGGCCTCTACCCTGCAGGCCCAGAAGGCGACCGCCTCGGAAGAGGGCTTTATGACCATCACCAGTGACGGCAAGGCCGTCTCGGGGGAGTACAGCCTCTCGGTCAAGCAACTGGCCCAGGCCCATCAGGTGGGCATGGTGTTCACCAGTGAGAACGATCCCCTCCCCACCAGTGGTGAACTCAAGCTGACGGTTGCGGGCAAGGAGGTGAGCATCGATTTTGCCACCCTGCCGGCCGGCAGCACGGTGAAGGACCTGGTCAGCCAGATCAACAACGCCCCCGGTAACGACAAGGTGAAGGCGAGCCTGGTGCGCAGCGACGGCAAGTTGAATCTGGTGCTCACCAGCCGCGAGAGCGGCACCGCCAACGCCATCGACGTCCAGTTCAGCGGCGATCCTGCCTCTACCTTCGGCCAGGCCGTGGCGGCCAGAAAGGATGTGACCCTGGCCCAGGATGCCAAGGTGACCATGGGTAGTGGGCCGGGGGCCATCGAGGTGGTCTCCGCCAGCAACAAGCTCGACAAGCTGATCGATGGTCTCACCATCGATCTGACCAAGGCGCAGAAGCCGGGCGAAGCGCCTCTGCGCATCAGCGTCACCCAGGACAAGGAGACGGTGACCGGGGCGCTCAAGAAGTTTGTGGAGAGCTACAACGGCCTGGTGGATGAGATGGGAAAGCTGACGGCGAGCGATCCCAAGAATCCCGGGGCGCTCGCCTCTGACAGCTCGGTACGCAGTCTCAAGAGCGTGTTGACCCGCTCCGTGCGTGACCTGCCCAATGGCATGAGTCTTGCTCAATTGGGGATCAAGACCGACCGTCACGGCAAACTGACCCTGGACGAGACCGCGTTCAACAAGGCTCTGGAGAAGGATCCCGAGCTGCTCGGCAAGGCCCTGCTGGGGGACGATGGACTGCTCAAGCGAATGAGTAATGCCATCGATCCCTATACGGCACGGGACGGCATCTTCAAGCGCAGCAAGGAGAGCATCGAGAAGAGCCAGAAGCGGGTCGATCAGAAGATGGAGGCGCTCGATCGCCGGATGGATGCTGCCTACAAGCGCTACCTGAACCAGTTCACCGTGATGAACCAGATGCTACAGACCATGCAGGGGATCTGAACCAGAGATGTTTGAGCAAGACGATGTGCTGGCCGCCTATCAGCAGGCCGCCACCCACGCCAAGGCCGCCAGTGCCAACCCCCATCAGCTGGTGCTGATGCTGATCGACGGACTGCTCGACGAGATGGCCCGTGCCGAGGGCCATCTGCAGGCACGCCAGTTTGAGCGCAAGGGGCAGGCCATCGCCAAGTGCCTGGATATCCTCGGTGGCCTCGACAGCGCCCTCGATATGGAGCAGGGCGGGGAGCTGGCCATGAACCTGCACCGTCTCTACGACTACTGCGGTCAGCGCCTGTTCGAGATCAGCGCCAGCAACCAGGCCGACGGCTTTGCCGAGGTACGCAAGATCATCACCGAGCTGCGTGAGGGGTGGGAAGCCATGGGGCGTCATGCCGCCTGAGTGTTTCCTCCCGGGGAAGCCGGGCTTCCCCTCGTCGTCCGGTTAAGGAGGCTGACCCATGTTGCCATCACCCCAGGAGAGTGCTCGCCAGTTGTTGCTGGTGGCCACGCGTCTGCTCGATCAGGCCAGAGCCGGTCAGTGGCAGGAGGTCGCCCGCCTCGATGCGGCATTGGCCAAAGCCTGCACGCAGCTGCGCCGCGTCCCAGACCTGTGGCAGGCCCTGGAGCCGACTCGCAATGAGGTGCGCCGCCTGCATGCCGAGGCCCTGACCCTCTGCCGTGGCGAAACGCAGCGCCTGCACCGGGAGTGGCAGAGCATGGGTGAGCAGCGTGAGGGGATCCGTGCCTATGAAGAGGTGGCCAGTCAATGAACAACCTGCTGATTAACGGGACGGGGGGCTTTCGCGGCTCCCGTGGTGAGGCTATCGCCGCCGGACGGGACGGTGACGCCGAGCCGGAACCCTTCTCGCTGACCCTGGATGAGGAGAGCATGCAGGACAGCCCGCAGCTCCCCCCGGGCGTCTTGCCTCAGCCCCAATTTACCCGTATGGCGCTACCGGAAGGTGAGGTTTCCCTCTCTCCCGAAACCCGGTCGCCGGCCCCGCAGGGCAGCGACGGGCCCGTTCAGGCCGACCCGGCAGCGGATTTGCCCCGGGAGATGCCTTCCCTGGCCTTTCGCGGCATGCCGGTCAGGTTGCCGGCCGCTCCTGCAACCTCCGCAGAGGAGGGGGCATCCACGCCTCAGCCGATCGGGATGCCGTCGAGAGCGGCGCAGCCGGAACCGGGCGTGAGCGCCCCTGAGCACCCCTCCGCCCCTGTGAAGGGGGAGCGTGCGCTTCGCGAACTCTTCTCTACCACACCGCCGGGTGAAGGGGCCAGCGCCACTGCCAAGCGCGAGCTGGTGCCACTTTTGCGCCTCGCGGCGCAGCAGGGGAGTGAGCCTCTCAGGGAGAGCCGGGAGGCGGCGCCCGAACCTGTCTCCCTGAGAGGGGGGCCGGTGCCGCTTCCCTTGCAGCGACCGGGTGAAATCCAGTGGGCACCCTTGCGTCTGGCGGATCCCCAGGTGCAGTGGGGGCAGCAACTGGTGGCTGCCCTCAAAGACAAGGTTGAGCTGCAGGTGGGCCAGCAGATCAAGCAGGCCCATATCCGCCTCGATCCTCCCGAGCTGGGGCGCCTGGAGCTGAACGTGCGCATGGAGGGGGATCGTCTGACGGTGCAGCTCAATGCGGCCAACCCGGCCGTACGCGATGCCCTGATTCAGTCGATGGAACGGCTGCGCAGTGCCCTGATGCCCCATCATGCGGGCGGGGTCGAGGTGAATGTGGGCCAGGGAGGTGCCGGCCAGCAGGAGCAGACCCCGCGGGATCAGATCCTGGCCGGTCGCCGTGTCCTGATGGAGGAGGAGGCCACGGCCAGCGATCCCCATGGCTGGCTCGATACCCTGGTGTGATCCCCTGACAACCCGAGTTTTAGCGAGAGACTAACGAGAGATGATGCGTCGAATTCTTATCTGGGTGGCGGTGGTCATCATGGTCATCAGCCTCACATTGGTGCTGGGTTATGTGGGCTACCTCAAGCGCGACAAGATAGAGGTGATGCTGGGGCTGGCCGAGCCCAAACCCGAGCTCAGTGCGACCCCGCTGTTCAAGCCCCTCGACAAGTTTGTGATCAGCCTGGAAGGGGGCGCCGATACCCACTACATGGTGCTCGAGGTCGCTCTGGTGACTCACAATCCGGCGGTATTGAACCAGCTCGATGAGCAAAAGCCGCTGCTGCGTAACGCCATGGTGCAGTACTTCAGCCACCGCAGCCATGACGAGGTGCGCAAGGAGCTGCAACAGATCAAGGTGCTACAGGAGTCCCTGCTCAAGAAACTTGAGCTGACCCTGGAGAGCTATGGCTACAAGACCTACCTCGATGAGCTGCTCATCACCAAGGTCGTGGTGCAGTAAGGCGGTAACATGGACGCGCTCTGGGCGGAGGAGAGAGAGTACCGGACATCGGCTCAGCAGGGAGAGGCCGAGGTGCTGCGCCGTTTCCTGCCCCTGGTCAAGCGCGCAGCCGGCCACCTGCGCAGCCAGGTCTCGGTCACCTTCGATCGGGAGGACATGGAGCAGGTGGGCATGATGGGGCTGCTCGAGGCGTGGCGACGCTATGGGGGCGAGCTGGATGAACAGTTCGAGAGCTTTGCCTTCAAGCGGATCCGCGGCGCCATGCTCGACGAGCTGCGCCGGCTCGACTGGCGACCGCGCCAGCTGCGCCAGCAGGTGCATGCCTTCAATCAGCAGGTGCGCGAGCTGCAGGCCCGCCTCGGCCATGTGCCGAGCGAGCCGGAGATAGCCCAGGCCCTGGGCTGCACCCTCGAAGAGGTGCGTGACCTGGCCTATGCGGGACAGGCCGAGGCCCTGCAGAGCCTGGAGGAGTGGCTCGAGAACGGAGGCCGGGCGCCCAGTGCCGAGAGCGATGATGCGGATCTCGCCATGACGGTGAGCAAGGTGCTCACCACCCTGGACAAGCGGGAGCAGCTGCTGCTCTCCCTCTACTACCAGCACGAATTGAATATGAAAGAGATAGCCCTGGTGCTCGGCCTGACCGAGTCCCGGGTGTGCCAGTTGCACAAGCAGTGCGTGCTGCAGCTCAAGCAGCGGCTGGCGGCGTCGTTTTAACCGGGGGAGACTCCCCCTCAATCCGGAGTGGATAGATGCTTAAGCAGATTGGCATTGGGGTGATCCTCGTCTGTGTCCTGGGGGGCTTCATGATGGCGGGGGGCAAGGTGATCGCCCTGTGGCAGCCGGCCGAGCTGATCATCATCATAGGGGCCGCCGTGGGCTCCATGATGCTGGGTAACGAGAAATCGGTGCTCATCGAGATGAAGCACCAGCTCAAGCAGGTGTTCAAGCCCAACAAAGAGGAGAAGGAGCTCTATCGGGAGCTGCTGACCCTGATGCATCAACTGCTCGAGGAGACGCGCAACAAGGGGCTCAAGGCCCTCGATGAGCATATCGAGAATCCCCAGCAGAGTTCGGTCTTCCTGATGTATCCCCAGATCTCCGAGGATCCCCAACTGCTCGGCTTTATCATCGACAACCTGCGTCTGCTCGGCATGGGCAAGATCAGCCCCCACGAGCTCGATACCATGCTGGAGCAGGAGATCATGGCCATCGAAGAGGATCTCCTCAAGCCGGCCCACGCCCTGCACAAGACCGGAGAGGCCTGCCCGGGCTTTGGCATCCTGGCGGCGGTGATGGGCATCATCATCACCATGCAGCAGCTCGACGGCCCCCTGGCCAACATAGGTGTCCACGTTGCGGCCGCCCTGGTGGGCACCTTTATCGGCATCTTCCTCTGCTACTGCCTGCTCGAACCCCTGAGCTCGGCCATGGAGGAGCAGGTGAAGCGCCGCATCGGCCTCATGATGTGCATCAAGTCGATCCTGCTGGCCCAACTGCGCGGCAAGCTTCCCCTGCTGGCGGTGGACGCCGGTCGCAAGGTGCTTGAGCCCGAGGTCAAACCCAGCTTCCTCGAGCTGGAAGAGTGGGTCACCAACAGGGCGATGTAATGCGCAACCACGAGCAGATCATCATCAAGCGCCAGCAGAGGCGCAATCATGGACCCAAGGCTGGCGGTGCCTGGAAGGTGGCCTTTGCCGACTTCACCCTGGCCATGATGGCGTTTTTCATGGTGCTCTGGATCCTGGCGGTCTCCAATCAGGAGGAGCGCACCGCGGTCGCCAGCCGGCTGAGGGATTACAGCATCATGGACAGCGAGGCGAATCCCTTCGATATCAGCAACAGCCCCTATCCGGTGGATCTGGGGGGGAACCCCTCTGTGGTGGATGAGACCTCGCCCCGATTCAGCGAGCAGGGGCAGCGCATGCCCAAGTATCGCGACAACCCGGGGACCATCTTCAACGAACAGGGCAAGGCGGGTTATCAGAGCCTGCTCAAGGGGCGGGTCGAGGGTGAGAAGCAGATGCAGCAACTGGCCGGCTTTATCGGCTCCCTGGCCAACCAGATGGAGGCGAGCCGCAACCTGGAGCTGCAGGTGGTTCCCCAGGGACTGCGCATCCTTATCCGCGATAACGATCAGCGGGAGATGTACGCCCGTGGCAGCGCCCGCATCACCCCCTTCTTCCACCATCTGTTGATGGCCCTGGCCCCGGTGTTCGAACGCATCGAGAACCGGGTGATGATCTCGGGCCACACGGACGCCACCCCCTTCGCCGGACAGAACTACACCAACTGGGAGCTCTCCTCGGATCGCGCCATGATGGCGCGCCGGGTGCTGCAGGCGGGAGGCATGCCCTCCGAGCGGGTGGCACAGGTGGTGGGCATGGCCGAGACCATGCCCGAGGATCCCGACGATCCCAAGAGCAGCCGCAACCGCCGCATCGAACTGTTGATCATGTCGCAGGGGGCGGAAGAGAATCTGGACCGGCTGTTTAGCAGCCACCTCAAACAGGCGGCGGCAGCGGCTCGCCGTCAGGAGCCCTGACATTCATGGATGAAGCACTCGATCCCCTGTACGACGCCCGTCGACAGCAACCCCGTTGGTATCTGCACGATGGCCAGACTCCCTTCGAGCAGCAGTCGTGTGGCATCACCGCGCGCCTGATGGTGAGCGGCCTGCTGTTCGATCGTCGCCTGTGCCGTGTCATCATCAAGGACATAGGCCCGGGGGGCGTCGGATTTCTCGCCCCTCGCCGCTTCGAGCTGCCACGTTCCCTGCGCCTGGTGCTGCCCGGCTTACCCCCGCTCGACTGCCTGCTGATGCACAGTCGTCCGGTCGGCCCCTCCCTCTCCTTCATCGGGGGCGCCTGGGCCGAACCCGACGCCGTCGATCTGGCCCCGGTGCTGAGCCGCTGGCGTCAGCACTTCATTGCCACCAGTGGGGTCGCTTTTCCCGAAGACCCAGAGGGTCATTGATCTCGGCCTTGGGCCACTCCCGTTTCACCATATCCAGACCGCGCGCGGTACCGAACTGTAGCGGGTCCTTGAGCCCCTCCAGGGAGACGGGCAGGGTGACGGTGAGCCGTTTGCGGGGCGCCTGGCGGAGCGATGCCTCACCGTAGAGCACAGGGCAGGGGGGGCGAATGGCGGGCTCCCAACTGCGCCAGGCCGGATTGAGGGCGGTCAGCCCCTGCAGGTCCTGACGATGGCGCTGGCTCCAGCCGGTGAGGGAGCACTCCCCCGGATAGTCGACCCTGAGTTCCCCCCCCTCTCCCCACTCGGGGAGCCGCAGGCCATAGTGAGCCGGCGCCGAGAGCAGCCGACCCAGGGCCTGTAGCCTGGCCACATAGCGGCGGGTCTCTGCGGGCAGTGGCAGGGCTTGCACCGAGTGGGTTCCGGCGGCTGCCAGGCTCGCCTTGAGACGCCCTTCCCCCGCATTGTAGGCCGCCAGCGCCAGCAGCCACTCCCCGTCGAAGGTCTTCCTGAGCCAGCCGAGATAGTCGAGCGCTCCCTGAGTGGCGAGGGGGAGGGAGTAACGACCGTCAAACGCCTCCTCCACCGGTACACCGAAGCGGCGGGCCGTCTCGGGCATCAGTTGCCAGGGGCCGGCGGCGCCCGCGTGGGAGACCACATCCAGGCGGTAGCTGCTCTCCACCAGAGGCACCAGCAACAGCCAGTCGGGGAGACGGCGGCGGCGCAACTCGGCCTCGATCAGGCGCAGCATGGGGCGGGCCCGCCCCAGGGTACGCTCCAGATGCCCCTTGCTGGCGAGCAGGTAGCGAATCTCCTCCTCGATGCGCTGCTGCTCGAGGGGAGAGGGGGTCGCGGGAAGGTTCCAGGCGCGATCGTGCCAGGCCTGGAGAGGCTGGCAGAGCATCAGACTCACAAGGAGAAAAGAGTATCTCATCAATAGCTTCAAATGGTACTATCCTTGGATAGTCTGACCCACTGATATTGCTACAGTTTTTCCCAATACCTGTCGCTTTCATTGGGTTGAACAAGGAATGGGCCAGTATGACAAACCGCAAGCAAAAGACCAAGAAAGGGACCCCGGGTCTGCAGAAGTTTCTGCTCTACCTGATCCTGGCCAATTTCGTACTGGTCTGGCTCTACCAGCGCCATATTCAATCCCTGCCGGTCTTTCGCAGTTTGCTGGTGACCAGCCTGCTTATCGGCTACAACCTGCTGTTGTGCAATCTGGTAGTGCGCCGGGCCCGGCGCCACGGTGACAGCTATGTGGTCTATCCGGTGGTGATGGTCAGCATCTTTCTGTGCGCCTCCGTGCTCTATGTCTATCTCATCCGGTGAGCCCGCTGAATCCAGGATGAATGAAGAGCTCAGAGAGGCTTCATGAAGCCGGTGTAGAGTGGGCCGGGTGGTGAGGGTGCCAGCATGCTCTCCCACTCACTGTTTTCCTCACTCTGTTATTGCTTCGTGTGTTTGGGCGCCCTGAAAGGCGCCCTTTTTCTCTCTCTGCCTGCCTGGCGGCAGATCTGGCCGGCTGGCCGTGATAGCATCATCACCCATGTCGGGATAGGGTTCCCGCCCAGAACGGATTCACGGATGAAGCTCACCACTCAACTCGTCTCATTCATCACTCTCTGTGTCATCACGGCCATGGCCATGGTGATGCTCGGTGGCGTCTTCAGCTTCCGCCAGCTGGGCTTTGAGCTGCAGGAGAAGAAGGTCGATGCCCTGGTCGAGGTGCTGGATCGCAACTTCGACAGCCAGACCGAGTCGGCCGCCATGGTGGAGTGGTTGCCAAGCCTGCTGCGCTCCGCCCATGTCATCTCCCTCGATGTCTATCGTGGTGAGCAGAAGGTCTACGGCTTTCAGAACCTGACCCAGGCCGAGCCGGACGATCCGCTGGTGGATTACCGCCTCACCTTGCCAAGGCACGCCGAGTTTGAGGCCCGCCTGAGGCTGGAGCGTCCCTTCAAGGAGTTCGAATACTCCCTCGAGGCGATGTTCGGCATCTCGTTCGGGGTCTTTATCGTGGTCTTTGGCCTCTGGTTCTCCATCCGTTGGCTACGCGAGCAGCTGCGCGGCGCCGAGTTGCTTAACCACAGGGCTGAACTGATTCTCTCCGGCTCCCTTGGCAAGCTCAACCATGATCCGGCCGAGGAGTGGCCCGCCAGTGCCAGCAAGGCGATCGATTACCTGCTGGCCGAGCTGGCCGATGCCCGCAAGGAGCGCAGCCGCTTCGACAGCTTCATCCGCAGCAATGCCTTCGTGGACAAGGTGACCGGCACCGGCAACCGCATCTTCTTCGACAACCGGCTGGAGAGTGCCATCCGTGACTCGGCGGCCCTCAATGGCGGTATGCTGCTGATCGAGCTCGCCGGTCTCGACGAGCTGGAGGGGAACGAGAGCGCCATGAACGAGGTGCTGCAGGAGGCGAGCCTCTCTATCGGCACTTTCGTGCGCAAACACGCCGGTGCCCTGCAGGCGCGCTATGCGGCGCACCTCTTCGCCGTACTCTTGCCCAATCAGGGAGAGAGTGAGCTGGTGGATGCGGCCACCCAGCTGCACAAGAGCCTGCTGCGCCTGCACTGGCCCGAGGCGGTGGAGGGAGAGATCTATGTGGGCGCCGTCTGTTATCGCACCTCAGACACCATGGCCCAGGTGCAGGAGGAGGCCGAGCTGGCCCTCAAGAGCGCTCGCCTGCAGGGGGGAAGCGGCTGGTTCCTGTTCGAGAAGCTCTCGCCCGACGAGGAGAATACCAACAAGGGGACGGTGCGCTGGCGCACCCTGCTGACCCGCCGTATCGAGGAGCGGGCCGTGCGTCTCTACAGCCAGCCGGTGATGCAGGGGCAGGGGCAGCTGGTGTTGCAACAGGAGCTGCTGGCCCGTCTCGACGACGAGCAGGGGCATGAACTGCTGGCGGGTGTCTTCATGCCCATGGCCGAGAAGTCGGGCATGCTGCTTCCGTTCGATCGCCTGATGGCCGAGCAGGTGTTGTCGCTGCTGCAGCGTCTGCCCCCCGACGCCCCGCCCGTCAGCCTCAACATCTGTGCCCAGAGCCTGCTCAACCGGGAGTTCCACCGCTGGCTCTTCTTCTCGCTGTTCCAGCTGCCGCGCAGTCGCAACGAGCAGCTGATTCTGGAGTGTTCAGAGTCCCAGATCACCCGCTACTTCGAGGCCCTCAAGAAGCCCCTGCGCTCCCTGCGCATGCTGGGGGTGCGTCTGACCGTGGATCATGCGGGGCAGGATGTGGTGAGCACCCAGTACATCAAGGAGTTCGACATCAACTTCCTCAAGATCCACCCCAGCCTGGTGCGGGACATCCACCTGCGTCAGGTCAACCAGATGGCGGTGCGTAGTCTGATCGGGGGCTGCGCCAATACCCATACGCGGGTCCTGGCGGTCGGGGTAGAGAGCGCCGAGGAGTGGCACTGCCTGCGCCACCTCGGGGTGCACGCCGGGCAGGGGATCTGGTTTGCCGGGCCCGCTCCTATGGTGATCCCAGACGCCCCTGCTCCCTGAGCCCTGCCAGCCCCTGCAGCCCCCCGGTGTGGATGAAGACGATACGGCTGCCACGGGGGATGGCGCCGGCCTCCAGCTCGCGGCACAGACCGTGCATCCCCTTGCCGCTGTAGATGGGCTCGAGGGGAAGGCCAGTGTGGGCCGAGAAGGCCTCGACCCAGTGCCACAGTTCGGGTGAGAAGCGGGCATACCCCCCCTGATGATGATCCTGCGTGACTCGCCATCCCGCTGATTCGGCGGCTGCCGGCCAGAGCCTGCATATCTCTGCGGGCAGAAAATCCCCCTTGAGTACGGCGATGGCCAGCACCTGCTCGCCGCTGCCTCGTCCGCTCAGCAGCCCCGCAGTGGTGCCGCCACTGGCACAGGGGAGCACCCAGAGATCCGGTGAGAAGGGCACTTCCCCGACCAGCTCGGCGACCCCGGCCAGGGCCAGGGGGCTGCTGCCTCCCTCGGGGATCAGCAGGGTATCGGGCCCCGCCAGGCGCCCGAGCCACTCGGGATCGTGGCGCAGCCGATAGGTCTGTCTGTCCACAAAGGTGAGGGTCATGCCCCACTCCCGACATTGGCGCAGGGTGGCGTTATCCGCCGCCTGGGGTTCGCCACGCACCAGCGCCCGGGTGGCGAAGCCAAAGCGTCTTCCGGCGGCGGCCAGGGCGTGCAGGTGGTTGGAGTAGGCACCTCCGAACGAGAGCAGGGTGGAGAGCCCCTGCGCCCTGGCGTGGATCAGGTGATATTTCAGCTTGCGCCACTTGTTGCCCGAGATGAGGGGATCGAGCAGATCGTCCCGTTTGACCCATACCTCTACCCCGGCCCGGGTGAACAGGGGATGACTCAGCCGCTCCAGCGGAGAGGGGGGGAGCGCCGAGAGGTGGGCGCCCAGGGTGGCACAGTCGGGAAAAGTCTCGTCTTGATCACTGTAATTGATTGACATACTTGTGTTTTACTTAAATGAAGCCACCTTTGTGTGATACAGTTTAAGCCGTTTTGTCGACAAGATCGCAGAGTGGATTGATGCGCCGATGGTTCAAAAGTAGGTCGCAGTCCGACCCGGTCGGACTGTTATTGGGACGAGACCGACTCTGGCTGGCCTGTGCCGAGCCGGCCCCCCTGTTCGCGTCACTCCCCTGCGCCGGGCCCCAGGAGTGGTCCAGCGCCATTCCCGCCCTGCTCGCCCAGCATGCGCCGGGCCAGAGAAAGGTTCATCTGGTGCTCTGTAGCGAGCACTACCAACAGGTACAGATCGACAAGCCGGCCGTCCCCGATGGGGAGCTGGCCGGTGCCCTGCCCTGGGCCATCAAGGATTTCGTCACCGAGCCTGTGATGCAGCTCTCTCTCGACTATGTGGACTTGCCCACTCCGCCGGCCGGACGCCCTCGCATCAATGTGATCGCCGTGGCCAAGAGCCGGGTGCAGCAGCTGGCCGATGCGGTCAATCAGGTTGCCCGTCTCGAGAGTATCACCACCGACGAGCTCTCCCTCACCGCCCTGTTTGAGGAGGATGGCGCCGTGCGTCTGCTGCTGTGGCAGCCCGCAGGGCAGGAGTTGCAGCTGCTGGTCTTCCATCGGGGAGGCCTCTGTTTCTCCCGGGTGCTGCGTGGCTTCAAGGGGCTGGCGAGCGCCCCCCTTGAGCCGCTCGAGCTCGACTCCCTCGCCCTCGAGATCCAGCGCTCTCTCGACTATCTGCAGGGGCAACTCAAGCTGCCCGAGTGTGCCACCCTGCAACTGGCCCTCACCTCTCCCGGGCTCGGGGCGCTGGTCGGCCATCTGGAGCAGAGTTTCGGCTTTGCCGTCTCGGCCATGGCCAACAAGGCCATTCTCAATGGCATCGACTATCTGCCCGCCTATGCGGTGGCCAGGGGAGCGGGGGCATGAAGAACCGGATCAATCTCTATGGCCCCGAGTTTCGCCCGCGCCGCCAGTGGGCCTCCCTGTCGCAGATGATGCTGGCCTGGGGAGGTGTGCTGCTCCTGCTGCTGGGGGTTGCCGCCTACCTTGGCTGGCAGCAGAGCGCCCTGGATGCCCGTCAGTTGGCGCTGGAGAGCGAGCTGGGACAACTGAGGGCCGAATCGGCGCGGCTCGATGCCGAGTTGGCTCGGCGTCAGCCCAGTGCGGCGCTCTCTGCCGAGCTGACCGCTCTGCGCGAACAGGTGAGCGGCATGGAGCTGATGTTGCAGCAGCTCGGCGTCCTCGCCCCGGAGCGGGGTCAGAGTCATGCCTTGCTGCTGCGCGAGCTCGCCGGTCTCTCCGCCTCCGGCCTCGCTCTGGAGCGGATCCGGGTCGAGGGGGATCGCATCACGCTGGGGGGGGAGACCCGCAGCAGCGAGGAGGTGCCCGCCTGGGTGGCCCGCTTCGGTGAGACCCGCAGTCTGGCGGGCAAGGCCTTCCCCGAGTTCCTGCTCAGCCGCGACCCCAAGGGGCGGCTCTTGTTCCAACTGGGGTCGCTCCCCAAGGAGACCCCATGAACGCCGCATCCATGAGTCAGCAGTGGCGACAACTGGGCGAGCGGGTGGCCAGGTTGTCGACCCGGGAGCGGGTCATGGTGCTCGTCACCGGCCTGGTGCTGCTGCTCCTTCCCCTCGGCGAGTACTGGATTGGACCCGCGCTGGAGCATCAGGCCCAGAGCCGTGAGCGGCTCGAGACCCTGACCCGGGACACCGAGATGGCGCGGCTCGGGATCGAGGGGCGCAAGGCCCGTCTGGCGCGGGATCCCGATGCCGAGGTGAGCCGGGATATCAATCAGAGCCGTGAACGGCTCACCGCCTTGCAGCAGAGCCTGCGGGAGCAAACCGTGGATCTGATCGCCGCCGAGGAGATGCCGGTGGTGCTGCAGGGGTTGCTCGCCCATGGCGAGCGCCTGCGGCTGGTTTCCATGACCAGCCGCCCCCCCGAGCCCCTGCTCCCTCCTGAGCAAAAGGCCAACCTCTATCGTCACCAGATAGAACTGGTGCTGGAGGGGGGCTACTTCGACGTCTATCGCTATCTGCAGGCCCTGGAGGGTCTGCCACGCCACTTCTATTGGCGCCAGTTTGATTATCGGGTCGAGCAGTGGCCCAGGGCCAGGGTGGCCCTGACCCTCTATACCCTCAGTGCCAGCAAGGAGTTTATTCGTGGCTAGTCTGCTGCTGGTGTTGGGTGCCGTGGTGGCCCTTGGCACCCCTCTCAAGGATCCCACCACCCCCCTCAGCGGTGGTGGTGCCGGCGGAGCCCGGGTTGCGGCGGCCGGGTTGCCCCGGCTGCAGAGCATAGTGCTGGGCAATGGCCCGGCGCTGGCCGTGCTGGGGGGAAAGAGTTATCGCCAGGGTGACCAGGTCGCCGGGTGGCGCATCAGCAGCATCACAGGAGACAGGGTGGTGCTGGAGCGAGGGCAGGAGAAGACCAGCCTGGCCCTCTTCGGTGACAAGGTGATTCGCTAGGGCCTGGGCCCCGGCGCTTTCGGATAGACGACCCATGAGATCATTTCAGTACGCCATTCTCTCTCTCGCGCTGGCTGCGGCCGGCTGCACCAGCTATCAGCACCCTGAGCCCAGGGAGGCCAAGGAGGCCCTGCGCGATGCGCAGCGTCAATCCACGCCTCCTTTGACGCTCCCCAGCGCGGTGCAGAGCGAGCTGCTGGCGCTTCCCGCGCCCAACCTGACCCCTCCTCCCATCGCGGAGAAGCGTCTGCGCATCGCCGCCCAGGAGGTAGAGGCCGCCGACTTCTTCGGCTCTCTGTTCAAGGGATCCCGCTACAGCGTGGCGGTTCACCCCGGAGTGAGCGGACTCATCACCCTGGAGCTCAAGGATGTGACCCTGACCGAGGCCCTCGCCACCGTGGCCGACATGTATGGCTTCGATATTCAGCGTCGGGGCTATGTCTATCACATCTATCCGGCCGGGCTGCGTACCGAGACCATGCCGGTCAACTACCTGATGATGTCCCGCCGCGGCATGTCACGCACCACCGTCTCTACCGGCGGGGTGACCAACACCAATAACAACGACGGCAGCAGCGACTTTAACAACAGCAACAGCAGTAGCGGCACCAGTAGCAATAACAGCGGTTCTGGCAACCAGACCACTGGCAACGGCACCCGCATCGAGACCGACAACGAGGCCGACTACTGGCGCGACCTGCGCGAGGCCCTGCAGACCCTGATCGGCAATGGTGACGGGCGGGCTGTCATCGTCAGCCCCCAGGCGGGGCTGGTGACGGTGCGCGCCTATCCGGCCGAGCTCAAGGCGGTGAAGGGGTTCCTCAACCAGTCGGAAGAGCACCTCAAGCGGCAGGTGATCCTGGAGGCGCGGATCCTCGAGGTGGGCCTCAACGAGGGGTATGAGCAGGGGATCGACTGGAGTGGTTTGACGGCAAGCTGGGATGGCAACAAAGGGATTCCCAAGGTGGCCCAGCCAGACCTGATGGCGCCTAACACCCCAGCGGATCAGCAGACCTATAACCTGCTTAAAGGCGGTGGATCCCTGGGCAAGAGCCTGGTCGGTAGCTCCAACGCCATTTTCAAAGCCATTGGTGGAGGGCTGGGTTTTACGGTCACCGACGGCAACTTCAATGTAGCGGTCAATCTGCTCAAGACCCAGGGGGATGTGAATACCCTCTCCAGCCCCAGGGTGACGGCCACCAATAACCAGAAGGCGGTGATCAAGGTGGGGACGGACGAGTATTTTGTGACCAATGCCTCCACCACGGTCACTACCTCGGGGACCAACCCCATCGTCACGCCCAATGTCGAATTGACCCCCTTCTTTTCGGGTATTGCCCTGGACGTTACCCCCCAGATCGACGATCAGGGCAAGGTCCTGCTCCATATCCACCCCTCGGTGATCGATACCGAGCAGCAGAATAAGAGCATCAAGGTGGGTTCTTCCGATGAGCTGGTACTCCCCCTGGCCAAGAGCTCGATCCGCGAGTCCGATACCGTGGTGCAGGCCAATAACGGCGACATCATCGTCATCGGCGGCCTGATGAAGACCGACAAGAAAGAGGTGGTGAGCAAGGTGCCCCTGCTGGGGGATATCCCATGGGTGGGTGAGGCCTTTACCAACCGCAACGAGAAGACCCAGAAGGTGGAGCTGGTGATCATGCTCAAACCCACCATCGTCGAGAGCAACACCTGGCAACAGGAGCTGCAGCGCTCCAGCGAGCTGCTCGACAAGTGGTATCCGGCCGGACCTTAAGCCATGTACCTGGAGCACTTCGGCCTGAGTGAGCCCCCCTTCGGGCTCACTCCCAACACCGGCTTCTACTACGGGCTGCCTCCCCATGAGGAGGCGCTCGAGGTGTTGCGCTGGGCGCTGGAGCAGGGGGAGGGTTTCATCAAGGTGACCGGCGAGGTGGGCACCGGCAAGACCCTGCTCTGCCGCAAGCTGCTCGGTGAGCTCGGCTCCGAGTCCCGACCGGTGCGCTGCGCCTGGTTGCCCAACCCGCACCTGACCCCGGACGAGCTGCGCGCGGCCCTGGCCCATGAACTTGGCATGGCGCGCCAGGAGGGGTGGGAGCTGGATCTCACCGATCGCCTGCACCGTCACCTCATCGCCCTGCACCAGCAGGGGTTTCGGGTGGTGGTGCTGATCGACGAGGCGCAGGCCCTGCCCGATGCGGCCCTGGAGGCGATCCGCCTGTTTGGTAACCTGGAGACGGAGTCGAGCAAGCTGCTTCAGGTGGTGCTGTTTGGCCAGCCCGAGCTCGACAGCCGGCTGGGCCAGGCGCACCTGCGCCAGCTGCGCCAGCGCATCGGTTTCTCCTATGCCTTGCGCCCCCTGCGCCGTGACGAGGCGCGCGCCTATCTCGAGCACAGGCTGCAGGTCTCCGGTTATCGCGGTGCCCCCCTCTTCAGTGCCGCCGCCAACCGGCTACTGTGGCGCTCCGCCCGGGGTATCCCCCGGCTGCTCAATATCCTGGCCCACAAGAGCCTGATGTTGGCCTATGGCAAGGGGGTGCGTGAGGTGGGGCGCCCTCTGGTGCGCGAGGCGGTACGTGATACCGCCGATGCGAGGGGGCGGCGTGCGCCGCTCTGGTGGGGGCTGGGCATAGGGCTGCTGGCCCTGCTGGTCTGGGGGGCGAGCCGATGAGCGTCATCAACCAGATGCTTAACGATCTCGAGGCGCGCCGTCATCGGGAAGGAGAGGGCGCCCGCTATATGCCAGTGGCCCGCACGCCCCTCTGGCTGCTGGCCCTGGTGACCCTCACCTGCCTGGCAGGCCTGCTGCTGGTGGGGTGGCGGGGATGGCTCTACTGGCAGGCCGAGGCGGCCCGTCACCAGGCCTCGCCCGAGGTCGACAGCGTCGTTGTGCATCCCGCTGCCGGTGAGCCGGCAGAGCGGACCCAGATCGCGACCGTTTCGCCCCCTCATCCTGATGGCACAGGCATGGATACCCCCCGGCCGCCGCTCACCCCGACCCAGGTCGCCGAACCCGATACCGAGGTGGCCTTGCCGGTCCCGGATCGCGCGCTCTCTCACGAGGAAGAGCTGGTGGTGCCCCCCGGCGAGGATCCCGAGGCCTTTTACGCCCGCGTCGATGCCGCCTTGCAGCCCGAGCGCCAGGAGGAGGAGGCCCTCCAGGCCGGGGCGGCGGATCCGGCCCCCAAGGCTCCCCCCAAGAATCAGCTACGCATCGACAGGGTCTCTCTCTCCCCCGCCGAGCTGGCGGCGCTGGCCGACAAGAAGGCGAGCAGCGCCCTGGCCAGGGGGGATATGGCCGAGGCGGAGCGGCAATATGTGGATCTGCTGGAGCTACAGCCGCAGCAGGTGGCGCCACGCAAGCAACTGGCGGCCCTGCTCTATGGCCAGGGGCGCCTCGAGGAGGCCAATCGCCTGCTCGAGGAGGGGGTGCGTCGTCATCCGACCGAGCCCGATTTTCGCCTCTTGCTGGCCCGACTGGCACTGGCCACCGGGCAACAGTCCCAGGCCCTCAATTGGCTCGCCGGAGCGCGTCCACCGCTGCCTGGCAACCTCGACTACTACGCCACCTGGGCCGGTGTGGCCCAGGAGCTGGGCCACACCGGCGAGGCCCGGGATCTCTATCTGCAACTGCTGCGCAGCAAGCCCGACGAGGGACGCTGGTGGCTGGGGCTGGGGGTGGCCGAGGAGCGGCTGGGCAACGGGGCCCGTGCCCTCGATGCCTATCGCAGCGCCCAGCTGCACGGCGGGCTCGGCGATGCCTCGAGCCAGTGGCTGGGGCAGCGCATCGCCGCCCTGACCCCATGATGAAGGAGTAACCATGGCACAACCCAGACTCAAGATGCGGCTCGGCGACCTGCTGGTGCAAGAGCAGATCGTCTCGGACGATCAACTGCAGCTGGCCCTGCAGCAGCAGCGCCAGACCGGCCGCAAACTGGGGGCGACCCTGATCGAGCTCGGCTTCATCAGCGAGGTGCAGTTGCTGCAGTTTCTCGCCCGCCAGCTGGAGGTGCCCTTCTTCGATCTCAACACCCTCACCATAGACGTGGCGGCGGTGCAGCTGCTGCCCGAGGTGCAGGCTCGTCGTTATCGGGCCCTGGCGGTCAATCGCAGTGACGACGTGGTGACGGTGGCCATGTCGGATCCGGCAGATCTCAGCGCCCTCGATGCGGTCGCGGCCCTGCTGGCACCGCGTCAGATGGCCCTGGCGGTGGCCCGGGAGGGGCAACTGCTCGACTATTTTGATCGCCTCTATCGCCGTACCCGCGAGATAGAGAGCTTCGCCGAGCAGCTGCGCGAGGAGTATCAGGAGGCGGACTTCGAGCTGGGTGGCAATAACCTGGAGGGGAGTGGCGAAGGGGAGGCGACGGTGGCCAAGCTGCTGCGCTCCCTGTTTGAGGATGCCGTTCAGGTGGGGGCCTCGGACATCCATATCGAGCCGGATGAGAAGGTGTTGCGCATTCGCCAGCGGATCGACGGCGTGCTGCACGAGAACGTGCTCAATGAAGTACGGATCGCCCAGGCGCTGGTGCTGCGCCTCAAGCTGGTGGCCGGCCTCGATATCTCGGAGAAGCGGCTGCCCCAGGATGGCCGCTTCAACATGAAGGTGCGCGGTCACGACGTGGATGTGCGTATCTCCACCATGCCGGTACAACACGGGGAGTCGGTGGTGATGCGTCTGCTGGATCAGTCCGGCGGCCTGCTCTCCCTCGAAGATACCGGCATGCCGCCGGAGATCCTGGTGCGCTTCCGGCGCCAGCTCAAACGCCCCCATGGCATGATCCTGGTCACCGGTCCCACCGGGAGTGGCAAGACCACCACCCTCTACGGGGCGCTCTCGGAGATCAACCAGCCGAGCCACAAGATCATCACGGTAGAAGACCCGGTGGAGTACCGTATTCCCCGCATCAACCAGGTGCAGGTCAATACCAAGATAGGTCTCACCTTCTCCACCGTGCTGCGTTCGACCCTGCGTCAGGACCCTGACATCCTGCTGGTGGGGGAGATGCGTGACAACGAGACGGTGGAGATAGGCCTGCGCGGCGCCATCACGGGCCACCTGGTGCTCACCACCCTGCACACCAACGATGCGGTCACCAGCGCCCTGCGCCTCATCGACATGGGGGCGCCGGGCTATCTGGTGGCCAGCGCCCTGCGCGCCGTGGTGGCCCAGCGCCTGGTGCGCCGTCTGTGCGAGCACTGTCGCCAGCCGGCCGAGCCGGATCAGGCCCAGGCCACCTGGCTCGCCACCTTGAGTGGCGAGCGTCCCGGCGAGCATGTCTACCACGCCGGACGGGGTTGCCAGAGTTGCAACTTCACCGGCTACCGGGGGCGGATCGGGGTCTATGAGCTGCTCGAGCTGGATCAGCCCATGATGGATGCCCTGCGTCGGGACGATGCCGAAGGTTTCGCCCGGGCCGCCCGGGAGCAGCCGCTCTATCGTCCCCTGGCCCTGGTGGCCCTGGACTATGCCCGCACCGGCGTTACCTCGGTCGACGAGGTGCTGCGTCTGGCCGAGGATCTGGGGTAAGTCATGGCTCACTTCATCTATCGGGGACGTGACAACCAGGGACGAGAGGCGCGCGGCGAGCTGGAGGCGGCGAGCGAGATGGCGGCCGCCGAGGCCCTGATGCGCCGGGGCATTCTGCCCACCGAGATCCGGCCCGGCAAGAAGAGTGCGGCGGCCATCGACTGGTCGCTGTTGCTCGAGCGGGGCGTGCGTCTCGAGGAGCTGGTCATCTTCACCCGCCAGATGTATGCCCTGACCCGGGCCGGTATCCCGATATTGCGCGCCATGGCCGGCCTGGCCGAGAGCACCCACAGCAAGCCGCTCAAGCGTGCCCTGATGAACCTCGGCGAGGAGCTTGGCAACGGCAAGCCGCTCTCCACCGCCATGCAGGCCCATCCCAGGGTCTTTAGTTCTCTCTTTATCGCCATCATCCACGTGGGGGAGAACACGGGGCAGCTGGAGGAGGCCTTCCTGCAGTTGGCCAACTACTTCGAGCTGGAGCTGGAGACCCGCAAGCGGATCAAGACCGCCATGCGCTACCCCAGCTTCGTGCTGATCGCCATCGGCGTGGCCATGGTGATCCTCAATATCTTCGTCATTCCCACCTTCGCCGGCATGTTTGCCAAATTCGGGGTGGAGCTGCCGCTCGCCACCCGGATCCTGCTCGCCACCTCCCACTTCTTCGTCCACTACTGGTGGTTGCTGCTGGTGGCTCTGATCGGCTGCGTGCTGGGTTGGCGCTGGTGGACCGGTACGCCGGGAGGAAAACTCACCTGGCACCGCTGGCAACTGCGCCTGCCCATCGTCGGGGACATCATAGAGCGCTCCCTGCTGGCGCGCTTCTCCCGCAGCTTTGCCATGATGCTGCGCGCCGGTGTTCCCCTCAACACGGCCCTGACCCTGGTGGCCGAGGCGGTGGACAACGCCTGGATGGCCCACCGGATCCGCGACATGCGAAGCGGCATCGAGCGTGGCGAGAGCCTGCTGCGCACCGCCACCCAGAGTCACCTCTTCACCCCCCTGGTGCTGCAGATGGTGGCGGTCGGGGAGGAGACGGGTCAGGTGGATGATCTGATGCAGGAGGTGGCGCAGTATTACGAGCGGGAGGTGGACTATGACCTCAAGAGCCTGACCGCCCGCATCGAGCCGATCCTGATCGGCATCGTCGCCGTCATGGTGCTTATCCTGGCGCTGGGTATCTTTACCCCCATGTGGGACATGATGCGCGTGGTGCGTGGTCAGTAGGAGGAATGATGAGCCGCGAGCAGCAGGAGCAGTGGCGCTGGCTGGGGGGGCTTCGTCTGGCGGTGAGCCTGCTCCTGCTGTTCACCCTGGTGGGGCTGCTGGCGAGTGCCTACCAGAGTCACAGGCGCGCCACCCTGGAGGCGGCCCTGGGCGAGCTGGTCGCTCAATTTGGGGAGCGCAGCCAGCGTCTGCACGGTCTCTGGCTGATGGAGCGGCGCCCCCCCTTGTTATGGGCCGAGGGGCGGCGCTGGCACTTCTCGGTGCAGGGGTGGCCCAGGGGGGCCGGGGAGGAGGGGGATCCTTGCCGCGCACTCTGGTTGGCCATGACGGGTATCAGGGCGCTGGACGGTGAGGCGCTCACCTTGCGCCAGCAGGGGGAGGGGTGTGAGTTCTCCCTCTCCGGGGCAGGCTGGCGCTATGGCTGGCAGGATGGGGCGCTGGAACGTGTCGAGAGTGATGGGGCTCAAAGGTAACTGATTGATGCCTGTGATTTTTTTGAATTCATGAAATAATAGAGAGTGTGTCGGAGGAGATATGGGTAGACGGAGCGCGGGTTTTTCCCTGATAGAGCTGGTCATCGTCATCGTGATCCTGGGGATCCTGGCCGCCACGGCCTTGCCACGCTTTCTCGATGTGACCGAAGAGGCGAAGAAGGCGAGCGTCGAAGGGGTGTCGGGGGGCTTTGCCACCGGCGTGTTACTGGTACGGGCCCAGTGGGAGGCCGAGGGGCGTAACAAGCAAAATGGCCAAAATACGGTCGTCTACGACGGCAGCCGTTTCTACCTCACCACCCCGACCGAGCAGCAGGTGAGCGACGGCGTACTCTCCCCCGGTTACCCCATGGATACCGCCGGGAGCGGCACTGTGGATGTGGACCCGGGTAACCTGACCGCGGCCCGCTGTCTCAAGATCTGGAACGGCCTGCTGCAAAATCCGCCCAAGGCGAGCGATGCCTTCGCCGAGGTGCGCGGCAGCGGCAACGACCTCAAGTATTACGCGACCGCCCAGAGCAACGGTGTTGACTCTGTCTGTCGCTACTATCTGGTCAACAGCCTCTCCAAGGGGAGCGATGGCCAGTATCAGGACCCTCAGGGACGCACCGATGCGTTTATGAGTTTTAGCTATCGTCCGGCCTCGGGCCAGGTGACGACCAATATCAACTAAGAGGATGTTGTGATGAAAAAGCAGTCGGGTTTCACCCTGATCGAACTGGTCATAGTGATCATTATTCTGGGTATTCTGGCGGTCACCGCCGCGCCCAAGTTTCTGAATCTGCAGGATGATGCCAAGAAGTCTGCCGCTCAAGGTGTGCAGGCGGCTGTTAGCAGTTCTGCACAACTGGTTTATAGCAAATCAGCATTGGAAGGCGAAGAGCGCGTTAGTAGTGCTGCGGTGACTGGCTCTGATGGTACATCGATTGATACCGCTTATGGTTATCCAAAGGCGACTGATACCGGGATCAAAAATGCAGTAACGATCGATGGCTCTTGGACCGGTAAAGTTTCCAGCGCTTCTGGTAACTATGTGTTTTCTACCAGTAGCTCCAAATGTACCGTTAATTACAAGGAAGCAAGCGATACCTCAGCTGCTGTAACCACACTTAGTGGCTGCTAATTGTTGTGACGAGCGAGGCTTCGGCCTCGCTTTTACTATGCCCTGTATGAATGGTTCCGTTCCCACAACCAGGGGTTTTACCCTGATCGAACTGGTGCTGGTGATCCTGCTACTCGGGATTCTGGCCGCCTTTGCCGTGCCCAAGTGGCTGGGCAAAGGCGGCGTTGAAACTCAAACCCTGCGCGATGAGCTCGTGACCCGGCTGCGCTTGGTCCAGAACGCCAATATGAACGAGTCCAGCGTTCGCTGTACCCAGCTGGTGGTGGACGTCGCCGGCTTTGCCCATCTGACGCAGGCCATGACCGGCATCACCTGCCCGGCCCCCGGCGCCATCAGCGGCTGGAGCGATAACCTGCGCACCCGTGGTCGCCTCGTGACCCCCTCTTCCGATATCCGCATCACACTGGGGGGCAGTCGCAGTTTTGTGGTGCGCTTCGATCGTATGGGGCGCCCCCTTGCTGCCTGCAATGGCGGCTGCGAAGTGAGGGTGAGCGATGGTAGTGAGACAGTCGGCCTGCGCATCGAGTCCGAGGGGTATATCCATGAAATCCCCTAGCCGAGGCTTTACCCTGATTGAGCTGATTGTCGGCATCGTACTGCTGGCGGTGGCCCTCACCGGTATTCTGGGGCTGCTTATCAATCAGGCGCCACGTGCGGTGGATCCGGTGCAGCAGGTGCGGGCCGCTCAGCTGGCCCAGCGGATCGCCGGCGAGATCTTGCAAAAATCCTTTGATCAGAATTCGGATCATAACGGGGGGCGTTATCGCTGCGGCGAGACGGTCACCGGTGTCACCATTCCCGCCTGCTCGACCGTTTATGGTCCGGATGGCGAGACCACGCCTTACACCTATAACGATGTGGATGACTTCGACACCGCAGGCGCGTGGCGCGATGCCAACTGGTATACCCAGATGGCGGGAAGCGCCAATGGTGAGGAGTACCGCAACTATCAGGTCAAGATTAGGGTGAGTGCGGCGGATTTTAGCGACGGCACTTTTCAAGGCTGCACCGCCCCCTGCCCGGTGGGCAAGCGCATCGATCTGCAGGTGCAGTTGCCTGACGAGAGCCTGCTCGATTTCTCCTTCTATCGGGGGAATTACTGATGGCCCGTTTTGCGTTGGGACACCGGGGGTTTACCCTGGTTGAGCTGGTGATTGTCATCCTGCTGCTTGGCATCATGGCTACCTTCAGCAGCCAGTTTATCGGCATCGGTACTCAAATTTACGGGGATGCCAGCAGTCGTGAGCAGTTGATGAGCGATGCCCGCTTCGTCATGGAGCGGCTCAATCGCGAGCTGCGCGATGCGGTGCCCGGCTCGGAGCGTATCGAGACGATGGAGGGGGATTGGGTGGACTCGGGCCCCTGTCTACGCTTCTGGCCCATGAGTGCCTCCAGCCGTTATCTGGATCTCAATCTGGCCGTCTCCGGGAGCTCACAACTCGAGCTGGTGATGGCAACCCCTGCGTCGGCAGCGGCTCCTCTGGTGCCGGATGCCAGTGCCGTTCGAAACGGCGATCGGCTGATCGTCTTCCCCCTGCCAGATGGCGAGGTCGGCTCACTCTTGAGCGGCTGTGCCTATGGTCGCTGCGTGGCACAGGTCACGGCGGTGCTCACTCCGGTTTCCGGAGCCCAGACGGTGCACTATGCCAGTACCCAGCGGCTGGATGGTCTCTCACCCGGCAGCCGGGTCTATTTTGCCAGGGAGCAGGTGCGCTATTGCCTTGAGGGGAGCACCATCACCCGTCGCCACAGCAGTCTGGATGGGGCATTGCCGGTAAGCGGGGTATTGATGGGACAGTTTCTGACGGCGGGGCGCTTCTATCGGGAGAGTGCGGCCTTCAACGCCGACAGCGAGTTCGGTGTGCGCCTTGTGTTTGAGCATCGTGGAGAGAGGGTCACCTTCAATCACAAGATAGGGGGATGGAATGCCCCGTGATCTCCAATCAATGGGCCATGCTCGCGGCAGCGCCCTGATGATCGCCCTCTTCGTCATCGTTGTGATGGCGCTTCTGGCGGCGGCCATGGGCCGATTCCTGACCGACAGTGGTGAGAAGCATACGCTCGAGGTGCGCAGCACCCGGGCCCTGCTGGCCGCCCAGAGCGGCATCGAGGTGGCCCTCTATCGCCTCTTTCCCAATCGCACTGCGGCACAACAGCACCCTTCTCCGATCTGTGAGGCGAATCGCACCCTCACCTTTTCCAGTCAAGCCGGCCTGAAGGGATGTCAGGCTGTGGTGCGTTGCGCGGTGGCCGATGTGCTCTATCACGGTACGCGAACCAGGGGGTATCGGTTGGAGAGTGTCGGTACCTGTGGCCAGGTGGACCTGACCAGCGCCAATCCCGATCTGGTGGTCAGCCGCACCGTGTTGGCTGAAGCCTTCGATGGAGCCACGCCATGACCCGTTTTCTGCTGATCTCGCTCATCTGGCTGCTCTCTGCCGGGGTGAGGGCAGACTTGCTTCTGCCCGGCAACTTCGTTATCGGTGATAACAGTAGCAACGCCCTCAGTCCCACGCGGCTGGTCGAGGTTCGAGGTGGACAGTATGTGCCCGTCAACCCGATCCACTTCTCTCTGAACGCTCCCCTGACCCTTGCCGAGGTGCGCCTCGAAAATGGCCGGGGGCTGGACTCCGGGGTCAATGTAGTCATCTGGGATCGCTTCGGTAATGTGGTGCTCAACGAGCAGGCCGGCTATCTGGCCTGGGACAGGGTCAGCCGGCCCCAGGGGTGGCAGTTGGCGGCCGGAGAGTATCGCATGGCGGTATGGGGCAGCTGCTTCAACAACGGCGCCTATGCCGGGCGCTATGTCTCCAATTGCCGGGATTGGGATGATTTCAGCTTCTCGGGGATCCGGCTGGTGGCGAGTGGCGGCAGCACGGCCATCCACTTTATCGAGCGCACCCATATCGGCGACAACACGGATGCCAGCCGTTGGTACCCTCCTGCGGCCAGTGGGACCTATGTAATTCATACCTTCACCCTGGAGAGGGGGGCCCGACTCGATAGCCTGACCCTCTATCGCCTGCGTGACTGGGCGATTGCGGGGGGATCGCGCATGTTTATCCGCACCGCAGGCAGTGCTTACACCCCTCTGGTCTACTACTTCGATGGTAACGGAGACATTACCTGGAATATTGATTACGAGCTCTCGGCCGGGAATTACGAGCTCTGGATAGAGACCCTGCCGGCCCGGGATCGGGACGACATCAGTTGGGACGATATCGTGCTGCGTGTCACGCCAGTGGACTCGAGTAGCGACTTTTCGGGGCTGTGTCCGCAGGCATTTCCCTATCCTGCACAGGGGCGTCAGGCAAATCACTATATCGATTTGGGTGGTAAGAAGAACTCTCCCGTGGTTGGTCGGGTACTGGGCTCGGTGTACGGAGCGATGGGGTATAAAAACAGCGGCCAGATCAAAGGTTCCAGCTGGGGGGCCTGTGATGGAGGCGCTTGCCTGCCGGCTCAAAATACCAATCCATTGACACTGCCTGGTTCTCGTTTTCCGCTGCCGAGTGGGGCTGATATTACGGTTTCCTACTCAGGGCACAGGGTATTGACGGCGGCGGATGGCGATTCCTTCGGTTCTGTTTCTGTTTATAACAATGGATCTCTCGATATACAGCAGTCGGGGATTACGATTCGAAATCTGAACCTCTACAGTGGCCGGGCTGGGAAACCCTATACGGTGCGCCTTGCGGCAGGAGACTATTGGATTGATACGTTGCGGATGGATAACGACACCCGCATTGAAGTGACCGGGCCGGTACGCCTTTTTGTCAACGATATCTCGATGAATTCTGCCAGCTATATCAACAGTCCGGGCGTCAATACCAGGGGCGATATCAATCAGTTGCTGCTGGTCTCCTATGGTCGGGTCTATCTGTATAACGGCTCGACTCTGAGTGGTCTCGTCTATCAGCAGGAGAGCAGCGTTTTTCATATGTCGTCGGCCTCCTATCTGCATGGCCGGATAAGCTCTCCTGAGGTCGCCATGTGGCAGGGCTCAGTCATCGACTCCTCCGGTTATAGCTGCCAGACGGCCCCTGCCACTGTCGATCACTATGAGCTGCACTATGGCTCTCAGGCGCTGACCTGTGAATCGGCCAGGGTACAACTCAAGGCCTGTATCGATAGCAGTTGCAGTCAGCTTTATAACGGGGGAGCGAACGTGACCCTCTCCCCACTCCAGGGGTGGAGCGTCAATCCGGTTTCCCTCGGCAGCGCGGGCAGTGCCTCCCTGACCCTGCAGCGCTATCAGGTGGGTAGCCAGCCCCTGACTATCTCCTCCAGCTCGCCGAGTGCTCCCCTGCGCTGTTATCGGGATGGGGTGCTCGACAGCAGCTGTACCCTCGATTTTGTCGATGCGGCCCTGCGCTTTAATCTGCCCACCTTCTATGCCGGCGAGAGCAGCATGAGCGAGATCCGGGCCATCCGCTCCTCCGACGCAGGGGCAACACCGGTCTGTCTCCCCCTGCTGACCGGCCCCCAGAGCCTGCGCCTGGGCTATGGCAAGGTGGTGTCCGATGCCGCCAGCCAGGCACTGCCGGTGGTTAACGGCGTGACGCTGCCGAGTTCGGGAGCCGACGTCAACGTGGACTTCGACGAGAGCGGTATCGGTCGGCTGACGCTGCAATACCCGGATGCCGGTGTGCTGCGTCTCGATGCCAGCGTACAACGAAGCGACGGGACCGGGACCCTCAACCTCAAGGGCAGCGATACGGTTGCCGCGTTGCCCAGGACCATCGTATTGCAGGGGGAGGGGCAGTCGCTTTGCAGCGGCAGCGATGACGCCAGCTACGCTCAATGCCCCGTCTATCGTAAGGCGGGGGAGGGCTTTAACCTGCTCGCCCGAGCGTTGAACAGCCTTGATGCAGCGACCCCCGGGTTTGCGGCCCAGGGGCTGACGGTGGATTGGCAGCTGCTGGCCCCGGTGAATGGCGAGCGTGGGCAATTGTCGCCCGTTACCCTGTCCATGGCCGCCGGCAGTGGGCGTCTGGCCACCAGCTGGAGCGAGGTGGGAGTGCTGCGTGCTGGTGTCACCGATTTTGTCCCCTATCCCGGCTACCAGGACGAGTCTCCCCAGTTACAGGTTCCCCTGCGCTGGGGTGCCCCCATCGGGCGCTTCGTCCCGTGGGATTTTGCGGTTGGCAACAAGAGCATCCTGCCTGCCTGCTCTTCCTTCACTTCCTTCACTTATACGGGGCAGCCCTTTACCAGCGGGTTTACCGTCACCGCCCGTAACCTGAGTGCGGGAACCACGCTTAACTATCGTGGGCCTTTTGCCAAAGGGGCGAGCAAGCTGGTGGCCGAGAATGGGGACCTTGGGGGAACGCTGACCACCCGCATCATTCAAGAGCCCACCCTGTTGTGGGCGAACGGGTTGGCCCCGGTGAGCTCGGTGGCTCCGAATACCCGGCTCTCCCGCAATGCAACTCCCGAAGATCCCCTGACACAGCTGGCGGTCGGTGTGCAGATCCGCGACGGGGAAACGCCTCCCGTCACTCGGGTTGCCGATCCCGATATGCGTGCCGATGAGCCGGGGGATTGTGCAGCCAGCGGGCGCTGTGATGCGGTCAGGCTGGGGAGCCAGGTGCTGCGCCACGGCCGCCTTGCGGTCAGGACGGCGCAGGGGTCGGCCAGTGCCCCGCTCGCCTTGCGCCAGCAGCTGGAGTTTTATCAGGGGGAAAGCTGGTTGCTCAACCGTGACGACAGTTGCACCCAGCTCAATCTGACCGGTTATGATTTCACCGGGGCGGGCCACTCTTATGACGCAGCCAGTGGTATGCTCACCTTCCCGGAACAGGGAAAAATTCGCCTGGGTCTGGGTGTTCAGGCTCCCGGCTCCGGGCAGACTCGGGTGGCGCAGGGGGAAACCTGGTTTCACTTGGGGGCGCCTGGAGTGGCCCTTAGGGTCCCTTACCGGGTCGATCTCTCGCGCCAACCGGGCGCTCCCCTCTGGCTCTTTGATCCCGATTCTCTGCAGGGGGAGGCCATCTTTGGTGTCTCCCGGGGAAACGATCGCATCATCTATCGTCGGGAGCGCCTTAATTAATCCGGTTGCGGATTGATAGATGGCGTTATTTTCGTCGCCCGCTCAGGCCACGGCAGGAGGCGGGCGGCACAAGGTAAGTGACGGCTCGCATAAATTGTCGTGTCAGGCCATTGGTAAGGGGTTGTTCGCTTGCAGGGCGTGATGGGCATTGGTAAAGTTAGCCGGTTTTCTGCTCTTCCAAATTCTTAGGATTTCCCGTAGCCATGTTCAAAAAGCTCAGAGGCGTCTTCTCCAACGATCTGTCGATCGATCTGGGAACAGCCAACACCCTGATTTATGTAAAGGATCAGGGGATCGTCCTCAACGAACCGTCCGTTGTCGCCATTCGCCAAGAGCGCGGGAACGCCAAGTCGGTGGCCGCCGTTGGCCACGCGGCCAAGCAGATGCTGGGCCGTACCCCCGGCAACATCTCCGCCATCCGTCCCATGAAGGACGGGGTGATCGCCGATTTCTACGTGACCGAGAAGATGCTGCAGCACTTCATCAAGCAGGTTCACGACAACAACTACTTCCGCCCCAGCCCCCGTGTGCTGGTGTGTGTGCCGTGCGGCTCTACCCAGGTTGAGCGCCGCGCCATCAAGGAATCGGCCCTCGGCGCCGGTGCCCGTGAGGTCTATCTCATCGACGAGCCCATGGCGGCAGCCATCGGTGCCGGCCTGCCGGTCTCCGAGGCGACCGGCTCCATGGTGGTGGACATCGGTGGTGGTACGACCGAGGTGGCCATCATCTCCCTCAACGGCGTGGTCTACTCCCAATCCGTGCGTATCGGTGGCGACAAGTTCGACGAGGCCATCATCAACTATGTGCGCCGTAACTACGGCAGCCTGATCGGTGAGGCGACCGCCGAGCGCATCAAGCACGAGATCGGCTCCGCCTATCCGGGCGAAGAGGTGCGTGAGCTCGAGGTGCGCGGCCGCAACCTGGCCGAGGGTGTGCCCCGCAGCTTTACCCTCAACTCCAACGAAATTCTTGAGGCCCTGCAAGAGCCCCTCTCCGGCATCGTCTCCGCCGTCATGGTGGCCCTGGAGCAGTCCCCGCCCGAGCTGGCTTCCGACATCTCCGAGCGCGGCATGGTGCTGACCGGTGGTGGCGCCCTGCTGCGCGACCTGGATCGCCTGCTGATGGAAGAGACCGGCATCCCCGTGGTGGTCGCCGAGGACCCGCTCACCTGTGTCGCCCGGGGCGGTGGCAAGGCGCTGGAGCTCATCGACATGCACGGCGGTGACCTGTTCCACTACGAGTGACAGAAGATGAGCCGGCAAGACGCCGGCTCTTTTGTGTGGCCTGTGCCTGTCTGCAGGCCGCCATCGGATGCCAATGCGGCTCGACCCGACAGGGTGACACCAGTAACGCTTTATGAAACCGATATTTGGCCGAGGCCCCTCGCTTCAACTGCGGCTCTTTCTCGCCGTGGTTGTCTCCATCGCAGCCATTGTGGCGGACTCCCGCTTCAATGCATTCGAGCACGTCCGCGTCTACCTCGGCTCCCTGGTCAGTCCGTTGCAGTATCTCGCCAACGCGCCCGGCATACTGCTCGACTCCATGTCCGACCAGGTGCAGACCCGCAGCGATCTGATCGAACAGACCAAACAGCAGGAGCAACAGCTCTTCACCCTGCGCGCCCGCCTGTTGCAGATGGATCATCTGGAGCATGAGAACCAGCGGTTGCGCGAGCTGCTCGGCTCGCCGGTGCAAAAGGAGTCGCGCAAGATGGTCGCCGAGCTCATCTCGGTCGACTCCGACCCCTTCAGCCACCAGATCCTGATCAACAAGGGGGCCCTCGACGGCGTCTACAACGGTCAGCCGGTGATCAACGATCTCGGCGTGATAGGTCAGGTGCTGCACGTGGGGTCCACCACCAGTCGGGTGCTGCTCATCACCGATGCCAGCCACGGCTTGCCGGTGCGGGTGCTGCGTAACGACTTGCGCGCCATCGCCACCGGAAGCGGTGAGCTCGACAGGCTGGAGCTGCGCAACCTGCCGCGCAACACCGACATCCAGGTGGGCGATCTGCTGGTCACCTCGGGCCTTGGCGGCCGCTTCCCGGAAGGCTACCCGGTGGCGACCGTGACCCGAGCCGACTATGTGGAGGGCAAGCCCTTTGCCCAGGTAGAGGCCAAGCCCCTGGTGCCCCTCGATCGGCTGCGCTATATGCTGCTGCTGTGGACCGACAAGCGTCCCGAGCTCCACGATGACGAGCGAGCCAGCGTCCCGGCACCCGCTGCGGAGAAGAAATCCTGATGTTGCAACCTGCAAGTGGCCGGCTCTGGATCTGGTTGTCGATCCTGCTGGCCCTGAGCCTCTCCATTCTGCCTCTGCCGATCCAGCTGGCCCCCTTCCGGCCTGACTGGCTCGCCATGGTACTGGTCTACTGGGCCCTGGCCTTGCCCCACAGAGTCAATGTGGGCAGCGCCTGGGTTGCCGGACTGCTGCTCGATGTGCTGCTCGGCAGCACCCTGGGGGTGCGCGCCATGGCCATGGCCATCGTCGTCTACCTGGCGGCCTTCCAGTTTCAGAAGATCCGCAACTTCTCGGTGTGGCAACAGGCCCTCATCGTGGGCTGCCTTACCCTGGTGGGCAAGGTCACCGTCTTCTGGGCCGAGCATCTGTTTAGCCGGGCAACCCTGAACGTGGTCTACTTCTGGTCTACCCTCTCTACCATGTTTCTCTGGCCCTGGCTCTTTCTGGTCTTGCGTCAATTGAGAAGACACTTCAATATCAAGTAGTTATGAATAACAGAATTCAAGTTTACCTGGCCTCCGGCTCACCGCGCCGCCGCGAGCTGCTGACTCAGCTGGGCTATCGTTTCGAGGTGCTGCGTTGTGACGTCGAGGAGCGCCGGCAGGAGGGGGAGAAGCCCCAGGACTACGTCTGCCGGCTGGCCCGCGACAAGGCACAGGCCGGACTGGCCGTGGCCCCCGAGGGACATCCTGTGCTCGGTGCCGACACCATAGTTGTGCTCGGTGAGCGAGTGCTGGAGAAGCCCTCCGATCTCATCGATGCCAGGGAGATGCTCGAGGCCCTCTCCGGTCGCGTGCATCAGGTGATGACGGCGGTAGCCCTGGCGTCGGCCGATCGCTGCGACGTGCGGCTGGTGACCACCAACGTGGCCTTCCGCAAGCTGGATGAGGCCGAGATCGAGGCCTATTGGGAGACCGGTGAACCCTGTGACAAGGCGGGTGCCTACGGCATTCAGGGGATCGCCGGCAAGTTTGTCAGCCGTATCGAGGGGAGCTACAGCGCCGTGGTCGGCCTGCCCCTGCTCGAGACGGATCTGCTCATCAAGAGTGCCCTGGAACAGCGCTGAACCCCGCCTTCTTCTGGTCCCTCCAGCTTTGGACGCGCTGTTTCATCAGAATCTTATAAAAATCAGGAAGCAGTCATATGTCCGTAGAGCTGTTGATTAACGTGACCCCCTCCGAGACCCGGGTCGCCCTGGTCGAGAATGGCCAGTTGCAGGAAGTGCATGTGGAGCGCCAGGCCAGGCGCGGCATCGTCGGCAATATCTACAAGGGCAAGATCAGCCGGGTGCTGCCCGGCATGCAGGCCGCCTTTGTCGATATCGGCATGGACAAGGCCGCCTTCCTGCACGCCTCCGATATCGTGCCGCACACCGAGTGCGTGGCCATCAAGGAGAAGGAGCAGTTCCAGGCCGGCAACATCGCCGAGCTGGTGCGCCAGGGGCAGGACATCATGGTACAGGTGGTCAAGGATCCCCTGGGTACCAAGGGGGCCCGCCTCACCACCGATATCACCCTCCCTTCCCGCTATCTGGTCTTCATGCCCGGCAGCGCCCACGTGGGGGTCTCCCAGCGCATCGAGTCCGAGGCCGAGCGTGAGCGCCTCAAGCGGGTGGTCAGCGCCTATGTGGACGAGCTGGGCGGCTTCATCATCCGTACCGCCGCCGAAGGGGTGGGGGAGCAGGAGCTGGAGCAGGATGCCGCCTTCTTGAAGCGCCTGTGGCGCAAGATCCTCGAGCGCAAGCAGAAATATCCGCCGTGCCGGGTCATCTATGAGGATCCCAGCCTGGCGTTTCGGGTGGTGCGCGACTTCGTCGGCACCGAGCTCGACAAGATCCGGGTCGACTCGCGCCAGAGCTTCGAGTCCCTCAAGCGCTTCTGCGAGGAGTATGTCCCCGAGTTGGCGGGCAAGCTGGAGTACTACCCCGGTGAGTCCCCCATCTTCGATCTCTACGATGTGGAGAACGAGATCCAGCGTGCCCTGGAGCGCAAAGTCGAGCTCAAATCCGGTGGCTACCTCATCATCGATCAGACCGAGGCGATGACCACGGTGGACATCAATACCGGCGCCTTCGTCGGCCACCGCAACCTGGAAGAGACCATCTTCAATACCAACGTCGAGGCGACGGCGGCCATCGCCCGCCAGCTGCGTCTGCGCAACCTCGGCGGCATCATCATCATCGACTTCATCGACATGCAGTCGGAAGATCATCGGCGCCGGGTGCTCCACAGCCTGGAGCTGGCGCTCGCCAAAGACAGGGCCAAGACCAACGTCAACGGCTTCTCCCAGCTCGGCCTGGTGGAGATGACCCGCAAGCGCACCCGCGAGAGCCTGGAGCATGTGCTCTGCTCCGAGTGCCCCGAGTGTCAGGGGCGCGGTCGGGTCAAGACGGTGGAGTCGGTCTGCTACGAGATCCTGCGCGAGATCATCCGGGTCAACCGGGCCTATGATGCGGATCAGTTCACCGTCTACGCCGCCCCGGCCGTGGCCGAGTTCCTGCGTGGTGAGGAGTCCCATAGCCTGGCCGAGCTGGAGGTCTTCATCGGCAAGCAGGTCCGGGTGGTGAGCGAGCCGCTCTGCAGCCAGGAACAGTTTGATGTGGTGATGATGTAAATGCTTCACCGCTGGTTGAGTCGGGCCTGGTTGGCCCTGGGGGTCCTGTTCGTGCTGCTGGCCATCGGGATCAGCGCCGTTCGTCTGGGCGGCCCCCTGCTCAACCAGCACAAGGAGGCGTTGGTCACCCGGCTGCTCGGGCCGGGCGCCAGGGTCGAGAGCCTGGGGCTAACCTGGGTCGGACGCGGGCCCGCTCTCTCCCTGGAGGGGCTGCGGCTCGATGCCCCGGACAGCCCCTTCGGTTTTACCCTCTCTCGCGCCTCGCTCAGCCTGGATCTCTGGCGCTCCCTGCGCAGCGCCGCTCCCCATTTTCGCGATCTGCAGCTCCATGGGCTGGATCTCACCCTCGATCTGACCCGCCCCCAACAGAATTCGCGAGAACAGCAGCAGCGCATCGACCCCCTGCTGGAGGTGGTGCTGGGCAGCTTCCGCCGCTTCTCCCTGCACGATAGCCGGCTGCGTCTCAAGACGCCCCTGGGGGAGCTCACCACCCTCAGCATCGCCGAGCTGGGTTGGCAGAACCGGGGCAATCGCCATCAGGGGGTCGGCAAGGCCTATCTGGTGGACGGTATCGGCGAGAGCACGCTGGATCTTATCATCGATCTCAAGGGGCGCTCCCACCGTCTGGACGATCTCTCGGGGCGTCTCTATCTGGGGGCCCATCGCCTCAACATCACCCCCCTGTTGGCCAGGATCCACGCCGGTGAGCCGCGTCTGGAGGGGCAGCTTGATCTGCAACTGTGGAGCGAGTTTCAGGGCCGTGAGTGGGGTGAGAGCCTGCTCAAGTTTGGCAACAACTATCTGATCTGGAAGGACAAGGGTCAGATGCACCGGCTTGGACTGAGCGGTGGCCAGATCCAGCTGCGCCGGGATGAGCAGGATTGGCAGCTGGCCAGTTACGACGTGCAGCTCAAGCTCGACGAGCGCCCCTGGTTGCGCAGCCAACTGCAGTTGGAGCGCAAGGGCGATCAGATCCTGGGTTATGCCCCCCGGGTCGAGCTCGGCAAGCTGGCCCTGCTCAGCCAGATCGTCTCCGGCCTCTACCCCGATGCGACCGAGGCCCTGGCCGCCACAAAGCCGAGCGGCGAGATCCACGATCTTGTTCTGCGCTCGGATGCTCAGTGGCAGTCACCCTCGCTGAGCGGCACCCTGCAGGGGCTGGGCCTCAGGCAGTGGCAGTGGGTGCCCGGTATCGGCTCCCTGGATGGCCGCTTCTGGCTGACGCCGGAGCAGGGCGCCCTCACCCTGAGTCTGGCAAAAGATCGGATCGATACTGGGCACCACTTCAAGCGCCCCATCGCCGTCGACAGCTTCGGTGGCCGCCTCGACTGGTGGCGGGAGCGGGGAAACTGGGTGCTCTACGGCCAGGATATCGCCCTCTCCAATCCGGATCTCTCCCTGGCTACCCGCTTTCGCCTCGATCTGGAGGCGCGCCCCTTCCTGGCCCTGACCGGCTCGGTGGATGTGAAGAACGCCGCCCATGCGGATCGTTACTATCCCCTGCAGGCCATGGACAAGGGATTGGTCGACTATCTGAGCGCAGCCCTCCAGGGAGGACGCGCCAAGGGGGCCAGCCTGCTCTGGTACGGGGCCCTGCAGGACTTCCCCTATGCCGGCGGCGAGGGCATCTTCCAGGCGGCCGTGCCCCTCGAGCAGGCTCGCTTCCAGTTCGATCCCGGCTGGCAACCGCTCACCGACCTGCAGCTCGATCTGCTGTTCCAGAACGCCTCCCTCGATATGCAGAGCGCCTCGGCACGACTGGGCAAGGTACGTGGTGAGCGGATCCATGCCCTGATCCCGGATCTCGCCCCCGATGCCCACCTCTATATCGCCGCCAGTGTGGCGGGGGACGGGGGAGAGGTGACCCGCTACCTGAACGACTCGCCGTTGCGGGACTCGGTGGGGCAGGCTCTCGAGCAGGTACAGGTCAGCGGCCCCCTGGAGGGGGCCCTGCGCCTCGACATCCCCCTCAACGGCACCGAGGTGAAGGTGGCGGGGCAGGCCGAGTTCGAGCGCAGCAAGGTACGTCTGGCGGCGCTGGACCTCCCGCTGGAGGAGGTCAGGGGCATCCTGGATTTTGACAACGAGAAGACGGGCTTCAAGGGAGTGAGCGCCCGCCTCTACGGTAACCCGGTCACTCTCGACTATCGCGGCGCCGTGCGTCCGGCCGGATATCGGGTCGATGTGGGCATCAAGGGGGAGTGGGATTCCTCGCGCTCGACCCTTGCGCTGCCGGGCAGTGAGGTGCTCAAGGGCAAGGGCCGCTGGAGTGGCAAGGTGGGTGTCGACCTCAATGACGCCCGGCCGCTGCAATTTAGCGTCGATCTCGCCTCGGATCTGCAGGGGATGGCCCTGGATCTGCCGGCACCGCTCACCAAGGCGGCGGGGAGTGTCTTGCCCCTGAGGGTCACGGCGCGGGGTCAAAACGGCAAGGCCGATATCCACGCCGTGCTGGGAAGCGAGCATAACCTCTCGGCCCGCCTCGACTATGGCCAGAGCCCGGCCCGCCTGACCCGGCTGCGCGCCAATCTGGGTCAACCGGGTACCCGGGTGATCCGCGATGCCCCCCTGCTGCTGACCATCAGCCAGAACCAGGCCGATGTAGGGGCCTGGCTCTCCCGCCTGTCGGGCTGGCTACCGGCCCGTGGTGGCGACGGGGCCTCCCTGGAGGGGCCTGCCTTCTGGCCCTCTCCCTGGTGGGTCGATGGGCGCATCAATCAGGCCCGAATTGGCTCGGCCACCCTCAAGGCGGTGCAATTCACCGTGGGGGCAGTCGAGGGGGCCACCGAGGTGATGATCGACAGTCCCCAGGTGCTCGGGGTGGTGCGGGTGCCGACCCGCCGCAGTCGGCCGGTCGAGGCCCAGTTTGGCCGCCTGCACTGGTCCGGCTCGAGTGAGGACTTCCGGGGCACTCCCGATCTTGGGGCGGATCAGACCCTGCTTGCACAGCTTCCCTGGCTCACCTTCACCTGCGCCGACTGCCGCTTCGGCGAGCTGCCCCTCGGCCAGGTCAGCGGAGAGCTCAAACCGGCTCCCGGTCGGGTCAATCTGGATCGTTTCAAGATGGAGTTGGCCGGCTCGACCCTCAGCGGCAAGGGGGTGTGGCGCAGCGACGGAACCCGGATGCAGACCCGACTCGAGGGGCGCCTCAAGAGTGCCAACAGCGAACTGCTGCTGCGCCGTTTTGGCTATGTATCTCCCCTGGGCGACACCCCGGCCGATGTCGAGTTCAGCGGAGGGTGGCAGGATGTACCCTGGCGACCACAACTGACGACCCTGGGGGGCGATGCCAAGGTGCATCTGGATGGGGGCACCATACGGGAGGTGAACGATCGCGGCGCCCGCCTGCTCTCCTTCCTCAGCTTCGACTCCCTGGTGCGCAAGCTGAAGCTCGATTTTCGCGACGTCTTCGACAAGGGTTTCTATTTCGAGTCCATCACTGCCACACTGAAGGCCCGGCAGGGGGTGATCGAGAACCGGGATCTCTATATGAAGGGGGCTGCCGGTAATCTGCGTGGTGAGGGGGTGGCGGATCTGGTGCGCTGGAACCTCGACTATCAGCTCAGCTTCTCACCCAACCTGGGGGGAACCCTGCCGGTGGTGGCGGCCTTCTCGGTGACACCGGTGACCGGCCTCTATGTGTTTGCCCTCTCCAAGTTGCTCGAACCCGTGGTGGATGTGGTGACCCGCATCGATTTTCGGGTAGAGGGCCCCCTCGATAACCCTCAGCTGACCGAGGCGGGGCGTGACAAGGCTCGCATCAAGCTCAACGAGGAGCAGCGCAAAGAGGCCGAGGCGGCGACCAAGCCCCCCATTCGTCCATGAGTCAGTTCGCCAAGGAGGCTCGATTGATCCGTCATATTCTGTTGGTGACCTTCAAGCCAGGTGCTGCCGCCTCCGAGATAGAGGCGGTGCGTCAGGGATTTCTGGCCATCCCGGGGCTGATACCCGGTGTCCTCGCGGTGGAGTGGGGGCTCGCCGACAGCCCGGAGGGGAAAGAGGAGGGATTTACCCACTGCGTCCTGATGACCTTCGCCGATGAGCGTGCCCGCCAGCGCTATCTGCCCCATCCCGACCACGAGGCTCTCAAGCAACGCTTTCGCCCCGTGCTGGAACGAATCATTGTCTTTGACTACACCCTCTCCCGGGATGACGCATTCTCAGTGTGACAAGGAGTCCGCCCATGTGGTTATCTGCCCTGCAACTGGTCTCTGGCCGCCACTGGCCTGCTAACCGCGAGCTCATAGCGGCTCTGCTGGCCGAGCTGCCGGCCGAGCGCCCCCTTCTGGCCCTGCTGCCGGAGAACTTCGCCCTGTTTGGGGAGAGGCAAGGTTACCTCGACGGCGCAGAGTCCCTCGGCGAGGGGCCGATTCAGGCACAGCTGGCCGAGTGGGCCCGCGAGCACAATATCTGGCTGGTAGCCGGCGCCATGCCAACCCGCATCGAGGGGGAGGCGCGGATCCACACCAGCTCGCTGGTGTTTGATCCCGAAGGGATATGCCAGGGGGTTTATCACAAGCTGCACCTGTTCGATGTGGATGTGGCCGACAGCCAGGGGCGCTACCGGGAGTCCGAGACCTTCAGTCCGGGTGAGCACCCGGTCACCGTGCCTTCGCCGCTGGGGACGCTGGGGCTCTCCATCTGTTATGATCTGCGCTTTCCCGAGCTATACCGCACCCTGGTCGCCGCCGGGGCCCGCATCCTGTTGGTGCCGGCTGCCTTCACTCGCTTCACCGGCGCCGCTCACTGGGAGACCCTGCTAAGGGCCCGCGCCATCGAGAATCAATGCTGGGTGGTGGCCGCCAATCAGGGGGGCGATCACGAAACCGGCCGCGAGACCTTCGGCCACAGCATGATCGTCGATCCCTGGGGAACTGTGGTCGCCTGCAAGGGCGAGGGTGCAGGTGTAGTGAGTGCCCGCTTCGACCCGCAGCAGGCAAGCCTGCTGGGTGAGCGCATGCCGGTACTGCGCCACGCCCGTCTGATGAACATGAACGCCGAACACGGCGATGGAGAACGAGATTGAGTCTACTTGAGCAGGTCAGCGCCTCCCTGCTGACCCCCCACGACCTCGACCCCGGCCGGCTCGAGGGGCTGCTCGGCAGCCTGATGAGCCACCGAATCGATTTTGGCGATCTCTACTTCCAGCGCAGCTGGCACGAGTCCTGGATGCTGGAAGACGGCATCGTCAAGGACGGTAGCTACAACATCGATCAGGGGGTCGGGGTGCGCGCCGTCAGCGGTGAGAAGACCGGGTTTGCCTACTCCGACGAGCTGAGCCTCACCGCCCTGCAGCAATCTGTGGTGGCGGCCCGCGGCATCGCAGCCAGTGGTGGCAGCGGTCGGGTGCAGGCCTGGCGGCGTAATGAGTCCGGGCTCCTCTATCCTGCGATGGACCCGCTCGAGAGCCTCTCCAAGCTGCAGAAGATCGCCCTGCTCGAGCAGATGGACCGCTTCGCCCGCAGTTTGGATCCTGCCATCACCCAGGTGATGGCCTCCATCAGCGGCGTCTACGAAGAGGTGCTGGTGGCCGGCAGCGACGGCACCCTGGCCGCCGACATTCGCCCCCTGGTGCGCCTCTCGGTGACCGTGATTGCCGAGAAGGGCGGTCGTCGCGAGCGGGGCAGCGGTGGCGGTGGTGGTCGTTTCGGTTACGACTGGTTCCTCGAGCTTGAGGGAGACGAGAGCCGCGCCTTCGGCTATGTGCGCGAGGCGGTGCGCCAGGCCCTGGTCAACCTGGAGGCGATCGACGCCCCGGCCGGCACCATGCCGGTGGTGCTCGGCGCCGGCTGGCCCGGTGTGCTGCTACACGAGGCGGTGGGTCATGGTCTGGAGGGGGATTTTAACCGCAAGGGCTCCTCGGCTTATGCCGGCCGCATCGGCGAGCGGGTCGCCTCCAGCCTGTGCACCATCGTCGATGACGGCACCCTGAGCGGGCGGCGCGGCTCTGTGACCATCGATGACGAGGGGACGCCGGGTGGCTATAACGTGCTGATCGAGAACGGTATTCTCAAGGGATATCTGCAGGACAAGCAGAATGCCCGCCTGATGGGGGTGCCCCTGACCGGCAACGGCCGGCGCGAGTCGTATGCCAGCCTGCCCATGCCGCGCATGACCAACACCTACATGCTGGCCGGTGAGTCGGAGCCCGAGGAGATCATCGCCTCGGTCAAGCGTGGCATCTACGCCCCCAACTTCGGCGGTGGCCAGGTGGACATCACCTCGGGCAAGTTTGTCTTCTCCGCCTCCGAGGCGTATCTCATCGAGGACGGCAAGATCACCGCCCCCATCAAGGGAGCGACCCTGATCGGCAACGGTCCCGAGGCCATGAGTCAGGTCTCCATGGTCGGTAACGACCTCAAGCTCGATCGCGGTGTGGGTGTCTGCGGCAAGGAGGGGCAGAGCGTGCCGGTCGGCGTCGGCCAGCCCACCCTCAAACTCGACCAGCTCACTGTGGGTGGTACCCAGTAGCATCAATCCCCGGCCTGGCCGGGGATTTTTTATCCTGGCCAGTCATATGTGTGGTCTGGAGCAATGGATTGCTCATCGGGTGGAGTTTTAAGCCGCAGATGTAATAAATGCCGGACAATCAGTCTGCCTCGCGCAATAAGTTGCGCCGCCCTGTGGCGCAGGAATTCTAGTTTTCATATAACTTGTTGATTTATAATTGGTATTTATTCTGTGTTTCGTATGGCACGGTTGCTGCTTATTGGCGGATGAGTGTTATCACCGTTCAACCAATAGGAGCAATACCATGCCAACTCCGTGTTATATCAGCATCGAAGGCAAGACCCAGGGCAACATCACCGCTGGCGCCTTCACCTCCGAGTCCGTCGGTAACATCTTCGTGCAAGGCCACGAAGACGAGATGCTGGTTCAGGAATTCAACCACGTGGTGACCGTGCCGACCGATCCGCAATCCGGTCAGCCGGCTGGCCAGCGTGTGCACAAGCCCTTCAAGTTCACCGTCGCCCTGAACAAGGCCGTTCCCCTGATGTACAACGCCCTGGCCTCTGGCGAGATGCTGCCGAAGGTGACCCTGAAGTGGTACCGCACCTCCGTCGAGGGCAAGCAGGAGCACTTCTTCTCTACCGTGCTGACCGATGCCACCATCGTCGACATCGACTGCCAGATGCCCCACTGCCAGGATCCGGCGAAGTCTGACTTCACCCAGCTGATCCAGGTCTCCCTGGCCTATCGCAAGATCGACTGGGAGCACACCGTGGCCGGTACCTCCGGTGCCGACGACTGGCGTGCCCCGATCGAAGCGTAATCGCTTCACCCTCATTGAGTTATTCCTTGCAGTAGCCTGGGCCGCCTTGGGCGGCCCGTGCAATTTCCCCGGTCTGGTGTGCCGGCCGGGGCTTTTCTGTTTTGCCATCGCCCCGTCTGGCCTGCCGGCGCCAGGGCGTCGCGATGGCAAAGCAGTAAAGGGATGCCCCTGAATGCAGAGACCGTCAGCCTGTCACCCGTTTCCCCCTATCTTCGCCTGCCCTGGATGCACCGGAGAGGGCGGTAGCGTGGCGAGCGGGCGGCGGCTCCCGTTTGCCCAATTGAGCCGGGGCGCGATGGCGCGCGCCGCGAGAAGATGAAGAGAGGAAGGCCATGGCGAATCAAACCGGATTGCAGTTCACGGTCAAGGTGGGGGCGCTGCCCCCCGAGACCTTTGCGGTGG